>JBBROA010000252.1:0-1540 GCA_038229875.1 Thermoanaerobaculia bacterium | reverse complement strand
GAGAAGCTTCCCGGGGCGATGTCGAGCCATGTGGATCTCCGGCTTCCGGACGGCGTGCTGGCGACGAGCTGGGATTCCCTCGGCGGCGCGCTGCTGGCGCATGTCTCGCATCGCGTGGTGTGGCTGACCGCGGCGATCGGCGGCGTGTTGGTCGGGTTCCTCTGCCTCGCGTTCCGCCGTTGGCAGGACGTGCTGCTGGGTTTCGCGGCGCTCGGCCTGAGCTTCGCGTCGTTGGTCGCGGTGATGGCGTTGCTCGGATGGTCGTGGAACCTGCTGAACCTCGTCGCGCTCCCGCTGCTGCTCGGTTCGTCCGTGGATTCCACCATCCACATCCAGCTCGCGCTGCGGCGCGATCGGAGGAGCGGGAGGGCAGGGGGGCAGGGGGGCGGAGGAGCAGGGGAGAAAGGGAGAAGGGGAGAAGGGGAACCCAAGGGCGATGAAGGGACATCTCCCCTGCTCCCTTTCCCCCCGGCTCCCCTGCGCTCCCATCTTTCCTCCACCCGCAAGGCGTTGTTGCTCTGCGCGGGCGCGAACATCGCCGGGTTCGGCTCGCTTGCGTGGAGCAGCAACGCGGGCTTGGCCAGCCTCGACCTCGTCTGTGCGGTCGGTGTCGGCTGCGTCTTCGTCGTGTGCGGCGGCCTGTTGCCGCTGTGGTGGCAAGCCCTTTGCGGGAACGGGGAGCGGGGAACGGGGAACGCGGAACGGACGCCAAAGAGGCTGCCTCAAGGAACCTCGTTGCCCGTGATCACCGGCGTAGGAGGGCAGGCTTCCAGCCTGCCTGGCACCGCGGGCTTCCAGCCTGCGGACAATGCCGCCCCGAGCGAACGGGCTGGAAGCCCGCCCGGCCTAGGCAGGCTGGAAGCCTGCCCTCCTGGCCAGATCGGGCATCGGTCCGCGCCGGACAAAGCAGGGCTGTCCGTCTCGTCTGTCCCGGCAGGCCTTGTGACCGATCCCCGGACGGCGGAGAAAAGTTCCCGCCAAGAACCGGCCGCCGAGCGCGCGCCGGCGCCCAAGCCTTCGTCGCTCTATGGCGCGCGGCTGTGGCGCGCCGGCGGATGGGGCGGGCGGATGTTGCCCGAGCCGCTCTGTGTCGCGCTGGCGAGGCTTGCCGCGCTCGGCTATCGCGTCGCGCGTCCGGACCGCTTCGAGGTGGTCGTGGAGAATCTGCTGCCGGTCCACGACGGCGACCGGGCGGCGGCGACCCGCGCCGCGAAGGACAACTTCGCGAACTTCGCGCGCAAGCTTGTGGACCTCTGGCGGCACGAGGCCGGCGTCCCGCTCGGCGACCGCGCCCAGGTCGGCGAAGGATGGGAACACTTCCTCGCGGCGACGAAGACGGGCCGGGGCGTGCTCCTGGTCACGCCGCATCTGGGCAACTGGGAGTTCGGCGCACCGCTGCTCGCGCGGCGCGGCGTCGAGCTGCTGGTGCTCACGGCGCCCGAGCCGGGCGACGGGTTCACCGAGCTGCGGGCCGCGGCGCGTCGTCGGCAGGGGATCGAGACCCTCGTGGTGGGCGAGGACCCCTTCGCGTTCGTCGAGG
>JBBROA010000251.1:0-1546 GCA_038229875.1 Thermoanaerobaculia bacterium | reverse complement strand
GGCGTGCCGCGGCGGCTGACCTGGCATCCCGGCGCCGACATCGTGCAGGGCTTTACGGCGGACGGTTCCGCGGTGCTCTTCACCTCGCCGCGGGCGGTTCACACGACGCGGTACCGGCAGCTCTTCACGGTGCCGGTCGGCGGAGGCAACGACACGCCCCTTCCGATTCCCAACGCCGACCGCGCCGCGTACTCGCCGGACGGGCGGCGGATCGCCTACAACCCGCTCGGCGCGGCCTTCCAGCAGTGGAAGCGTTATCGCGGCGGGCGGGTCTCGCGCGTTTGGGTGTACGACGTCGCGTCGCACGCGATCGAGAAAATCCCGCAACCGAGGGGCCGCGCAAACGACGCGGCTCCGATGTGGCTCGGCGACACGGTGTATTTCCTGTCGGACCGTGACGGAGAGTTCAACCTTTACTCCTGGGACGCCATCGGAAAGACCGTGGCGCGCCTGACCACGCACTCGGATTTTCCGGTCGTGAACGCCTCCGCCGGCGGCGGCGCGATCGTTTACGAGCAGGCGGGTTACCTCCACGTCTACGACCCGAAAGCGCGGACGTCCGACCGCGTGCCGATCGGTGCCGCGTCGGACCTCCAGGAGACCCGCCCGCGGTTCGTCAAGGGAGCGAAGTACGTCCGCTCGACGTCCCTTTCGCCTTCCGGCGCCCGGCTCGCGGTCGAATTCCGCGGCGAGATTCTGTCTGTGCCCGCCGACAAGGGGGACGTCCGCAACCTCACGAACACGGCGGGCGCGCACGAGCGCTCTCCGATCTGGTCGCCCGACGGCCGGCGCATCGCGTACTTCTCGGATGAATCGGGGGAGTACGAGCTTTGTGTCCGCAGCCAGGACGGAAGGGGAGAGCCCTCGCGATTCAAGCTGCCGGGCGCCGGCTACTACGACCGCGCGGTCTGGGCGCCGGACAGTCGCAAGATCGCGTTCACCGACAATTCCTGGAGCGTCTTCTGGATTGACCTCTCGAGCGGCGCGGTGAAGAAGCTCGGCTCCGAATATCTGTACGGCCCGAGCAAGACGGTCTGGCCCGCCTGGTCCCCCGATTCACGTTGGATCGTGTACACGCTCGCCAACCGAACGTACATCCAGACCGTCTACGCGTACTCGCTCGAGCAGGACAAGGCGTTCGCCGTCACCGACGGCCTGTCGGATGTTTCGGAGCCCGTCTTCGACAAAAGCGGTAAGTACCTCTACTTTCTCGCCTCGACGAACGCGGGGCCCGTACGCAATTGGTTCTCGATGGAGAACGAGGACGTCCGCGTCACGCGCTCGATCTACATGGCGGTGCTTCGGAAGGACCTGCCCTCGCCCCTCGTGAAGGAGAGCGACGAGGAGAAGCTGACCCCAGAGGCCCGACGCGAGAAGGAGCAGAAGGAGCAGAAGGGGAAAGAGGACAACAAGAAGGGTGTGACGGCCGACGACGAGAAGCCGGCGGCCGCTTCCTCTTCGCTGCCGGCGGACAAGCCGGGAGAGGAAAAGCCGCGCACGCCTCCTGCCGTCGAGCGGGTGACGATCGACCGCGACGGCCTCGAGT
>JBBROA010000250.1:0-1586 GCA_038229875.1 Thermoanaerobaculia bacterium | reverse complement strand
GTTCGAGAAGCTGGAGCGTCTCGCCGGGGACCGGTCTTTCGCGGCCGATCTCGCCGCGAGCGCGGGCTAGCTCGTCGCTGCGCGGGAGACGCCCTTCCCAGAGAAGGAAGCACACCTCTTCGAAGCTCGAATTGTCCGCCAGGTCGTGAATGTCGATCCCGCGGTACGACAGGATCCCGCGGTCTCCGTCGATGTAGCAGATCGACGAATCGGCCGCGACGACGTCCTGAAGACCTTCGACTTCCACCATCCGAATCAGACCTCGATCGCGCCCGGAATGGCCGGGTCGAGCCCGGGGAACTTCGCAAGCCACTCGCGCCTTTCGCTCCGGAGCTTCCCGACGAGCGCCTTGTAGTCGGCGTCCGAGTAGCGCGTCGTCGGCGTGTAGTTCTCGAGGTTGATCCCCGGCACGTCAGTCGGTATCTCGTATCCCCAGTCCGGGTCCCGCTGCCAGGCGATGCCCTCCTTCGCGATCTGCTTCATGATCTCCGTCGAAATCCGGATACTGATCTTTTCCCCGGCCGAGGTGCCGTGCGCGCCGATCGAGCCGGTATTCAAAATGTACGCCTGCATGTCGGGGTTTTCCCGAAGGATCCGGAGCAGGCGGTTGCCCTCCTCGGCCTCCGGCCCGACGATGAACGGATTCGTGCCGACTTCGCGCTTGGCCTGGCCGGCCTTCGTCGGATCGCCGGCGGACGTCTCGATCGACTCGCCGAGCATGAAATAGGCGGCGGCCTGCTCGGGCGTCAGCCGCGCGCAGACGGGGACGATGTCGTTGCGGCGGGTGATGAAGACGATCTTGTTCGCCTTCGGCAGGTCGATGCCGTCGCCGGTGCCTCGGATGTGCCTGCGGAGAACCACGCCCCGGCCGTTCGAGGTGAGCGACGTGTCGAGAAAGTCGACTTTGCCGGCGTCGTCGACCATGATGTTCTCGTACGTGGCGCTCGGATGCGTGGCCGCGCCCCAGAGGACCGTTTGCGATGGCTCGAGCCCCTCCGTCTTGATGTAGAAGCCGTCTTCCGTCCCGAACGCTCGGCCTTCTTTCGTCAGAAGGACCACGTCGTCCTGCTTGATGATGGCGGCTTCGGGCGGCTCGAGGCCGTGGTCGTGGAGGGTCAACGTCGTCTTGCCCGTACCCGAAAGCCCGAACAGCAGGAACCCGACGTCCCGGAGCGCCCCGTCGGGGCCCGTCACCCGGAGGATCTTCGAGCCGGCGTGGAGGCCCAGCCCGCCCCGCCGCTTGATCCAGAACATCGCCTGGCGGAGCATCGACTTCTTCGCCTCGCCCGGATAGTCGCTTCCCAGGATGTACGTGTACCTCTGCTCGACGTCCGCGAAGATGAGCCGCTCGGGCCACTCGGGAACGTAAACGGACACGAAGTCGGGCTCCCAGGTCGAGTCCGAAGGAAAGAGCATGTTGTGCCACATGTACGCGATGCGGGCGTAGTCGACCGGGACGAAGAGCCGGCAGCGCAGGGTGGCTTCGGGATGATCTCCCATGCGCCGGTCAACCTGGACGAGGTCCATGCCGAGGAGCGCCTCCTGGACACGCCGGACCGTCTCCTCGGCGCGCGCCCGGTCTATCG
>JBBROA010000249.1:0-1630 GCA_038229875.1 Thermoanaerobaculia bacterium | reverse complement strand
GGCCGCGGGAGGCATCCCATGAATCCGCTCGTGCGTATGGATCGTTGGCGCGAGGGTCGGGCGGAGGCCGGCTGGACGACGATCGAGGTCCGCGACGGCGAGAAGGGCCCGCTCACGGTGGAGGTGTTGAAGCGTCGGGTACGGGCCCGGACGTCGAGCGGGGGGACGGGCCCGGAGGAGTTGCTGTTCATCATGCGAGAGCGTCAATCGGATGGCACCATCAAGCATGACTATTATCTTTCAAATGCGGCCCATTGGTCGTGTCCTAGCTCCGTAGAACGGCCGGGAAGCTGATCCATTCGGTTATCGACCAGACGTGATCGGTCAGGCCGGCGGCCATCGCCGGAGTCCGCTTGCGGTAATGTCCCTCACCGACCGGCTCTCGCAGCGTCCTCACCGGCCAGCAGAAATTGTAGCTGTACAGCGTGAAATAGGTGGCCGCCTCGTGGAACCGCCAATCCTTCGAGAACCGGTAGGTCTTCCGCGACTTCCTCGCGTTGTGATGCCGGTCCGTCAGGTGCTGCCGCTCGAGGAACGACGTGTTGACCGATCGGCTCACGCGCGAGGCGGCCAACGCCCCCGCGATCGACGCCATCGTGCCGAAGATGATATGCGTCAGGATCTCGACCACTCGGCCCTTCTTCCGCACCTTCTCGACCGTCGCATAGGTCAGGCCGGCGGGGGCCGTCTTGTACTCCTTCTTCGGGCGGCCCGGCACTCCCGTGCGAGGCGGTGTGACCGTCTCGCCGTAGGCGTCGAGGATCGCCGTCTCGTAGGCCGGATAGGCGTCGCTGGTCATCAGCCTCATCGTCCGGCCTCCGGTCCGTTGGCGGAACTCGCCCACCAGAGCCTCGGTGCCTTCGACATCGCGGGCACCGGGCACGACGGCAATGACCAGGCGATGCTCGGGGTCGAAGGCGACATGGTCCCAGTAATCTCCCTTGTGATTGTCGGCCGGGTCAGACCGATCGCAGTTCGCTTCCTTCTTGGCGACGAAGGACCACTTCTCATCGAACTGGACCTCGGTCGTGAGGGGGGGAAAGGGCGACCAACTCGTCGTGGGCCGCCTTGGCATGCTCGCCCGCCTTGCGGGTGTAGCGGGTCACGGTGTCGCGGTGGACGCCGACGAGTCGCTCGGTCTGTCGGACCCCGCAGCCCTCGGCAATGTGTTCCAGGACAGCAGTGGCCTTCGCCTTGGTCAGGTGGGAATGGAACAGCGGGGTCCCCTTGCGTTCGGAGAATCGATCGCCACAGGACCGACAACGGAGGAAGCGGATCGAGCCATCCTTGCCGTAATGACCGCAGACGGAGAGGTTTTCCCCGGCCCGGAGGCCATGATCGGGGCACTGGGAATTCAGGCAGCAGAAGCGAGAGAGGTCATCCACGGCCCACCTCCGACGACGCATCATGGCCCGAGGGTTATCAGTTGTGGCACCACGTCAGGATAGGCAAGGATGCCGACTCAATGCAATGGATTACGGACACGACCAGCTTTTTCCCTTCTGCGGGAATCTTCCGGTCTCGAAGTAGCTTCCCGGCCGCGTTTTTGATGCGTTCATCAAGTGCAGAGCGAGCGGCAACCCGCTCGTCATAACGGTTCGTGGGGATTCGCTTCAAAAGTTCCTGCTCG
>JBBROA010000248.1:0-1661 GCA_038229875.1 Thermoanaerobaculia bacterium | reverse complement strand
TGGCTTCACTACTACAATTTCCATCGTCGACACTCCGCACTCGGTGATAAACCACCCGCGTCAAGGGTGAACAACCTCCTTAGCCGCGACACCTAGAGCCGCGCCGCCGTGATCCGGGGGGTCCTGTTCGACGCGGGGTTGACGCTCGTCCATCCGAGCCCTCCCGTCGAACAGGTCTACGCCCGGGAGCTCTCCGCGGACGGCGCCCGCTTCACTCGGGAGGAACTCGACCTCGCGCTCACGAGCACGTGGGAGGAAGTCCAGGCCGGGGGAAAGGCGGACCGCTACGCCGGCGTGAGGGGAGAGGGGGCGTTCTGGGGCGGCTTCGTCAACCGCGTGCGCGGCCGCCTGGATGGGCAGCCGATTTCCGCGGCCTGTCTCGAGCGCCTCGTGACCCACTTTCGCGAGCCCTCGTCGTGGGCCATCTACCCGGACGTCCCGGAGACGCTCGGGGAGCTCGAGCGCCGCGGGTTGTCGCTCGCGATCGTCTCTAACTGGGACTCGACCCTGCCCGCCCTTCTCGACGCGCTCGCGCTCACGCCACGTTTTGCCACGGTCGCGGTCTCCGCGATCGAGGAGACGGGAAAGCCCGACCCCGAGATCTTTCTGCGCGTGTGCGCGCGCCTGGGCCTCGCTCCCCGGGAGTGCCTTCACGTCGGAGACTCGCGGCGCGAAGATTTCGAGGGCGCTCGAGCGGCCGGACTCGAGGCGGTGTTGCTCGATCGCAACGGCCGGCATGGGAATCTGCCTTCCGAAAGCCGGATCGCTTCGCTCGTCGAGCTCGCCCGCGTGATCGGGGAGCGCGCGTAGGGAAAAGGCGAAAGGCGAAAGGCGAAGGGCGACGGGCGAAGGGCGACGAGCGAAGTGCCTTGAGGCCGGCGAGCAGCCGGTCCCCTTTTTGCAATGCGGAGAGTCCATGAGTACTGAAGTTCCCGGGCACGCGTCACCGATCGGCGAGCCTCCGACTCCGGGCGCCACGCCTCCGCCGCTCCAGGATCCGCCCTCTCCGCCTCTCCCCGAGAAGCCGCCGGCGCCGCCGCCCGCGGAGGATCCGCCGAAGCCCGGCGATCCGCCCGCGGAACGGCTTCGCTGAGGGCCCGGGGCCGGCCAGAATTCCGGCTCGGATTCGAGACTCTCCTGCTATCCTGCGCGCCAACTTGAGCCTGGCGTCGTCGCTCCTCCGCCGGAAGTCCCTCGACGCCCTCCTCGCGGAGACGGAGGAGCCCGGCCACAAGTTGAAGCGCGTTCTGGGCCCGTGGAACGTCGTCGCGCTCGGCGTCGGCGCGATCATCGGCGCCGGCATCTTCGCCACGATCGGCACCGCGGCGGCGGGGGACGCGTCCCGCCCCGGCGCCGGTCCCGCCCTCATCCTCTCGTTCGTCCTGACCGCCGCCGTCTGCGGCTTCACCGCGCTCTGCTACGCGGAGTTCGCGTCGATGGTGCCGGTCGCCGGGTCCGCCTACACGTACTCCTACGGCACGCTCGGGGAGCTCGTTGCCTGGATCATCGGTTGGGATTTAATGATCGAGTACGCGATCGGCAACGTCGCGGTCGCGATCTCCTGGGCGAATTACTTCAACACATTCCTCGAGGGCTTCGGAATTCGGATTCCGCCCTGGCTCGCCGTCGACTACCAGACGGCCCTTTCGAAGATGCCATCG
>JBBROA010000247.1:0-1704 GCA_038229875.1 Thermoanaerobaculia bacterium | reverse complement strand
GGCGGGATGGGTGAGGTCTACCGGGCGCGCGACACCCGCCTCGAGCGAACCGTGGCGATCAAGGTCCTGCCGGAGCACCTCTCCCAGAACGAAGAGGTCCGCCAGCGCTTCGAGCGCGAGGCGAAAACCATCTCGCAGATCACGCATCCGCACATCTGCGCCCTCTACGACGTCAACCGGGAGGGCGAGACCGAGTACCTCGTCATGGAGTTCCTCGACGGCGATACCCTTGCCGACCGCCTCTCGAAGGGACCGCTCCCGGCCGAGCAGCTGCTCCGCTACGGGATCGAGATCGCCGACGCTCTGGACAAGGCGCACCGTGTCGGGATCGTGCACAGGGACCTGAAGCCCGGGAACGTGATGCTCACCAGATCGGGCGTCAAGCTCCTCGACTTCGGTCTTGCCAAGTTTCAGCCGCCCCCGAGCGCTGCGATGTCCGGCGTTTCGCGCCTCGCCACGGCGGCGCAGGCGAGCCAGCCTCTGACGGAGCGCGGGACGGTGCTCGGGACGTTCCAGTACATGGCCCCGGAGCAGCTCGAGGGCAGGGACGCCGACGCGCGCTCCGACATCTTCGCGTTCGGCGCGGTTCTCTACGAGATGGCGACCGGCCACAAGGCATTCGAGGGCAAGAGCCAGGCCTCGTTGATCGGCGCGATCCTTCGCGACCAGCCGCCGCCGATCTCCGGGATATCCCCTATGACGCCGCCCGCACTCGACCGCGTCGTGAAGACGTGCATGGCGAAGGATCCGGAAGACCGTTTCCAGACGGCGCACGACGTCAACCTGCAACTCCAGTGGATCTCGGAGGGCGGCTCGCAGGTGGGACTCCCCGCGCCCGTCGCCGCCCGGCGCAGGAACCGCGAAAAGCTCGCCTGGGTTGCCGCGGCCGTGGCGGCGCTCGCGGCCCTGGGGCTGGGCTGGGGATTCTTGAAACGGACGCCGCTGCCGCAGCCCGTCATGCGCTTCGAGATCGCGCCGCCGGCGGACGTCACGACCATCGATGTGCCGCGGATCTCCCCCGACGGAAGGTTGCTCGCGTTCGACGCCACCGATTCGGAAGGGAAGAACCGGATCTGGGTGCGCCCCTTGAACGCGATCGAGGCGCATCCTCTCCCCGGCACCGAAGGGGGGGCCCGTCCTTTCTGGTCCCCCGACAGCCAGTTCCTGGGATTCGTGGCCGATGGAGTGCTCAAAAAAGTCGGCGTTTCCGGCGGACCGCCGACGAAGATCTGCGACGCGCCCGGAGCTTCGGACGGCACCTGGAGCTCCCAGGGGGTCATTCTCTTCGACGGCACCGGCAGCGACCCCATCCATCGTGTCTCGGCCGCCGGCGGTATGAAGGCGGTCGAGGTCCGACCCGACTTGAAACGCCACGAGACTTCCATCGGATGGCCGGAGTTTCTCCCCGACGGACGCCACTACCTCTATCTGCTGACCACCGAGAAGGCGGATGACAACGCGTACTGGATCGGCTCGATCGACTTTAAGGAGAGGAAGAAGCTCGGTCCCGCTCAGACGCTCGTGACCTATTCGCCTCCCGGGTATCTTCTTTTCGCCCGCGACCGGACGCTCGTCGCGCAGCCGTTCGACGCCGGCGCCCTGAAGACGACGGGCGAGGCAGTCCCACTCGCGGAGAAAATCGGAACGGACAACGTGGGCCTCGCGCGCTTCTCCGTCTCGCGCAACGGCGTGCTGGTCTATCGC
>JBBROA010000246.1:0-1804 GCA_038229875.1 Thermoanaerobaculia bacterium | reverse complement strand
CGCTCCTCGTCGATCGGGGCCTCGCGCCCCTGCGAGGCATCGAGGGCGGCGCGGCCGGAGCCGCCCTCGCGTTCACGGGTTCCCTGCTCTTCGTCCTGCTCGCCGCGAACGCGGCCTCGCTCATCGTCCGCTCCCGGTCGTGGATCGCCGTCGCGGATCTCGCGGCCTTGACCGCGACCGGCCTCGCCGCCGCCGCCGTCACCGCGCGACTCTGGCGTGTGATGCCCGATCCTCCCCTGTTTCTCCGCACGGTACTGCTCTGTTCGGGGCTCGCGGTCGCCGCCGTGTTCCTGGCGAGCTCGTACCGGGCGGTCGCGGCCGGGCGCACCGACCTCTACGCCGCCCACCGGGCGTTCTCGACGACCGCCTGGAGTCTCCTCGGGACGGCCGCCGTCCTGTTCGCGGCGTGGGCCGCATGGGTCCTCGCGGCGCCGCCTTCGTCGCTCGATTCCCTGTCCGGGGCCCTCCCCCTCGGTTCCGCGGGATGGGTCAGTCTGGACGGCCGCGCGCGGGGGGCCAGCGCGGGATTTCTCTACGACACGCGGAGCTCCCGCTTTCTTCGCACGGGCGGCGGGCCTATCGTCGCGTCGGAAGACGGAAGCGTCGCCGCATGGGTGGAAGGTGAGACGGCGGTCCACGGCCCCTGGCGCCTCCGGACTCTCCGACTCGAGGACCGCGGCGCCGTGCCGGCCGATCCGAAGATCTCCTTTGGGAGCAGGCCGGACCTTTTCCTCTCCTCCGACGGAGGCCGGCTGGGCGCCATCGACTTCGGCCTCCTTTCCATCTTCGAGGTGCCTTCCGGACGGTCGCTCGGCTCCGTCCGCATCGCCGTGCCGCCGCGTGACGTGGCGAGCGCGCGGTTCGTCGGGCCGGACACGGTCCGCATTTTCCGCTCGAGTATCGCGGGAGTCACGGCCCTCCGGCCGGAGATGCAGATACTCGAGTACGACGTGCCCGGGCGAACGCTGGCGCAGACCGGCGCCACGGAGTCGCTGTCCTACTGGGGGATGATGCTGACCAATCGCGCCGGGGACCGGTTCGTCTCGCGCACGACGTTCGCCGGGACCCGGATCACGCTGCGGGACGCGCGGACGGGCGCCGCTCTCGCGACCCTTCGTCAAGGGCCGCCCCTCCGGTCGCGCTCCCGCTTCCTCTCCGATGGCCGTCTGGTCCTGGCGCTGGGCGACAACAGCGGCTCCTGGCTGGAGGTTTTTTCTCCTTCGGGCGAGAAGGAGCGTCGTATCGAGATCGGCGGCTCCGGGCTTCTGCGCCTCGGACCCGAGGTCGCGGCCGGCCGCCTCGCCGTCGCGTGGATCCGGGATCTGCCCGGCGGGCGGCAGGCGAAACCTGTCCTGGAAATCGCCGACCTCGATCGTGGCGCCGCCGCGCCGGTCGCGGACGGCCTCGTTCCGATCGGCGGCTGGTGGTGGTCCCGGGAGGGACCCGTGCCCGGCAGCGAAGCCTCGAAGCTGTTCCTCGACGAACGCGGCGAGGTGGTCCGATTCGATCCTCCGACGAGGCAGAAGAAGGTGGTGCTCGGAGCGGACACGAATCGCTGATTTGCGCCCTTCGGGGCCCGGGTCCATGAGACGCGCGATGCTATCGTCGCCGGCCGTGGCTGGATTCTTTCGCGACGACGCCGGCAACCTGACCTGCGACGGAGTCCCGCTCGCGTCCATCGCCGAGGGCGTCGGGACACCGGTTTATGTCTACAGCCGCGCTCTCGTGGAAGAGAACTACCTGCGTTTCGACCGGGCGCTCTCGGCGGTCCCCCATCTCGTCTGCTACGCGACCAAAGCCAACT
>JBBROA010000245.1:0-1872 GCA_038229875.1 Thermoanaerobaculia bacterium | reverse complement strand
GGGGTTCGTCCCGAAGGACACGAAGGGCAAGCCGGTCTATCTCCTGTGCAACGCCGACGAGTCGGAGCCCGGGACCTTCAAGGACCGGCTGTTGATGGAGGAAGACCCGCATCAGGTCATCGAGGGGATCATCCTCTCCGCCTATGCGCTCAAGTGCCGCACCGCATACATCTATATCCGCGGCGAGTTCTACCTCGGCGCCCGGGTGCTCGAAGAAGCGCTCGCCGAAGCGAGGCGAGACGGATTTCTCGGCGAGAACATTTTGGGGTCCGGATACTCGCTCGATCTCTGGGTCCATCGCGGGGCCGGCGCGTACATCTGCGGCGAAGAGACGGGATTGATCGAGAGCCTCGAGGGGAAGCGGGGACAGCCCCGCATCAAACCGCCGTTCCCCGCCGTCTCGGGGGTCTTCGCCGCCCCGACGATCGTCAACAACGTCGAGACCCTCGCCTGCGTCGTCCACATCGTGAAGCGCGGAGCCGAGTGGTTCTCGAAGATCGGGCGAAACGAGAAAAACACGGGCCCGAAGCTCTACTGCCTTTCCGGGCCCGTCAACCGCCCGGGCGTCTATGAGGCCCCGATGGGCCTGCAGATGAAGGACCTGATCTTCGGCGAGGCGTACGGGCAGGGAATGAAGAACGGCCGGCAGGTGAAGGTGGTGATTCCGGGAGGCGCATCGGCCGCGATGCTGACGCCGGCCGAGATCGAGGATTGCCCGCTCGACTTCGACGGCCTCGCCGCGAAGAAGTCAATGCTCGGGTCGGCGGCGATCATCGTGATGAACGAGGACACCTGCATCGTCAACGCGGCGCAGAACCTGGCCAAGTTCTTCGCCCACGAGTCCTGCGGCCAGTGCACGCCCTGCCGCGAGGGAACACCCTGGCTGCACAAGGTGCTGACCCGCATCGAGGCCGGCGAAGGCCGGCTCGAGGACATCGATCTTTTAGAGCGCATTTCGAACCAGATGGGGAACGGCATGACGATCTGCGTCTTCTCGGATGCGGCGATCGCGCCCGTCCTCTCCTCGATCGCGAAGTTCCGCGACGAGTATCGCCACCACGTCACCGAAAAGCGCTGCCTGGTCGGAGGCCGCACGGGCGCCGCCGCGCTGGTGACCGCGTGAGCTCCGCTCCAAAGCCCGCAGGCGAGGCGAAGCCGGGCGTCCCCTCGACCGGAGAGGCCGGCAAGCCTTCCGGCGGCGCTCCCCCGCCGGCTCCTCCCGCCGCTCCCCCTCCGGACAAGAAGACGTTCACCGTCACGTTCGACGGCAAGCCGGTCGAAGTCCCGAAGGACGTCAACCTGATCGAAGCGGCGAAGCTCGCCGGAATCGAGATCCCCCATTTCTGCTTCCATCCCCGGCTGTCGGTCGTCGGCCAGTGCCGCATGTGCCTGGTCGAGGTGGACGGGATCCCGAAGATCCAGGCCGCGTGCACGACTCCGCTGAAAGAGGGCCTCTCGATCAGGACGACGACGGAAAAGGTCGTCCAGTCCCGCGCGGCGAACATGGAGTTCCTGCTCATCAACCACCCGCTCGACTGCCCGATCTGCGACCAGGCCGGCGAGTGCAAGCTCCAGGACAACTCCTTCGGCTACGGCGACCAGAAGTCCGACTACGACGAGCGCAAGCGCCAGTACCCGGGTTTCGATCGGACCCTGATCGGGCCGCACGTCATCGCCGACATGACGCGCTGCATCCAGTGCACGCGCTGCATCCGCTTCTGCCAGGAGATCGCCGGAACGGGCGAGCTGACGTTTCTGGACCGGGGAGGGCGCACCCTCGTCTGGACGCACGACGGGAAGCCTCTCGCCAACGACTGGTCCGCCTGCGCGGCGGACGTCTGTCCCGTCGGCGCGCTGACCGCCCGCGAGTTC
>JBBROA010000244.1:0-1875 GCA_038229875.1 Thermoanaerobaculia bacterium | reverse complement strand
GATCGCGGCGACCAGCCCGACCCGCGGCGACACCGACTGGGTCGCCAGGTACGCGATCCCGCCGAGGAGGAACAGCTGGGACACGATCATCCAGGACCGCTTGCGGCCGAGGAACCCGGGGCTGTAGCGGTCCATCAGAGGCGCCCAGAGGAACTTGAACGTCCACGGCGCCTGCGACAGCGAAAAGAGTCCGACGGTCTTGATGTCGACGCCGCGGTACGTCAACCAGGCGGGCAGGGCAATCCAGACGAGGCCGAGTGGAAGTCCGGACGCGAACGACTGGATCGCCACGGCCGCGAGCCGCCTCGAAGTGACCGCCGCGCGGAAGCTCTCCAGGGTCCCGACGCGGCGAGGCTTTCCGTCGGAGCCGCTCGACATCGAGAACTAGCATCGCACAGGCGTTCTTGACAGCGGGTCCGGGCTCTGCTCTGGTAGCGGTCACACTTTTGATCAGGAGAAAAATGCGCCCCCTCTTCTTCGCCGCCGCGATGCTCGTTTCGCTCATGCTCTCCGCCGCCCCGGAGCCCACCGCGCCGGAAGCCGCGCCCGCCGGGAATCCGGCGCTCCGGCCGCTCGACGCGCTCATCCCCGATCTCGAGGCCCTGTACATCGACCTGCACCGCAACCCCGAGCTCTCGATGCACGAAGAGAAGACCTCGGCCAAAATCGCCGACCGTCTCCGCAAGCTCGGCTACGAAGTCACGACGGGCGTCGGCGGCACCGGCGTGGTCGCCATCCTGAAAAACGGCGCGGGACCCACGGTCTTCATCCGGGAAGACATGGACGGGCTGCCCGTCGAGGAGAGGACAGGCCTTCCCTACGCGAGCAAGGCGACCGCGAAGGACGACGCGGGAAATACCGTTCCCGTAATGCACGCCTGCGGCCACGACATCCACATGACGTCCCTGATCGGGGCCGCGACGCTTCTCGCGCGAGCGAAGGACCGCTGGCGCGGGACGCTGTTCCTGATCGGGCAGCCCGGGGAGGAGAAGGGCGCGGGCGCTCTCCACATGTTGAAAGACGGGCTCTTTACGAGGTTTCCGAAGCCGGACTTCGCGATTTCCCTTCATGACAAGGCAACGCTCCCCTCCGGGAAGATCGCGTACACGCCGGGCTTCGCCTTCGCGAACGTGGATTCGGTGGACGTCACGGTCTTCGGCCGGGGCGGACACGGCGCGTACCCGCAGACCACGGTGGATCCGGTCGTCATCGCCGCGCGGACCGTCGTCGCGCTCCAGACTCTCGTCGCGCGCGAAAACAGCCCCTTCGATCCGGCCGTCGTGACCGTCGGTTCGATCCACGGAGGCTTGAAGCACAACATCATTCCCGACGAGGTCAAGCTGCAGATTACGGTCCGTTCCTTCAAGGAGGACGTTCGACAGCGGCTGTTGAAGGGAATCGCCCGGATCGCGAAGGCGGAAGCCGCGGCGGCCGGGGCGCCGAAGGAGCCGTCAGTGACGGTCGCGGAAACGACGCCCGCCACGTTCAACGACCCCGCGCTGACCTCGCGCATCGCGGCGGCGCTCGGACGCGCCTTCGGGGCAAGCAACGTAATTCAGGGCACCCCCGTCATGGGCGGCGAGGATTTCTCCGAATATGGCCGCGCCGGCGTCCCGGCGCTCCAGTTCGAGATCGGCGCGGTCGAACCGGGACGCTACGCCGAGTCCCAGAAGAACGGCACTCCCCTGCCCTCGCTGCACTCGTCGCAGTTCGCGCCCGATCGCGTAGCGACCATTCGGATGGGAGCGTCGTCTTTGACCGTCGCTGCCCTCGAACTGCTCGGAAAGTCGTGATCCCGCGGGCGCGAAGACGCCCGCATCCGGTCCGGGGCGCGCGCGCCCGATGGCGCGGCCTGGACCGCTGAGAGGCCGCGGG
>JBBROA010000243.1:0-1890 GCA_038229875.1 Thermoanaerobaculia bacterium | reverse complement strand
TCGACTCGATCGACAACGCGATTGGAGCCGCGATCGCCGAGGTCAGCCGACCCTCGCTCATCATCATCAAGACGACGCTCGGTTACGGTTCGCCGAACAAGGGCGGCACCAGCGAGGCGCACGGCAGCCCCCTCGGGGTCGAGGAAGTTGCCCGGACGAAGAAGGCGCTCGGCTGGGTTTCCGAGGAGCCGTTCTTCGTGCCCCCGGAATCGCTCGACCATTTCCGGGAGGCGGTCACGCGAGGCGCGGCGGCCCGGGCCGACTGGCAGGAGCGCTTCGAGAAATACGGCGCGAAGTATCCGGACCTCGCGGCGGAGTGGAAGCGCTGGATGACCGGAGAGCTTCCGGAGGGTTGGGATGCCAATCTTCCCGTGTTTGCGGCCGGCGAGAAGGAGGCGACGCGCACCGCAGCCGGCAAGGCGATGAACGCGATCGCCGAGACGGTTCCGTGGCTGATCGGCGGCGACGCGGACCTCGGGACCTCGACGAATACCACGTTGACGAAATTTGCGAGCTTCGAAGCGGGCACCGGCACCGGCCGAAATCTGCACTTCGGCGTGCGCGAGCATGCGATGGGCGCGATCGCGAATGGGATCTCGTACCACGGCGGGTTGCGGCCTTTCGTGGCGACCTTCTTCTGCTTTTCCGACTACATGCGGCCGGCCGTCCGTCTGGCGGCGTTGAACGAACTGCCGGACATCTTCGTGTGGACGCACGACTCCATCGGCCTCGGCGAAGATGGTCCGACCCACCAGCCGGTCGAGCATCTCGCCTCGCTCCGGGCCATGCCGAAAATGACGATCCTCCGTCCGGGAGACGCCAACGAAGCGGTGGAAGCCTGGCGGGTGATCATGGGACGCACGCGCGGGCCCGTCGGCCTCGTGCTCTGCCGCCAGAAGCTGCCCGTCATAGACCGGACGAAGTTCGCTCCGGCCTCGGGGCTCGCGCGGGGCGCGTACGTCCTCGCCGAAGGGTCCGCGAAACCGCCCCGCTTGATCCTGATCGCCACCGGATCCGAGGTGGCGCTCGCGCTGGCGTCGCGCGAAAAGCTCGAGGCGGAAGGTGTGTCGACCCGCGTCGTCTCCATGCCGTCCTGGGAGATTTTCCTGGAACAGGACGCGGCTTATCGGGAGGAGGTCCTTCCGCGGTCGATCGGCGCCCGCCTCGGCATCGAAGCGGGAACGTCGTTCGGATGGCACCGATGGGTCGGGGATCGCGGCGATACCGTCACGATCGACCGCTACGGGGCGTCCGCGCCCGGAGAGGTCGTCTTGAGGGAGCTCGGGTTCTCCGTCGAGAACGTGGTTAAAAAAGCAAAGGCGCTGTTCGCGTGAAAATGGCGATCAATTTTGATGACGCGGGCCTCCCTCTCGAATCGGAGGTCCATGTGCGGCCGCGGGGTCAGGGCGTCCGTCGCCGCGACCAGGGTCGCCGGCGCCCGCGCGTCGCTCTTTCGGGACGAGTCCCCGGCGCGCAGGGCGTCGAGGACGACGATAGGAACGGGACCTGCCCCGGCGCGCGCGGGATCGGTCCGGCCCTCGCGGGCGAGGTCCTGCGCACCTGCCCGGGGGGGGCATTTTCGGGAGCGGAGCGGCATGTCCCCGGTCTCCGCAGAGTCAATCACATCGAGTCCGATGCCCGCAGGGTATCTTCGACAAGGGGGGGAATGGCATGACCGGAAACCCGCTTCAGCGCTTGAACGCGCTCGGCCAGAGCATCTGGTACGACTACATCCGCCGCGACCTGTTCACGAGCGGCCGCCTGGAAAAGATGATCCGGGAGGACGGCTTGACGGGCATGACGTCCAATCCGACGATCTTCCAGAAGGCGATCGCCGACAGCGAGTTGTATGACGAGGACATGCGCCGTCTTGCGGGAGAGGGAAAGGAC
>JBBROA010000242.1:0-1938 GCA_038229875.1 Thermoanaerobaculia bacterium | reverse complement strand
GGAACTCCTGTCGCAGGCCGGCCGGGGCACACGCGATCCTGGGCCCGACGGCGAGCCAGATTACGAACGCGAGCATCGGAAAGGAACGCTATCAGCGAAGCGGACAGCGAGTCGGCGCGAGTTCGTCTTCACGGCCGGGACCGAGAAGCTCTCGCCGGACCACTCTTTTTCGAGCGGCCCGGCGGTCTTTTTCGAGCGGCCCGGCGGCCGAAGCTCGGGGCTCGGAACTTGCCCTTCGGAACTTGCCCTATCGGGAGGGCGTCGCCGACGGCTGCGGCGGTCCGGGCGCCGGGTTCGCGCTCGGCCCGTTCGAAGTCCCCCGAGGGCTGGGCGGTCCGGGAGCGGGATTCGCAGCAGGGCCCGGGGCCCCGGTCGCCGGAGCGGGAGGTCCAGGCGAGGGATCAGGAGTGGATCTCGTCCCACTGCAGGCGCTCAGCGCGAAAGTGAGGCAGGTCAGGAGAATTCCAAGGCGTGTTTTCATCGAGCCCCCTTCTGCGGGCCCGCGCTGCAACTCTCGCGCCGCCCCTCCCGACCGGACGCTAGGAGCCTGTCCTCGTAATCTCCTGCTGCGCGCCGGCGATGCTCTCGCTGCGAGCGGAATGCTCGAAAAACAGCTTGTGCGGCGTAGCCGGGCTACGCCTCCGCGCCGTTTCCTGCGCTCCCGCTCTCGCTTCGGCCTCACCGCGCTCGCAACGGACATTACTCGGACAGGCTCCTATCGAAGAATCCAGACTCGCACGATCCGGCCTTCGCGAACCTCCGAGATCACGAGGGCGGTCGAGCTTTCTCCTCCGGCGGACGACTCAGTCTCGCGGGACACGACGTACGCGCCCTGTCGAACGACGTCCCGCACCTCGAGCTTCGACTCGACCGCCGAAGCAAACCGGCGGGCATAGGTCTGACGGATCCGGGCCGACCCGGAATCGCGCAGGCGGTCCGGCGGCTCGTAGATCTGCGCGTCGTTGGAATAGAGGCCGACGAGCCGGTCGAGGTCGCGTCGGTTGTATGCGTCGGCGCGCGCCTCGACAGCCGCTTCGGGGCCTGCGGTCGTCGCCGGGAGAACAACGGCTGGCGGCGGCGCGGGCGAAGGGGCCGGTGACGGCGCGCGTTCGCTTCGCGTCGGTACGGTTGGGGCCGGTTCGGCGGGGCGCGCGGCGATTGTCGGCGGCGGAGTCGGAGGCGCCGAAGTCGCGGCGGGCGGCGCGGGGGCGGTAGCCGTGGGCGCGGCCGCGGGGGTTTTCCTCGCTGTGGAGAGGTCCACTTCGATCGGATCGAAACCGCTGCTCGTCGTGCAGGCGGCCAGAGCCCACGCGATGAGCGCCGCCAGTGCGGGAAGCGTCCATTTCCGGATGTTCAAACGTCCGCCTTTCGCCGCGTGTCGAGCCGTCGTTTCAGGAGTGCGGACTAGAATTCTAGACGAGCGATGACGTCGCGGAATTTCGAGGGCCGGATCCTCCGGAGGCGTGGGATGGCGCATTCCTCTCAAGTGCTGGTGGCCTTTCCCGTGGTGGTGGCCATTCCGGCGGGCCGCCCTGCGCGGGAGAAGTCGGTGACCGCATTCGAGATCGGCCGCACCCCGGTGACGAACGCCGGGTTCGCCCCGTTTCTCGAGTCGCATTCTGTCCCGCCGCCTCCGTGGTGGGCCGATCCCGACTTTTCCGATCCTTCGCAGCCCGTCGTCGGCGTCACCTGGGAAGAAGCGTCCCTCTATTGCGAATGGTTGTCCGCGCGAGACTCTGCGACGTGGCGCCTGCCCGCGGAGGACGAGTGGGAGCGCGCGATGTCGGGCGGAGCGGAGAACCCCGCCACCGCGTGGCTCGCCCATTGGCTCCTCGCGAGCAAGGGCGAGCGCTCGACCACGTGGCGTTGGCTGTTCAACCACGTCACTGCCACCACCTTCTCGCGCGACGAGCTCCACGTGGCGCTCACCGACTACGC
>JBBROA010000241.1:0-1957 GCA_038229875.1 Thermoanaerobaculia bacterium | reverse complement strand
GGCGCGGGGAGTCCTGCGAGCGACCCGCCCTCCTGGATCCACTTGAGCTGAAGAAGGACGTCGCGCGCCGTCTGCCACCGGTCCTCCGGGTCTTTCGCCAGGCAGGTCGTTACGACCCGGTCGAGGGCCGGCGGAGTCATCGGTTGCACGGCGGAGATCGGCGAGGGCTCGTCGCGGAGGATCGAGCCAATCAGCGACGCCTGGCTCTTGCCCTCGAACGCCTTTCGTCCCGTCGCCATCTCGTAGAGCACGGCGCCGAACGCGAAGATGTCGCTGCGCGCGTCCGCCTCTTTGCCTTCGAGCTGTTCGGGGGCCATGTACTGGAACGTTCCGAGGATCGTTCCTGCCGTCGTCAGATTCGGGGCGACGGTGGGCAGGGCGGTCATCGAAGAATTCGTGCCGGCGGGCGCGATGGCTTTCGCGAGCCCGAAGTCGAGCAGCTTCACGCCGGACTTCGTCAGCATCACGTTGGCGGGCTTCAGGTCCCGATGGATGATTCCCTGGCGGTGGGCTTTCTCGAGCGCATCGGCGATCTCGATCGCGAACCGGAGGAGCTGCTCGACCGGGAGCGGTCCTTTCCCGATCCGGTCCGTCAACGTTTCGCCCTCGAGGAACTCCATGACCAGGAACTCGATCCCGTCCTGGCTTCCGACGTCGTAGAGCGCGCAGATGTGGGGATGAGAAAGCGAGGAGATCGTTTTCGCCTCGCGCTCGAAGCGCTGGCGGACGTCTTCGTCCTTCGAGAGGTGGTCGGGCACGACCTTGATCGCGACCGTGCGTTCGAGACGCGTGTCGCGCGCCTTGTAAACCTCACCCATGCCGCCGGCGCCGATCGCTTCGACGATTTCGTACGGGCCGAGCCTCGATCCGATGGACAGAGTCATCCGCTTACCTCCCCAGGGTGCCAGGCCAGTTCAAGACGACGTTCGTCGGGCCGAGAGAGTCGCGGCCGAGAGGCGCGACGAAGACGAAGCGCTGGCCGTCGGGAGAGGGGCTGTAACGGTTGCGCGTAGCTCCCTGCACGACGGATGCGGCGAAGAGGGGTTTCGGGATGCCCGCCTGGAACTCGCCCTCGGATCGGATCTCGACCGCCAGGAGCTTCTGGTCGGGCGAACGATAAAAGAGCTCTTTGCCGTCGGCGCGCCAGCTCGGATCGATGCCTCCGGCGGTCGAGACCTGCCACCGCCCGCCGGCTTCCGGGAACGTCTGGACGTAGATCTCGTTGCGCCCGGACTCGTTCGACACGTAGGCCACGTGGCGTCCGTCCGGCGAAAACATCGCCGTATTTTCCGCGAACGGGCCGCTGGAAATCACGGCCGGTTTCCGATCTCCGAACGTCGGAAGCGCCCATATGTCGAGGTTCGTCCTGGGGCTCTGGCTCGTGTAGGCGATGTATCGCCCGTCGCGCGTCCAGGAGGTTGCGAACTTGTTCTCGTCCGTGTGAAGGATCAGTTTTTCGGCCGACTGTCCGCGCGTGGATTTCTCGTAGAGGTCCTGGGTCCCGCTCCGGTCCGAGCCGAAGACGACTGAGGCGCCGTCGGGCGACCATACGGCCCGGTAGTTGTCGCCGGCTCCCAGGGTGAACCGGGAGGCGACGCCGCGCGCGAAATCCCGAATCCAGACGTCCTGCTTGCCGGTCCGAGGGTCGCCGAAGTTGTAGGCGACGCGATCGCCGGTCGGAGAGATGGTCGGGTTGTTGTACGCGCCGGGATCACCCGGCGAGTCGAGTTCCCGGCCCGATCGATCCCGCCAGAGCAGCCTGCCGGCGGACTGCGCCGTGCGATAAACCAGCACGCCGTTGCGCGAGACGGAGAATCGCGCGAGGCCCACGTTGTCCGTTCCGATTTTCTCCGCGAGTGGGACTGCCTCGCCCGTCGTCTTCAGGGCGCCGGCGTCGAACGGCTGCGCGACGAGCGTCCGATCGCGGGCGAAAAGAAGATACCCGGGAGGCGAATAG
>JBBROA010000240.1:0-1962 GCA_038229875.1 Thermoanaerobaculia bacterium | reverse complement strand
CGACCGGGGCGCCGGGCTTCCCACCGTCACCGTTTACAACCACCTCGACGTTCAGCCCGCGGAAGGGCCTGACTGGAAAACGTCTCCTTTCGAGTTCGTCAAACAGGGGGACCGGTACTTCGGCCGCGGAACCACCGACGACAAGGGACCCGCGATCACCGCCCTCTTCGGCGCGAAGTACGCCGTCGACAACGGGGTCGCCGCGAACATCCACTTCCTCTGGGAGTTCGAAGAGGAGATCGGCAGCCCCCATTTTGAAACGACGATCGCAAGCCGGGCGAAGGATTTCGCAACCGACTCGGTCGTGGTCTCGGACACGGTCTGGGTTTCGAGAGCGCGTCCGGCGCAGCCGGCCGGTCTGCGAGGCCTTCAGGGGCTTCGCTTCGAGCTCCGGACCGGACAAACGGACCAGCACTCCGGGACAGCGGGCGGCGCGGCGCGCAACCCGGTCACGGAAATGTGCCAGTTGATCGCCGACTGCGTGGACGGGAAAACGGGAAAAGTGAAGATTCCCGGGTTTTACGCCGACGTGGTGCCTCCGACCCGGAAGGAGCTTTCCGACCTGGAGAACTGCGGCTTCACGGTCGCCGGTTTCAAGAAGGACCACCTCTACAAGACGCTTCGCGTCGACGACGCCCTCGAAGTGATGAAGCGCATCTGGATGATGCCGACATTCGAAGTCCACGGGATCGCCGGCGGCTATCAGGGACCCGGGGTGAAGACCATCATTCCGCCGAAGGCGACCGCGATCGTGTCGTGCCGGCTCGTCCCCGACATGAATCCCAGGAAAATCGTGAAGCTGGTGTCCGACTTCGTCAAGGCGAAGAACCCCGACGTGAAAATCACCGCCGAACACGCGCTGCCGGCCTACCAGGGAAAGACCACGGGACCGTACGCGGACGCGATCCGGGCGGCCATCAAGCTCGCGTTTGGCAAGGAGCCTGTCTTCGTGCGCGAGGGGGGCTCGATCGGGGCGGTCCTTTCCATGGAGAAAGTCCTGAAGGTGCCGGTCTTTTTCCTGGGGCTCTCCCTTCCCGAGCACGGGTATCACGCCCCCAACGAGAACTTCGACTGGTCCCAGGCGAAGGGAGGGATGGCGGCGTTCGCCTCCTACTTCCAGCAGGTCGCCGCGATGGGCGGAGGACGCCAGCAGGCGGGCGTGTGAGCGCGCCGGCGCCTTTCGCCGGCGGTTACCCGCCTTCTTCGAACCCGAGCAGCTTCCGGAAGAAGCCGCGCCGGTGACCGTCGTGGCGGAGAAGAAGGGTCTCGAGCTCGCCGCGGTCGAAAAAGATTCCGCCGCAGGTCCCACAGCGGTCGACCTCGATTTCCTCGATGCGATCGAGCGTCATCGCGGCCCCGTCATTGGGACACCGGCGAGACATCGCGATTTCTCCTTCGGCCGTGCGCTTCACGGCTGGCATTGACTCGGCCCGCCGCTGACGCGCCGCCTCGATCATCTCCGCCTCGTGTTCGCGGAACCATCCGTCCTCGCGCTCCTGCCGCAGAGCCGCCCCGTCCCAGTGCGATCCATCGGGTTTGGAAGGTCCGGTCATTTGAGCTCCCAATCAATCCGTTGTGAGTTGCTGGCTCGTCGGTTCGCCCGAAAAAGCGCGAGGACCGACGGCCGCGTTCATCTCAACACATCTTCGAGCGCGGTCGACGCGTCCGTCTTCTCGTCGCGGTATTTCACGATCACCGGCGTCTGCAGGGAGAGGCCCCACTCCGGTCCCCGGCCCTCCCGGACGGCGCGCGCGCCGGGCACGACGACGGCCCGCGCCGGAATCTCGAGCGGCCGGCCCGCCGCACGGCGATACTCCTCTCCGCGCACGAGGTCGTATACGGGTGTGCCACCGGTCAGGATCACGCCGCTCGCGAGAACGGCGCCCTCCCGGACGATCGCCCCTTCGTAGATTCCGCAGTTGCCCCCGACGAGAACGTCATCTTCGAGGATGACCGGCAGCT
>JBBROA010000239.1:0-1984 GCA_038229875.1 Thermoanaerobaculia bacterium | reverse complement strand
CGCCTTCACGTCGGTGATGCCCCCGTTTGGAAAGTCGACCTCGACCCAGTTGGAGGTTCTCGAGATGACGGAGGCGTTTGGCGTCGGATTCTCGGCCGCCACATCGACGGCGCCCCGGCTCGGCTGGAGCGTGACGCGGAGATCGGCGCCGAGAGGCCTGCCGAGGAGGATGTCGTTCAAGGCGCCCAGCGTGAAGATCCGATCCGCGTCCGCGCGGCCCGAAAGGATCACAACCCTCCCTCGCACGGACCTCTTTCCGGCGAGGTCCGCGCCGAGCCGGTACACGAGGTCGGATACGGAGGGCTGACGGAAGAGGATGCGCTCTCCCGGAGCAAACCGCATGTCGCCGATCGTGACGGGCCGGTGCGCCGTGAGGAGAAATGACGAGCTCGAGTCCTCCTTCAGCGAAAGGTCGTGCGAGAACTCGACTCCCGGATCGTCGGTGAGCTGCGCGAGGACCGATTCGGGAAGCAGCCGTTCGGGACCTCCCCGGGGAGTCGAGCGGCCTCGCGCGGACGGCGCGTAACCGGCGAGCCACGGCGTGCCGAGCTGATCGACCGCGGCGGGATCGACCCCGGCCCCTTCTCCAAAGATGACGGCCACCGCTCCATCGGTCGAAGCCTCGATCTTGCGCAGCGCATCCGCCTCCGATGCGCCGGGCGAAAAAGGCAGCGTCCAGGTGAGGAGCATCGCCTTCGGAAGCCGGGCGCGAAATCCTTCGACGGCGGCCGCCCAGGGCAGCGCCACGGATGCCGAGAATGGAACGTCGAGGTGGACGCCTCGTAAGTGTCCGTAGAGGGCGGCGTCCTTGAGCCCCGGCTTCAACGCGATCCACAGCGCGTCCGCGAGCGCCTGTGCCCCGGCGGGTCCGGCGATCGCGGCCTGGGCCTCGGGGCGGACCGAGAGAACGAGTACCACCGGAAGCTTCCGGTAGGGCTCGCGCGGGTGCTCCGCCGGCGTCGCGGTCCAGAGGCCTCCGTCGTACGTCAGGGTCGCCGCCGGGACGAAGACGGACGCGAAGCCGGCCCGCGCCGTCGCGTTCTCGATCGCCTCGCCGGACTCCGCTCCGCCGTCCTGCAGCCAGACCGCGTCCCCGGAAGTCAGCCGGGCCGCCGCCGGCGAGGCGTGTCGGGCGCATCCGGGTGCGAGAACGAGAACGGCGGCCACGAGCGGGAAAAGAGTCCGGCGCCGCCGCGTCACGCAGGGACCTCGGACCGGTCGAGGAGCGGGAGATCGAAGGTCACGCGAAATCCTCCTTCCGGCCGGTTCTCGGCGCGGATCTTTCCTCCATGCTCTTCCACGATCTTCTTCGCGATGGCGAGCCCGAGGCCGGTGCCGCCGCTCTTGGCCGAAAAGTAAGGATCGAAAAGACGTGGGAGGATCTCGGCGACGACACCGGGCCCCGTGTCTTCGACGGCGATCTCCGCGTGCCCGTCGGCAGGCCGCGCGACGAGACGAATCGTCCCGGGCTTCCCCCCGAGGGCTTCGACCGCGTTCCCGATCAGGTTCGAGAACACGCGCCCTAAAAGGCGGGGGTCGGCGTTCGCCTGCATCCCCCGCTCGATCCGGAGGTCCCATCGGATCCCCGCCGCGCCGGCGTATGCGGCCGCGGCTTCCTCCGCCAGGCGCGAGACGTCGGTCGGCTGGATCTGCGGCGCGGGCAGCCGCGCGTAATCCGAGAACTCCGAAGCGGAACGCCGCAGCTCTTCGGTCTGCCGGAGCACGTTGGCGACGCACTCGTCGAGCACCGCTTCGAAATTGTCCGACCCGCGGCGCCAGACTTCGCGGAGGTGCTCGACGGAGAGCCGGATCGGCGTCAGCGGGTTTTTGATCTCGTGCGCGATGATCCGCGCCATTTCCGCCCAAGCGGCCAGGCGGTTCGAGCGCACGACGTCGGAGACGTCCTCGAGAACCGCCATGCGGGTTCCCTCTCCGCCGAGAGGAAGGGGCACGGTGACGATTCGCCACCGCTCTCCGGGCCGGG
>JBBROA010000238.1:0-2007 GCA_038229875.1 Thermoanaerobaculia bacterium | reverse complement strand
AGCGGCGGCTCTGCTCGCGGCCCGCGGCGTTTCCTGCGGGGTAGCGAACGCCCGCTTCGCCAAACCCCTCGACAAGGATCTTCTCGCTCGCGTCTTCGCCATGGCGCCGAGGATCGTCACGGTCGAGGAGCACCTCGCGGCGGGCGGATTCGGGAGCGGAGTGCTCGAGGCGGCGCAGGCGCTCGGCCTCGGCGCCTCGCGCGTCAAGATCCACGCCGTCCCCGATCAGTTCGTGGAGCATTCGCCTCAGGCGATGCAGCGGAAAAACTTCGGGCTCGACCCCGAAGGCATCGCGCAGCACGTGCTGGCGATGTCGCCGGAGCTCGCGCGCGCTGTCGCCGGACTCGGAAGCAAGGGGTCGAAGCTCAATGAGAACCTGGTGGAGACCGTGTCGTGGTGAGTCCCGACGCCGAGCCTGTCGGGCGCACCCTGCTCGTCGCCGGACTGTGCGGTTTCTGCGCAGGCGCGATCGAAGTGTGTGATGGCCCCGTGTACGTTCGCAAGGTCGACGAGCTCCGCGGACGCGGCGCGACTTTCGTCGAGGAGAGCGCCTCCGCGATGGAGATTCTGGTCCGGGAGGTCGTCGGTTACGCCCGCGGGTCGCTCGGAGTCTCCGCGGTGAGGGAATTCAAGACGGTCGAGCAGGACGTGAGTTTTTCTCTTCCGTCCGAGCTGAAGGCGCAGTTGCCCGCGATGTCCTTCCATCCCTGAGCGGAACGTGTCCTCGTCTCTGACCGGACATCCATCGGGTGACGACGGCGGGACCCGTTCCGGGCGGCGGCGCGCGGTTTCCGCCGTCCTCGTCGGGATCGGTCTGGTTCTTGTCATTCTGGTTTTCCGATCGGTCGGATGGCGCGAGATCGCGGAGAACGTCTCACGGGTTGGGGCGTGGTTCCTGCTTCTGGTCGTTCTCTACGGTCTGGCTCAGCTGGCCTTCGCCCTGGGGTGGCGGTCCGTCATCGACCCGGTGCCGCCGTGGCGGCAATTCCGGAGGCTGTTCGCGATCTACCTCGGCGGGGACGCCGCCAACGCGCTGGCGCCCGGCAACGTCGCGGGTGAGCCTCTCAAGGTACATCTGGTGCGCGGGATCGCGGGTGCGTCCGCCTTGTCCTCGGTCACGATTCACAAGCACGCCGATCTTCTGGCGCAGTGGCTTTTCGTCTGCCTTGGCGTCGGCGTCGCGCTCTCGCGATTCCGGCTCCCGGTCGCTGCCAGCGCGGGCGCTCTCGCGGCGACGGGTGGGCTCGGCCTTCTGCTCGTTCTCATGACATGGGCGCTCCGGCGAGGGACTTACGCGCCTCTGCTCGACCGGCTTTCGCGATGGGAGGTTTTGGCCCGCCGGCTCGAGCGGTTTCGTCGCCCCGCGCGCGAAGCGGACGGGATCATCCGCGACTTTTACGGCGCGCATCCGCGCCGCTTTGCGGCGGCGACCGCCTGGTGCTTCCTCGGATGGGGCGGAGGGCTCCTCGAGACGTGGATCATCCTACGGATCTTGACGCCGGGCGCGGGCTGGGCGGCGGCCTTTGCCATCGAGGGGCTGGCGATGACCCTGAACAACGTCTTTCTCTTCGTGCCGGGCCGGATCGGCACCGCCGAAGGCATCCGGACCGCCGTGTTCGTCCTCCTGGGACTTCCGGCGGCGCAGGGGGCCGCATATGGATTGCTCCGCCGCGCCCGAGAGCTCGCGTGGCTCGTGCCGGGCCTCCTCTTTCTGGCCGGCGCTTCCGCCTCGCGCCGTTCCGCGTCCGGCCCGTCGGGGTCCCCGGTCGTTTCGATCCCGGCCCCGGAGATTCAGCCGTGAGCGGCGGCCGGGCGTCCGTCCTCGAGCCCCGGCCCGAGGTGCTGCTCTTTGACTTCGGCGGAACGCTCGACTCCGACGGAGAGCCCTGGAAGGAGCGCTTCTACCGGATCTGGAGCGAGGAGGCGGGGGAGCTGCCGCGCGCGCGTTTCGATCCCGCGTTCCACGCCGCCGACGACGAGCTCGTCGGGACGGTCTCTCGCCGCCTT
>JBBROA010000237.1:0-2087 GCA_038229875.1 Thermoanaerobaculia bacterium | reverse complement strand
GCGGCCGCGCGCCGTGGCCCCGGTCCGGCCCGCCGTCGTCCGGTCCGCGGGCTCCTGGAAGTGGACGAGCTCGAGATTGGCCGGAGGAACCGGGATCGCGATCTGAGTCGGCGTGTGGTCGTCGGTCTCCGCGCGGACGCGAGCGAGAGCTCCTGAGGGCGGCGTGACGCGGGCGAGGGGCCTCGGCGCCGCGCTCGTGCCGCGGGCGGGCGTCTGCGCCGGGAGCGCGTCGACAGGACGGAGACCGTGCCCGGGCGTCGGCGACGAGGAGTTCGGGTCCGTCAGGAACTGGCCCGAATCGCCGACGAGCTCCCGGTAGACGGTTTGAAGGTCCTGCCGGAACGCCTCCATCGAGGGATACCTCAGGTCGACGGTCTTCTCCATGGCGCGCGAGACGGCCTCGGCGAGCGACGCGGGAACCTCGGGTGCGATCGACGTGATGGGCTCGGGCGTTTCGTTCAGGATCTTGTAAAGGACGGTCGACAGGTGTTCCCCCCGGAAGGGTTTCTTATGAGTCAGGAGCTCATAGGCGAGGGTCCCGAGCGAGAAGACGTCGGTCCGCCCGTCGAGCGCTTCGCCGCGGATCTGCTCCGGGGCGAGGTACGCGGAGGTGCCGAGGGTGATACCCGTCTGGGTGAGGCTCGACTCGGAGAGCAGGGACTTGGCGATGCCGAAGTCCATGATCTTGACCGAGCCGTCCTCGAGGATGCGGATGTTCGACGGCTTGATGTCGCGGTGGATGATCGACTGGCGGTGGGCGTACCCCAATCCGTCGGCGATGGACATCAGGATTTCGATCTTCCGGGGGATCGTGAGCGCCTCGCCCCGCTTGACGATCTTGTCGAGGTCCTCGCCGGTCAGAAACTCCTGGACGATGTACGGAACGCCTTCTTCGACGCCGAAGTCGTAGATCGTCGTGATGTTGCGGTGGTGGAGGTTGCCGGCGAGCTCCGCCTCGCGGAAGAATCGGTTTCGGATCTCCTCGTCGTTTAACTGACAGGTCTTGACGGCGACCGTCCGTTTGATGAACGGATCCCGCCCCCGGTAGACGGCGCCGAAGCCGCCAACGCCGATCTGCTCCGAGATCTCGTACTTTCCGATTTTCCTGGTCATTCAATCCGCTACAGGTCGTGACAGTCTAAACGAAGCGAATGCCCCGGCGCGATGGGCTCCCGACTCTCCTGTCGCGATAATCTGGCGCCCGAATGCGAAGGATCTTCCCGGCCCTGGCGCTCGGAACGGCCGCCCTCGCCGCCGCCTGCGGCAAGGGGGCGCCGGCGAACCGGCTCGCCCGGGCGGCCGCGGAGTCGACGGCCCGACTCGCGCAACGGGCGGCTTTCCGGCCGCCCGCGGACGGCGCACTCACGGATCGGCACGTCGACCTGTACGTGAAGGTCCGGCGCGCCGCGAAGGGGCGAACGGACGCCGATGCCTCGCGGGCAGTCGGGGTTGACCCGGACGAGTTCGCCTGGGTGCGGTCGCGGATCATCGAGGGGCTTCTGGAAGCCGACCGCCGCCGGGTCCGCGCCGCGTCCGACGAGGTGTACGGGAAGACGATCGCTTCGCTCCGGGAGACACGCCGGGCGGTCCGCGACGCCGCGACGGGCCGGTCCGTCGATGAGCAGATCGGAGGTCTCGAGCGCGAAAGGGCCACCCTCCGTCGCGCCGAGCCCGTCTCCGCGGCCCTGGCGGCGAACGCCCGCCGGGTGGCCGCCCGCCGGGCGGACATCGACGGCCCGCCGTGACCCTGACTTCGATCCTGGAAGAGGAGATCGAGGCGGGCTCCTTTCCGGGAGGCGCCGCGCTCGTCGGCGACGCGGAGAAGATCCTGGGCCGGGCGCACGCCGGCCGCGCGGCCGTCGTCCCGTCCGAGGCCCCCGTCGAGGCCGCGACGCTCTTCGATCTCGCGAGCCTGACCAAGCCGCTCGCCGCCGGCGCGCTGGCGCTTCTGGCGCGCGACGCCGGACTCGATCTCCGCTCTCCTCCGGGGCGATTTCTGGCCGGGTGGAAGAAGACGCGGTACGACGGCATCACGCTCGAAATGCTCCTGACGCACACGTCGGGACTTCCGGCCTGGTTTCCCCTCT
>JBBROA010000236.1:0-2204 GCA_038229875.1 Thermoanaerobaculia bacterium | reverse complement strand
GCTGTGCGTCGGAGGCGTCGCCGCGCTGGCGGTCCGGTTCCGTCCCCGGCGAGCGGGGCTGGCGGTCGGTATTCTCGCCCTGGCCCTCGTGGCCGCCCGGGTGCTCGAGGCCGGGCACGTCTATCCGACTCTGCCCTCCGCCGCCTTCTTCCCGCGGCTCCCGTTTCTGGATGCGATCCCGCGCGACCGGCCGGTCCGCGTCGTCGGCGTCGGCGATCACCTCATCCCGAACATCTCCACGATGTACGGCCTCGAGGACGTGCGAGGGTACGAGTCCATGACGCTGAAGGCGCTCTTCGAGACGTTCCCCCTCTGGTCGGTGCCGCAGCCGGCCTGGTACAACCGGGTCGACTCCCTGGATTTGCCCTTCCTGTCCTTCCTCAACGTGCGCTATGTTGTCGTCCCGGTCTGGCACGCGCCGCCGGCGAGCTGGAGGCCCCTCTCACGCGACGCGGGGGGCGCCCGCATCTTCGAGAATCCCCGCGCCCTCGCCCGCGCGTTCGTGCCCGCATGGACGCGCGTCGCTCCCGATCCGGCGGGCCGGTTGCAGATCCTCGCGTCCATCACGGATTTCGCGGAGCGGGGCGTCCTGGCGGCGGGTGGCGGATCGTCCTCCGCCTGGACGCGAAACGGTCGGGCTCGCGTCGCGATCCGTTCCTATTCTCCCCAGGCGATGTCTCTCGACGTGGATGCGTCGGAGGAGGCGGTCGTCGGCAGCTCGATTCCGGCGTGGCCCGGATGGAAGGCGAAGCTCGATCGCTCCCCGATCCCCGCGCTGTCGTACAACCACGCCTTCCTGGCGTTCCGCGTACCGCGCGGCCGCCATCGTCTCGAGCTGCGCTACCTCCCCGAGGGCGTTGCTCTCGGCTTCGCCGTGAGCCTCTCGACGCTCGCCGGGGTCCTCCTCTTTCGGGTCCGCCGGAGGCCCCCGAGGTCGCCGCGCGTGCGAGAGTCCGCGCCTTCGCCATGACCGAACTCTCCGGCGCCCGCGTCCTCATCACCGGCGGCCTCGGGTTCATCGGTTCCAACCTGGCCGCCCGGCTGACGCGCGAGGGAGCCCGGGTCACGCTCTGCGACGCGATGATCGAGGGCTATGGCGGCAACCTCGAGAACATCCGCGAGATCCGTTCGGAGGTGGTGGTCAACTTCGCGGACGTTCGGGACGAGACGGTGATGATGCAACTGGTCGAGGGGCAGGACGTCGTCTTCCACCTCGCCGCCCAGGTCTCCCACGTGATGTCTCTTTCCGATCCGTATCCCGACATCGACATCAACATCCGAGGCACGGCGGCCGTGCTCGAGGCCTGCCGCAAACGCAACCCAGGGGTCCTCCTCGTCCGGTCGGGCACGCGCGGTCAGTACGGTCCGGCGGTGCGCCTGCCGGTTTCCGAGGAGGAGGCGTCGGACCCGCGGGGGATTTACGAGATCTCGCAGCTTTCCGCGGAAATGATCTGTCGGACCTACACGCGCATTCACGGCGTGCGCACGATCCCGCTGCGCCTGACGAACGTGTACGGCCCCCGGGCCCAGATGAAGCACTCACACTTCGGCGTCGTCAACTGGTTCGTGCGGCTGGCCCTCGAGGGACGCGCCATCCCGATCTTCGGAACGGGGAAGATCCTCCGGGACTTCCTCTATGTGGACGACTGCGTGGACGCCCTCCTCGCGGCGGCGCGCGAGCCGCGGGCCGTCGGCGAGGTCATAAACGTCGGGCACGATCATCCCTCGACGTTTCTGGAGGTCGCGGAGATTCTCTGCGAACTCGTGCCGGAAGCGCACATCGAGTTCACCGAGTTTTCGCCGGAGCGCAAGGCCCAGGAGCCCGGCGATTTCGTCTCCGACATCACGAAGATCCGCGGCCTGCTCGGCTGGGAGCCCCGCGTCGCCCTGCGCGATGGCCTCGCGCGAACCGTGGCGTTCTACCGCGATCGCCGGGCGGATTATTTCTGAGGCGGTTCGTGGACCGGTAAGGGCTGAAAGCCATCGACGCGCCATAACCCACGAACCTATCGCGATCCACGCGCCCCCGCGAGCGCGAGCAAACGTCCACGGTCGCCTACAAGATCCCCATCATGTTTCAATCAACGCCCCCGCGCGGGGGGCGACCAGATAGCGGGGAACGGAAAAGCGTCGTGGAGTGACGTGCTGTCGCCGACCGGGCGCGTGGGGGGGGACGCCGGGGCATAAGCAGGGGGCGGGGGGGC
>JBBROA010000235.1:0-2247 GCA_038229875.1 Thermoanaerobaculia bacterium | reverse complement strand
GCCCCGCAGCAGGTCCGAGATCACGGACCAGTGGCCGACGTTCGGCACCGAGGCGATCACGGCGCCCCGTTGAGAGAGCCAGGGTCTGACGCGGAGAAGCGCCGCGGAAGGATCCTCGAGGTGCTCCAGAACGTCTCCAAAAAGAATGGCGTCGAACCGGCCCTCGAAGTCCTCCGAGACCGCCTCGAGCGGCATTGTCAGAACGCGGTCGTAGCGCCGCGCCGCCTCGGCGGCGTCTTCCGTGTCCGGTTCGATCCCGACGATCTCGGAGACACCCGCGCGGCGGAGCGCCGCGGCGGTAGCGCCGCGGGAGCATCCGACGTCGAGCACCGCGCGAGAGCCCTCCGGGATGCGCGCCGCGAGGTCCTCGCGCGCCTGGCCGTCCATTTCGCCGTATCGGTGCAGGTACGCTCCCGGGTCGACGCGGACCCGCCGGCCGAGGACCGCGGCGCGCTCGACCGCCGCGTCGAGCGGAAGATCCGGGGGAAAGCCGTGCAGCGCCTGGCGACGCGCGGCAAAGACCGGCGATCGGATGGGCCCATCCCGCCGCAGGTCCCCGCCCTTCGCGGCGACCGCCCTCGCCGCCTCTTCGAGGAGCGACGGCGTGTGGTACGGGAACGGAGGCTCGGATCGCGCCGCCTCCGACCAGGGTTCGTTCGAGACGGGTACCGCTACGTCCGCCTCGCCCGACTCGACGAGGTTCAAGAGCCGCCGCGCCGCGAGCGAGGGAAGGTACGCCTCCGGGTCGGCCTGCACCAGAACGAGGGGACTCTTTCCCTCGAGATCGGCGACCGTCGGACGGACCCCGCGGCGCCAGGTCCGACCGGCTGCCGGCAGCGCCAGGAGGCAGCGGCGCGCGAGGCGCCACGCCCAGAGGGATTCCGCTTCGAACCGGGGAACACCTCCGAGCAGGACGTCGAACGGACTTTTCCCTTCGCCCGCGTCCCGCTTGCCGTCCTCCGTCTCCCGACATCCCCCTCGGACCGTCTCGTTCGTCAGAGGGCCTCGATGAGCATCGCGGTGGCTTCTCCGCCGCCGATGCAGATCGCGGCAATCCCGCGTTTCTTGTTTTCGCGGCGCAGCGAATGAACCAGAGTCGTCAGAAGTCTCGCGCCCGACGCGCCGATTGGATGGCCGAGCGCGACCGCGCCGCCTGAGATGTTCACCCTGGCCGGATCGAGATCGAGTTCCCGGATCGCCGCCATCCCGACGGCCGCGAACGCCTCGTTCACCTCGAAGAGGTCGATGTCCGGGGCGGTCAGGCCCGCCCGGTCGAGAAGCTTGCGCACGGCACCGATGGGAGCGGTGGTGAACCACTCCGGCTCCTGCGCCACACCGCACCAGCCGACGATGCGGGCCAGCGGCCGGATGCCGAGCGCCGCGGCCTTCTCCTCGGAGGCGAGGACCAGCGCCGCTGCCCCGTCGTTAATCTTAGACGAGTTCGCGGCGGTGACGGTGCCGCCCTCTTTCTGGAAGGCGGGCTTTAAGCCGGCCATCTTGTCGAGCGGGGCCGCGAACGGCTCTTCGTCCGTGTCGACCACCGTGGGCGGCCCTTTTTTCGCGGGCACTTCGACCGGAACGATCTCTTCGGCAAACAGCCCGCGTTTCGAGGCGTCCTGCGCACGGCGATACGACTCGAGGCTGTAGGCGTCCTGCTCCTCCCTCGTGAAGGAGTACTTCGCGACGCACTTCTCGGCGCAGTTGCCCATGTGCACGTCGCTGTAAGGGTCCCAGAGGCCGTCCTTGATCATCGAGTCCACGAGCGCGCCATTGCCCATCCGGTCCCCCGTCCGCGCGCGCTCCAGCAGATACGGCGCGTTCGACATGGACTCCATCCCCCCCGCGATGGCGATGTCGTACTCCCCCGCAATGATGGCGTTTGCCACGTCCATCGCGGCGCGCATCCCGGACCCGCACACCTTGTGAACGGTCACGCAGGGAACCGTATTGGGAATGCCGGCTCCGAGAGACGCCTGTCGCGCCGGGGCCTGGCCGAGCCCGGCCTGGAGGACGTTGCCCATGACGACGGCCTCGATGCTCTCCGGCGTGACTCCCGATCGCGCGAGAACTCCCCGAATCGCGGCCGACCCGAGCGCGGGAGCGGAAAGGGACGAAAGCTTGCCGAGAAACGATCCCACGGGAGTCCGCGAAGCGCCGAGGATCACCACGTTTTTCATACCGGGCATACTAACGTCGCTTCCGCTACCGTCGATTCCGCTCGCTGCGCTCGCTCTCGCTCCCGCTGAT
>JBBROA010000234.1:0-2336 GCA_038229875.1 Thermoanaerobaculia bacterium | reverse complement strand
GTCGTGTCCGAAAACTCGAAGGGGGGTTATTCTCTCGCATTCCGGATATGAAGGAGGAAAGAATGAGATTCCGCAGGATCCCCGACATCACTCTGGTTGCGCTCGCACTCGTCGCCGCCAGCTGCGCCTCTTCGGGCAGCTCGTCTACCGCGTCGTCCTCGAGAGGGGGCGCCGGCATGGCCTCCTCGGAAGGGCCCTCGGCAAAAGCCACCCTGGAATCGAAGAGCGGTTCGACGGTCACCGGAACGGCGACATTCACCGAGCTCGGATCGGGAGGCGTGCGGGCGCGCATCCACGTCGAGAATGCCCCTCCCGGCACCCATGGGCTGCACCTCCACGAGAAGGGAGATTGCTCCGACCCGGAAGCGAAGTCCGCGGGAGGACACTTCAATCCGGGCGGGATGCCCCACGCCGGCCCGATGGCGGAAAAGCGCCACGCGGGGGACCTCGGCAACATCGAGATCGGATCGAATGGCAAGGGCGACCTCGACGTACGCAGCGACCTTCTGACGGTGAAAGCGGGTCCCAACTCGGTCGTGGGACGGGCGGTCGTCTTTCACGAAAAGGCGGACGACCTGGCGACGCAGCCGACCGGGAACGCCGGTGGCCGGCTGGCCTGCGGAGTTGTCCAGTAACGTCGCCTTCGCTCACTGCGGGACGTGCCTTCGCCGTGCGGGGCGAAGGCTCCCGCTGCGAGCTTAGTCGCCACTGTGGGTGAGACCGGTTTATTTCGGCTGAGGTGAGCAGGACCGGCGATCCGCGACCGTGACCTCCCTCTCCCCGGGCCCGGGGAGTGTATGGACCGGAGACATGGTGGACGGTTGTTCGGAGACATGGTGGACGGTTTTTAGGAAGGTTATCTCTGAGTGTTGAGGTCGATTTGAGCGATTTTCTGGTGACAGAAGAAGACATCGAAGAGGCCGTCTAAGGAAGAGGGACGAAGAGCGACGGGTTGCCTGAAGAAGGCGTTGCCGATTTTGAAAGGGCGTCCCTGGAACCAGATTTCGCCGCCGTTCTGGACCTTTCGGACGAGGTCACCCGGTTGATAAAGGACGGGGGGAAGGATCTCGGGGAAGCTGCGGGGAGAGGGCTGGTATCGAGACCCGGGGACAGCCAACTCCAAGGCATCGTGAGGACGCTGGAAGTTGTAGACGTGGCGCCAGTGATCAAAGGCGCGTTGAGTGTCGATCAGATCTGAGAAGGTTCTTCGGCGCAGCAGTTCCTCATTCAAAGTGCGGTGGAGCCGTTCGTCCTTGCCTTGGGTCTGGGGATGGTAGGGGCGGGAGTGAGAGACGCGGATTCCCAGCCGGATGAGCCAGGCGGTCAGCTTTGTGAAGCGATGGTCGCTGTCAGTGCCCCAGGGAGAGCCGTTGTCCATGGTCATGCGGTCAGGCAGGCCGTAGCGGCGGAAGATGGAGGAAAGCCCGTCTTTAACGGTCTCCGTGCGTTCATCGGCGCAGGCCTGAAGGCCTAAGGCGAAGCGGGAGTGATCGTCGAGGACGGTCAGAGGGTGGCAGCGACCCTTCTGAGTGGCGAAGTGGCCTTTAAAGTCCATCTGCCAGAGCTGATTGGGAGCGGGATGTTCGAAGCGCAGAAAGGCTCGATGCCTGGCCGACTCCCTTGGGTCCACGCGGCCGTGTCGCAGCAGGATCTGGTGGACGGTGCTGGGCGAGGGCAGGCCTGTGACCCCGAGATCCAGCAGCCGTCGACGGAGCTTGCGAGCTCCCCAGGCGGGGTGTTGATCGCGGAGTCGAAGCACCGCCTCCTCGATGACAGGAGAAGACCGATCCGGGCTGTGATGGGGTCTGCGACTCCCATCTAAGAGCCCTTCTTGACCTTGGTCTCGGAACCGCCGCAGCAACTCGTACCCCGTCGTCGGACTCACGTGGAACCGACGACACAGAAGCCGGATGTTGCTGTCGGGCTGGCTCGCCAGCCCGACAAACTCCTCACGCTGGCCCATGATGGATACCTCGCTCCACGGCATCGGATCGGCCCTCCTGAGCCCAATCTTCCGCCCGTAAATGTGTCCACCATGTCCCCGAACACCTGTCCACCATCTGTCCGGGCTGAACAGGGGAGAGGGTTGGGGTGAGGGGTCCGGCCCTCTCCCTCACGGCCGTCTCGAATTTTCATCATTGACACGGGCTCCGAGAACCGGATATTTTGTACAAATTGTACAAGGAGCTCGAGATGACCATCCTTCCCGCGAGCGAGGCCCGTGCCGGACTTTCCGAGATCCTGAACCGCGTGGCGTTTGGAGGAGAGAGGATCGTGCTCGAGCGGCACGGGCGACATGTGGCGGCGATCGTGCCCATGTCGGACCTGGCGAACCT
>JBBROA010000233.1:0-2444 GCA_038229875.1 Thermoanaerobaculia bacterium | reverse complement strand
TCGAGCCCGATCGCGGCCGCCGGCGCCGTATCGAGCTCCCGCAGCGCCGCGGGAAAGTCCCGCCGGCGGAGGGCATCCGCGGCGAGCAGGAGCTCCACCCGCGCCGACCACGCCGGAACGAGCGCGGCCCGGCGCCGGATCGCATCCGCTTTGCGCTGGCCGCGGGGGACCGGCCGTCCGCGGCAGCCGGAGCTCGGGATCTGGCGCTCTCGGGCGTGGACGTCGGCGCGGCGCCGGCTTACGCGCGGGCCCTCGTGCGCGAGCAGATCGCGGCGTTCTCGCCCGCCGACCGGGGGCGCCTCGGGAGGACGGTCGCGGCGGATGGCTCGACCGCTCGGGGCGTCCGCCTCCTGCGACAGGACCCGCCCTCCGCGTGGCCCGAGGAGGACCGCGCCGCGAATCTCCTCGCGCTCTCGCGAGCGCTGGCCCGCGAGAACGACGCGAGAGGGGCGGAGGCCGTTGCGGGGATGATCCCGGAGGACGGAACTCCGGCGGACTTCGAGGGGCGCCTCGTGAGGGCCGACTTCGCAGTCTCGGCGGTGCGCCGGCGCCGCAATGGCTCGTTCACTGACGGAGACCCGCTGCTGGCCGCGGCGCGTCGGCCGTTCCTCGCATTGACCACGCCTCCGGCTCCGGTAGCGGTCCGCATCAGCGCGCGGGAGCGGCTGATCCGGCTCGCGGCGGAGGTCGGCCGTTTCGACGAGGGCCTGGATCAGGCGCGCGGCGTCATGGCCGATTCACCCGGCTCGACCGTGGGGTTCGAGCCGCTCTGGAAGCTCGCCTGGGAAAAATACCGCGCTGCTGACTTTCGCGGCGCGCGGCAGGAGCTCGAGGCTCTTGCGGGAATCTATCGGGACGTTCCGCGTGAGCGGAGGCTGCTCTACTGGCGCGCACGGTGCCTCGCAAGGGAGGGCCGCAGCGCGGAGGCGGTCCCGCTCTTCGAGTCGCTCGCGACCGGAGAGCCTCCGGACGTCTACGCGCTCTTCGCGCGGCGCCGCGTTCCGGACTACCGGCTCCGGAGGCCGACGCCGCTCGCGAATCCGTCGCGCGAGACGGCCATGTTCCGCCGTACCGACGAGCTCCTGCGGCTTCGGTTCTTCGAAGAGGCGTCGGCGGAAGCGCGGCGGCTCCCCGCCACGCGGGGGCGGGATCTTCGTATCGCCCAGGCGGACTTCGCGCTCGGTCGTTTTGCGCCGGCCGCCGCCGCCGTCAAGCGCGCGTTCCCCGAGATCGGCACCGCCGAGGAGGCGAAAGTGCCCGACGGGTGGCGCCGGTTCTACTACCCGATCGAGATCGGCGGCTTCCTGGCGTCGGAGGCGAAACAATCCAATATCGATCCGGCGATCCTGAGGGGGCTCGTCCGGCAGGAGAGCGTCTTTGACCCCGCGGCGCGTTCCCGCGCCGGGGCGCTGGGGCTGACCCAGCTCATGCCGGAGACCGCGAAGAGCCTCGCGAAGTCCGTCCTGCGCGTGCGCTACCGGCGCGCGTTCCTCTATGACCCGTCCATGAATGCGCGCCTCGGCGCCGCGTATCTGCGGAGCCTCTTCGATCGATTCTCGAACAATCCGATCTGGGCTCTCGCCGCCTACAACGGAGGACCGACGCGGATGGCGCGCGTCCTGCGGGAGAATGCCGGCCTTCCGGAGGACGAGGTGTTCGAGTCGCACCCCGCCTTCGAGACCCGCGATTATGTCCGGCGGGTGATGCTCTTTTCCGGGTCTTATCGGGAGCTCTATCCGTGAGGAGGGCGAAGCATGAAGGGCGAAGCGCGAACGACGACGAAGGGGCCGAGGGCTGAGACGGCATGGCTGAGTTTGCAATCCGCACTGCCCGGAAAATCGAGCGTTTGGACATCACGGAACGAGTCGTCGCCGCGGCGAAGGAGCTCGGCGTGCGCGACGGGGCTCTCCTGATCTTCGTGCCGCACACGACCGCGGCAATCACGATCGGGGAAAACTATGACCCGGACGTAACCACCGACATGGAACGCGCGCTCGCCGAGTGGGTTCCCGGAGTCCGTTTCGACCACGACGAAGGGAACTCTCCCGCACATTTCCTCTCGGAAGCGATCGGGACGTCACGGCTCGTGCCTCTCGAGAAGGGAAGGCCGAAGCTCGGCCGCTGGCAGGGCATCTTCTTCATCGAGCTCGACGGTCCCAGGAATCGAACCGTCGAAGTCACCTTATTGGCGAGCTGACGCTCGATTTCTATTTGCTTTCGCTTTCATCCGCCTCGAGGCGGCGCCTGGACGGCGAGCCACTCCGCCTCTTCACGCGTTCGGTGCGATTCCCATCGCGTGACGAGATTCGTCGCCAGCGTTTTGACGGCGGCGGGATCACCGGACTCGCCGAGGACGCGGCGAATGATGCCGGAGACCTCTCGAATCTGAACGTGCTCGAGCCTCAGGTTGCGGAAGAGCTCCTCTCGTGCCGTCTCTTCCGCGC
>JBBROA010000232.1:0-2465 GCA_038229875.1 Thermoanaerobaculia bacterium | reverse complement strand
GAGCCTCGGGCCGCCGCCGGGCCGCTCGAAAAAGACCGCCGGGCCGCTCGAAAAGAGTGGTCCGGCGAGAGCTTCGCGGCCCCGCACATGAAGGCAAACTCGCTCGCTGACTCGCCGACTCGCTGCCCGCTTCGCTGATAGCGTTCCTTCCTGATGCTCGCGCTCGTAATCTGGCTCGCCGTCGGGCCCAGAACCGGGTGCGCCCCGGCCGGGCTGCGACAGGAGTTCCAGCGCCTCGCGACACCGGCCCGTGGAAGAGTGGGGGCGGCTGCTCTTCGCCTGGAGAACGGCGAGCTCGTCTCGTTGAATGGAACGTCTCCCTTCCCGATGCAGAGCGTATACAAGCTCCCGATCGCCATGGCCGTTTTAGCGCAGGTAGACGCGGGACGACTCGCCCTCGACGCGCCCGTCAAGATCGTCAAGAGCGACATGGTTCCGTCGGGCGCGCGGAGCCGCATCCGCGACGAGCACCCGGGTGGAATCGAGCTTCCCCTGCGCGAAATCCTTCGGTTGTCGGTCTCGGAGAGCGATGGCACCGCGTGCGACGTGCTGCTCCGCCTGGTCCCCCCGCGCGAGGTCACGGAATACCTGAGACGCCAGGGCGAGGGCGACATCGTGGTGGAGACGTCGGAAAAGAAAATGTCCACCGGCCCGCGCGTTCAGTACCGGAATCATTCCACCCCCGAGGCGGCCGTCCGGCTGCTGCGCCTTCTGCACGAAGGAAAGGGAAAGGGAAAGGGCGTCTCGGCTGCGAGCCGCCGATACCTTCTCGACTGGATGACGGTGACCGACACGAGTCCCAGGCGCCTGCGGGGAAACCTTCCCCCGGCGGTGTCGGTTGCGCACAAGACCGGCTCCTCGGGCACCGACGGCGGGCTGACGCGCGCGACCAACGACATCGGGATCATCACGCTTCCGGATGGAGGGCACCTCGCGGTGGCGGTGTTCGTCTCGGACTCGCGGGCGTCGGAGGCGGAGCGGGAAGGCGTGATCGCGGCGATCGCCCGCGCCGCCTTCGACTGTCAGGTCTTAGCCGCGCGATGACGAACACGCGCCGCCCATGAAGGCAGGGCAATTCGTCCGCGGCGTCGCCGGCGGGGGAATCGCGGCCGCGGAGGAATCGCCGCCCGCCGCACGCTGGCGGGCCCTTCCGCTGCTCGCCGCCGCGCTCCTCCTCGGGATGTCGGTTTGGTTCGGAGCGTCCGCGTCTCTGCCCGCGATCCAGAAGGAGTGGGGACTCTCGCCGGGCGCCGCCGCGTGGCTCACGCTCGCCGTGCAGCTCGGATTCGTCGCGGGCACGCTGGCGAGCGCCCTCGGAAACCTGCCCGACATTCTTCCGGCGCGGCATCTCCTCGCCGGCTCCGCTCTCCTCGCCGCAGCGGCGAACGCCGCGTTTGCCCTCGTCGCTCGCGGTCCCGCGGTCGGCATCCTGCTGCGCTTCCTGACCGGATTCTTTCTCGCCGGCGTGTATCCCCCCGGGATGAAAATTCTCGCCACCTGGTTCCGCCGCGGGCGCGGAATGGCCCTTGGAGTTCTGGTCGGCGCGCTGACCCTCGGCAAGGCCTCCCCGTATCTCGTGAACGCGATCGGAAGCCGCGACTGGAGACCGAACGTCCTTTTCCTTTCGTTTTTTGCGCTCGCCTCCGCGGCGATCGTCCTGTTCTTCGTGGACGACGGTCCGTTCGCGCTTGCGAAGGCGCGCTTCGACTTCTCCCAGGTCCGCCGTGTCTTTCAGAACCGCGGCGTTCGCCTCGCGAACTTCGGCTACTTCGGCCACATGTGGGAGCTCTACGCGATGTGGACCTGGGCGCCCGTGATGGTGCGCGCCAGCCTGGCCGCGCGAGGAAGCTCGCCCGCGCTGGCCGACACTGCGGCGTTCCTCGTCATCGGCGCCGGCGCGGCAGGCTGCGTCGCGGCGGGGCTCCTGGCCGACCGCCTCGGTCGCACGGTCGTCACGTCCTGGGCGATGGGAATTTCCGGCGCGTGCTGCCTGACGATCGGGCTGTTCTACTCGGCGAGTCCCGCTCTTCTCCTCGCGGTCGCTGCCGTCTGGGGCGCATCCGTGGTCGCGGATTCCGCGCAGTTCTCGGCCTGCGTGACGGAGCTCGGAGACCCGAAGTACATGGGAACGGCGCTCACGATCCAGACCTGCATCGGGTTCCTGCTCACGATGGGATCGATCGAGCTCATCCCGCTTCTGGTTGCGCGGGTCGGCTGGCGGTGGGCGTTCGCCGCGCTCGCGCCCGGTCCCGCGTTCGGAGTCTGGGCGATGCTCAAGCTGCGGTCGCTCCCCGAGGCCACGCGCATCGCGCAGGGGCGGCGCTAGGTGTAAAGGCTCAAGAGGTTGTTCACCCGGGCGCAGCGGTGGGAAGCTGTTGGTGGAAGCCGGCAGCGAACCAACGAGGAGGCCCGGATGAACCTGCATAGCAAAGCAAAGACGACCCCACAGAGTCGAGAGCTATTGG
>JBBROA010000231.1:0-2610 GCA_038229875.1 Thermoanaerobaculia bacterium | reverse complement strand
GCCGGACGGCGGAAGCGTGAGTCCCCGTCCGGGCTGCACGACGTGCGCGATCGTGAGCCCGAGCGCGAGAGCCGCCGTCGTCGCGATCTCGAAGTAGATCAGCGCCTTGATCCCCATGCGCCCGACGGCCCTGACGTCGCCGGTCTTCCCGATCCCGACCACGATCGTCGAGAAGATCAGGGGCACGATGAGCATCTTGATGAGGCTGATGAACGCCTTGGACAGGAACCGGAAGGTCTCGTACGCGGCGGGGTGGGCCTCTGCCGGAAAGAGGGCGCCACAGGCCACGCCGAGGATCAGCGCATAGAAGATGAGGGCGGTCGAGGAGAGCCAGCGGGGTCGCTTGGACTTCACGTCCGTCGGAGTCTAACCCCACCGGGAGAGACGCCGGGTGCTAACCTGAGGACGTTCTTCAACTCGCTCGGACGTCCCTCGGGCCGTCGAACCGCCTCCTTCGCATCGAAGCATCCGGCTTCGGCTCCCCTCGCGTTCCGCCCGCGGAGGGTACGCCGTGAGACTCCGGCCGCGCTCCGAGGCGGGGAGCCGTTCCAATCGACGCAAGCCGCCGGATCCGGGCACCGCCGCGCTCGTTCAACCCTCGTCCGCGATGGTGGCCTTCACCGAAGGGTCGCTTCTCCTCGGGATCCTGCTCGGCGCCGGAATCCGCCTCCGAATCTTCTTCGGGTCGCCCCTGCGATCCGAGCAGCCCTGGCTGTGGGCACTGAACGGATTCGTGCAGGACGTGGCGATCTTTTCGCTGGCCGGCGCGATCGCCCTGTTCTCGACGCGCTTCATCTGGCAGCGAAGGTCCTGGACGTTTCTGACGGGATTCATCGTCGCCGTATGCCTGCTCCACCTGATCTGGTCGGAGATCGTCATCTTCTCTTCGGCCACGCCGTCCGGGCCCGGGACCTCCAGGTGGGGCTGAGGCCGGTCCTCTTCTTGCACACGGTACGCATCAACATCCTGTTCACGTTCCTCGCTTGCGCTCTCGTGTGCTGGGTCCTCGTCCGCTGGACCGCGCACCGCGCCCGTCGAGCGGCACGGACCTGGGCGACCGTGCCCCGCCTCCTCACGCTCGCGCTCCTCGCGTTCGGCCTCTCCCGCCTCGCCATCCCGATTCACGAGTCCGACACCGCCCGGAATCCGCTCGTGGCGCTCACGGTGCTCGTCCACGACTGGCCGCCCACGGATTCCGAGGGTCACTTCCGGATTCCGAAACCGACCTTCTCCGAGCTCACGCTGCGCCACCTCGCGCCGCGGTTCCCGGCCCGCGACTTCTTCGACGAGAACTTTCCGCTCGCCTATCGGTCTTCGCCGCGCTCGGCGGCCGCGCCGAGGATTCCGGACGGGGTCCGGCCCAACCTAGTCTTCATCCTCATGGAGGGCGTCCGGTCCGAGGAGATCGGCGTATACGGAGGCATCGTCCCCGGTCTGACGCCGAACCTGGACGAGATCGCCCGCAAGGGCACGCGCGTCCAGCGCTTCTACAGCAACGGAAAACACACGCCGGAGGGCGAGCTCGCGCTCTGGTACGGGCTTCTCCCGAGCCCCTACGAGGTGATGCTCACGACCCGGTCCGAGGTTCCCATGACGGGTCTTCCGGAGATGCTGCGCGGCCTCGGATGGAGGTCCTTCCTCTGGATCCACAACGGCGACCAGAATTTCTACCGCCGCGACCGCTTCTACCTCCCCCGGGGATTCCGAATCATCGACGGAAAGGACTTTCCGATTCGGGAGCCGCGGACCAGCTGGGGATTCTCGGATCGCGCCCTCATGCGCCACGCCCTCCGGGCCCTGGACGCCAGCCTGGAGCCCTTCGCGGCGATGGTGCTCACCGTCTCCAACCACCACCCGTTCCAGCTCCCGAGCGACTCGCAGACGCGCATGGCGGGACTTCCCGCGGAGAGGCGAGGATTCGAATCGTTCGGCGAAGACGGTCTCGTCGTCGGCATGCACACGGTGCCGATGCTCCAGACGATTCACTACACCGACGAAGCGATCGGATACTTCTTCGGCCTCGCGCGAGAGCGACCCTGGTTTTCCAGAACCGTCTTCGTCATCGTCAGCGATCACGGTCTGCCCATCGCCCCGCTCCAGGGGCTTCACACCCTCCATCGGCGGCTTCTCGGGCACCGAGACGATGCGCTCGCAGCGCGACCCGGTCGCGCATCCGACGCTGCTGTCCGGGGACATCGGCGCGGCGGGGATCTCCAACGACAACAGCTACCACGTGGTGACGGCCGATGCGACCGTGACCGCAACGGGTGTGTTGGACGGTTTCACGATAACGAACGGGCAGGCGGACGGGGGAAACCCGGGCGACGAGGGCGGCGGCATGAGAGACAACGGCGGCAACCCGACACTGAGCAATCTCTTATTCACCGGAAACTTCGCGCTGTCGAAAGGCGGCGGGTTGCGAGTCCTCAATGGCGCGCCGACGCTGCTCAATAGTTCGTTCGTGTCGAACTCCGTCGCCAACACAGGCGCAGGCGGAGGGATGTTCGCGGGGAGCGGCAGCAATGTTTACGCCCAGAACTGCGTCTTTCGCTCCAACGTCATCTCCGGTGCGTCGGTGGGCGGAGCAGGAATGGACGTCGGCGGAACCAT
>JBBROA010000230.1:0-2630 GCA_038229875.1 Thermoanaerobaculia bacterium | reverse complement strand
GTCGGTCACCGTGGCCGGACCCGCGCCATGGCCGCGCAGAGTTGAAAGCGTCTCGCGGAACCGGTTCGACCACTTCTCGTCTCCGCCGTCCCAGAGGTAGAGGGTATCGACGCCGGCGAGATAGCCGGCGATCGCGCCGCGTCCCTCCGGCTTGGCGAGCGAATCCTGGAACTCGGTGATCGGAAACGCGGCATCGGCTCCAAACGTGGCGACGGCGCCCTCCGGGCCGGGCCGCGGCCCCTGCCACCCCTCGGCGCGCTGGTCTCTCGCGCGGACGAAGAGGATGTAGCGCTTGCCGTCGGCAGCGCCGGGGCGGAAGAGCGCGATGGCGTCCGGATCTTCGAGGCCGGTCAGATAGTAAAAGTCCGAGTCCTGCCGGTACAGGTACTCCGTGTCGTTCGACATCATCCGGAGCGGCGCTCCGTGCAGGATCGCGACTGAGCCCAAGGCCAGCTTCGACAGGAACCTTTCGCGGTGCGCTTTGAACATCTCTCTCGGTGCGGTCGCGGGAGCGAGGTCCGCCGCGGCAGCCGCGCGCGCCGGAAGGATCGCCGCCATCAGCCCGAGCGTAAAAAGGCCCGGCAGCGCGGCGGAGAGCGGTCGACGCAGCCAGGGGAAGGGCGACGGAGAACCTCGCATAATGTCCCCTCTCTCTTGAAAAGTCCGCTGTCGGAATCAGCGCTTGGAGATGAACGCCCAGGGAGCCGGGGCTCCGGAGACGGCGGCGGGATTCACGGACGCGGGCCGCACGACGGCCGCAATACGGTCACGATGTTCCTTGAGAAGCCTGCGGACCGGAACTCCCGAAGCGGCCTGCTCCAGGATGTCGGCGCCCGTCTCGTCCATCTTGGCGAGGTACGCCTCCCACACCGCCTCGCCGACGGACATCCCGCGGAACGCAACGTTCCCCATCCCTTCGAACTCGCGCTGGAGAAACGCGAGCTTTTCCTTGAGAGACTCCTCGGAGGCGAGGGATTCGTCTTCGTACGGCGTATGCGGCTTCGGGATGAACGCGTTGACACTCGGGACGAGTTGAGCAACGCGTCCGGCCGCGCGGCCCTCCGCGATTGCGATCTCCCGCAGGTCGGCGACGGTGCGCACGATGTCACGGACGTCCTCGTCCGTTTCCGTCGGCAGGCCGACCTGGAGATAAAGCTTCAGCCGGGTGAACCCGTTCGCAAACACGAGCCGCGCCTTGTCGCGGAGCATCGCGTCAGAGACTTTTTTGTTGATGTGCCGCCGCAGGCGCTCGTTGCCGGCCTCGGGCGCGATCGCGAGCGCGCGTTCGCCCTGTTTCGCGAGGATCTGGAGGATCGGCGCCTCGATCGCGTCGATCTTGATCGAGGACAGTGCGATGTGAAACTCGAGCTCCGAAAGACCCGCGAGGATCGTTTCGATCTCGGGATGATCGCAGACCGCGGTCGCGATCAGACCCGTCCGGTCCGTGAGCGGCCTCGCCTCGCGGGCGATCTTCAGGATGGACGCCGCCGGATACTGCTTGATCGGAGCCATGGCGTACGCAGCCCAGCAGAACCGGCACATCTCGGTGCAGCCGCGCGAGATCTCGATCAGCAGCTTGTCGGCGAGCTCGGTCCGCGGGGTCAGGACCGTCGTGTGGGGGACTTCGAAGAACGAGGTGATCTCCTTGCGCGACATCGGCTGCTGGATCACGACCTTGCCGCTCTCCGCGGCCTCGGCGCGCGGGCCGTGGATCGCCGGGACGAAGAACCCGGGCAGCCTCGCAGCGGCGGCGAGAAAGTCTTCCCTGGAGAGCCCCGACTGGACGAGCTCCGCGATGTGAGGAACCAGGCGCTCGCCGTCGCCGAGGGCGAAAATGTCGACGAAGGGCGTCAGCGCCGCGGGATTCATGCGGGCAATGTCGCCGCCGACTAAGAGAACGGGATGGCGTTCGTCGCGCGCGGCCCGCCTCTCGGGGATCCCCGCGGCCCGGAGAGTCTTCAGGATGTTGATGACGTCCATCTCCCAGGAGAGCGACCAGGCGAGAAGGCCGAATTCGGAGAGCGACGTGCCCGACTCGAACGTGACCGCGGGCTCCCCTTCCTCGAAGAAGAAACGCTCGCAGACGAGGTCCGGGACGCGATTCAGCAGCCGGAACACCCACTGGAAGCCGAGGTTCGACATCCCGATTTCGTAGGAGTTCGGGAACCCGAGCGCGATGCGGTAAGCGCCAAATCGCTTTGGCGCCTCCGTGAATCGCTCGAGGGAGGCGAGCTCCCGGTTCTTTTCAGTCGGTCTCATGGCAAACCGGTGATTATACCGGGCTTTCCGGCCCCAGGGCGAAGACCCAGTCGCACACGTTCGTGCCGGTCGGACCCGTCACCAGGAGGTCGCCGAGCGCGTCGAAAAACGGCTCCGTGTCGTGCCGCGAAAGCGCCTGCCCCGCGGCGAGCCCCAGGCGCCGGCCGCGCTCAAACGTCGTCCCGTCCGCGAACGCCCCGGCGGCCCGCGAGCTCCCGTCGCGTCCGTCGGAGCTCGCGGCGAGTAGGGCGGCGGCGGACCCCTCCAGGACGCTCGCGGCGGAGAGGGCCACCTCGAGCGTCCTTCCGCCCCGGCCGGCGCGTCTCGGAAGCGTCACCGTGGTTTCTCCTCCGGCGAGGAGCACCCTCCCC
>JBBROA010000229.1:0-2644 GCA_038229875.1 Thermoanaerobaculia bacterium | reverse complement strand
TGCGGAGAACCGGGGTGAGTTCATCGGGAATCCTTTACACGTAGCAGGCGAAAAGCTTCTCTTTTCGGCGTAGTGAGTTGTCTGCGAGCGTACCATGCAAACACGGTGCCCGAGAAGAGGGCGGTGTCACCAGGCGCCCCTATTCCTTTCCCTGTGAGAGGTCTCAGAGTCGCCGAGAGAAGGTCCCTCTGGCCGCGGGAGCCGACGCGACTCGTGGGCGGCGACACGAGGACCTGTCCGGGGAACGCCGCCCGACTCTACGCGCGCGCCGCTTTCGCCGCGCGGCTCTTCAGGATGGGACTCGTCCGCCGCGGAGACGCCGCGACGCGGTGCCCCTCGTCACGCCGGCTGCTGCTCGGGGACGTAGTTCCACGGAACGTCGCCGTGGTTCAAGGTGCCTGTGATCCGATTCGCCAGATCGACGAACACGACGCGGGGCGCGCGGTGATTCGCGGCCTCGTGCGGTTCCATGTAGGCGTACGCCATGATGATCACCAGGTCGTTCACGTTGAAGAGCAGCGCGGCCGCGCCGTTCAGGCAGATCACGCCGGAGTCTTCCGGCCCCTCGATCACGTAGGTTTCCACCCGGTTCCCGTTGTTGATGTTCACGACCTGAACGCGCTGATACGGGAGGATGCCGGAAGCCCTGAGGAGCCTCGAGTCGATCGTGATCGATCCGATGTAGTTCACGTCTGCCTGCGTCACGCGGGCGCGATGAATCTTTCCGATGACCATTTCCAGAAACATTCTGCGTCTCCTAGGTGTAAAGGCTCAAGAGGTTGTTCACCCGGGCTCAGCGGTGGGAAGCTGTTGGTGCGAGCCGACAACTCATCGACCAGGAGGCCCGGATGAACCTGCATAGCAGAGCAAAGACGACCCCACAAAGTCGAGAGCTATTGGTGAGACGAGTGGAGGCCGAAGGCTGGAGCCGCCGGAAGGCGGCGGAAGCCTTTGGCCTGAGTGTTCGGCGGGTGGCCTGTTGGCTGAGTCGATATCGGCAGGAGGACCTGGCGGGACTTCAGGACCGTTCTTGCCGGCCCTTGCACTCACCGGCTCGCACACCCGAGAACGTTCGAAAGAGGATCCTCGAGCTGCGGCAGCGCCGTCTGACGGGCTTGGAGATTTCTCAGACCACCGGGGTGCCCAGGGCAACGGTGAGTCGGATCCTGCGGCAAAACGGCATGGGGCGACTGCGAGCTCTTCAGCCTCCAGAGCCTGTCCGCCGCTATGAGCACGAGAAGCCCGGAGATCTTCTACACATCGACATCAAGAAGCTGGGCCGCATCGTCGGAGGGATCGGGCATCGGATCACGGGAGACCGCTCCAGGAGAAAACCCAAGGCCGGATGGGAACATGTTTACGTCTGCATCGACGATCACTCACGCTTGAGCTACGTCGAGCCCCTGCGGGCGGAAGACAAGGAAAGTGCCGCCGCTTTCCTGGAAAGAGCCGTCGCCTGGTATCAGGCCCGAGGCATCCAACCCAAACGCCTTCTGACCGACAACGGCAAGGTCTTCAAGTCCCACCTGATGCGCGCCCTCTGCGCACGCCTCTCGATCCGCCAGAGCTTCACTCCCTCCTACCGCCCTCAGACCAACGGCAAAGCCGAACGCTTCATTCAGACCATGCTGCGTGAGTGGGCCTACCGCCGCCCCTACCCTTCCTCAGCCCGCCGACGCCGCGCTCTACCCCGCTGGCTTCACTACTACAATTTCCATCGCCGTCATTCTTCCCTCGGTGATCAACCACCAGCCTCAAGGGTGAACAATCTCCTTAGCAGCGACATCTAGGGCAGGCGGAGCTGCGCGACCTTCTGGATCCCGATGCGATCGAAGAGCTCGGCCGGTCGCTGCAGCGCCTCGACGGAACGCGAGCCGCCCGGCACGCGGACGGACTGCATGACCTGCTTCTCGGGTTGGGGGACCTGACGGCGGACGAGGTGCGCCTGCGTTCGCAGCCGCCGGACGCGGCCGACGAGTGGCTCGAGTCGCTGCGCCGGGACCGGCGGATCGTCCAGGTCGGCATTGCGGGCGATCGGAGGTGGGTGGCCGCGGAGGACGCCGGGCGGTTGCGCGACGCGCTCGGGATCGTCATTCCTCCCGGGCTCCCGGACGCTTTCCTGGAGTCTCCGCGGGATCCTCTCGGCGATCTGATCTCCCGCTACGCGAGGACACATCCCCCTTTTCTGGCGGAGGGGGCGGCGGCCCGATTCGACCTTCCCATCGCCTCGGTCCGTCTGGCACTCGAGCGTCTCGCCGCCGCCGGGCGCGTGGTCGAAGGGGAGTTCCTTCCCTCCGGACGCACGAGGGAGTGGTGCGACGCCGAAGTCCTGCGCTCTTTGAAGCGCCGGTCGCTCGCCCGGCTCCGGCGCGAGGTCGAGCCGGTGCTCCCCGCGGCCCTCGGGCGGTTTCTGGCCGACTGGCAGGGCGTCCGGACTCCCCGGAAGGGTCTCGATGCGCGTCTCTCGGCCATCGAGCAGTTGCAGGGCTGCCCGCTTCCCGCCTCCGTTCTGGAAAGCGAAATTCTTGCGGCGCGGGTGTCCGGGTACAAGCCCGCCGACCTCGATCTTCTCTGCGCGGCCGGCGAAGTTCTGTGGACAGGCATCGAACCCGTCGGTCCGTCCGATGGCCGCATCGCGCTGCAC
>JBBROA010000228.1:0-2647 GCA_038229875.1 Thermoanaerobaculia bacterium | reverse complement strand
GAGCCGCGCGAGAGCGACGCCGAGACCGTTCCAGGCGCGAGGAAGCCGCGGATCGATCGCGAGGGCGCGGCGGAAGAAGTCCCGAGACCCGGCCGGGTCCTCGCTCCGGAGCCGAACGACCCCGAGATTCTGGTACGCCTCGACGTTCTCCGGATCGGCTGCCAGAGCCTTCTCGAAGAGCTCGACGGCTTGCGCGGGGTGGCTCGAGTCGGAATAGGCGATCCCGAGCGCGTTCAGGGTATCCGGGTCCCGGCTCTCGGCCCAATCGTGCAGCACGCCGACGGCCTCGGAAGCGCGGCCCGCTTCGCAGAGGGCGAGGCCGTACTGCGCCGCGAGCTCTTCGTCCACGACGCCGCGCGCCGCCGCCTGCGAGTACACGCCGAGCGCCTCGGAACCCTGGCCCGCCTGCCGGAGCAGGAACCCGAGGTTTTCATACCCGAGCGACATCGCGGGCCGCTCCCGGACCAGCCGGCGGGCGAGAGCGAGTGCCTGCGGGAGCTCTCCGCGCTGGTAGAGGTCGACAGAGCTGTGAAGATCCCGGTCCACGCCGATGAGATTCTTCGGATCGTCCTCGGATCCATAGGCTTTCTTCAGAGCCGCACCGCCCGAGAGATACCCCAGGCTCTTCAGACGGCGGGCGTCGGCGGCGCTCGTCTCTGTTCGGCGCGCGGCGTCGATCGCCGACTCCGGCGGGAGCAGGCGCGCGAGGTCGCGAACCTGGTCCGGTTTCGCCCCCGCGATGTTGGCGGCCTCGCCCGGATCGCTGCGCAGATCGTAGAGCTCGGGAACCGGCAGGTCGACGTATTTGAACCCGCCTCCGACAACGCCCCGGAGAGGCGCCCATCCCCGGTTGAACGCCGCGGAGTACGCCTCGAAGTAGGACCCCGACGGAGAGGACGGGTCCCGCGGGGAGAGAATCGAAGAGCCGGTCCAGCCGGCCGGCCTGGGGACGCCGGCGGCGGCGAGGATCGTCGGGGCGATGTCGGCGTGACGGACGGGCTCGTCCACCGTGCGCGGCGACACCGTCCCGCGCATCCAGACGATCAGCGGAACGTGCAGGGTGGGCTCGTAGGCGAAGAGACCGTGCGTTTCCTCCCCATGGCTTCCCCGCGCCTCCCCGTGATCGGAGGTGACGACGATCAGGACCGGCTTGCCTTTTCCATCGAGCAACGGGCTCAGGAGCGGCGCGAGCGCGGCGTCGACGGCCGCGACTTCGCCGAGATAGGGATCGTCCCGGTATCGCTCCGCAAACGGGGCGGGCGGCCGGTAGGGCGCATGACAGTCGTAGAGGTGAGCCCAGAGAAACCGGGGACGTCCCGCCTGCCCGTTCCACCACATCGCGGCCGCGCCAATCACCTCCGAGGCCGGCCGCTCGGGCATTTCGAAATCGAGAGAGGCGCGGCCCTTCGGATACCGGTCGTCGTAGACGTCGAATCCCCGGGTGAGCCCGAAACGGGAGTCGAGCGGGAAGGCGCCGACGAACGCCCCTGTCGCGTAGCCGCGCTCTTTCAGGAATGTGGCGATTGTCGGCGTCGCCCTGTCGAGGCGGAAGCCGCTGTTGTCCCGGACGCCGTGCTGGTACGGGAGAAGGCCGGTGAGGATGTTCGCGTGCGAGGGAAGAGTGACGACGTTGTGCGCATGCGCGTTTCGAAAGGTCCATCCCTCCCGCGCCAGCCGGTCGAGGACGGGAGTCTCGACCCGGCGGTTGCCTGAGAAGCCGAGCGCGTCGGCCCGGAGCGTGTCGATCGTGACGAGAACGACGTCGGGGTCGCGCGGAAAAGCGGGCCCGGGGACCGCCGGCGCCGCGCCGCGCCCGCCCCTGCCGCACCGCGACACTCCAGTGGCGAGCGCCAGGGACAGCAGGACCTGATGGAGGATCGATCTGGACACGGACACCGATTATAAAAAAGCCGCCGGGAAGGTCATTCCCGGCGGCTTGGAATCGAAGCGGAAGCGGAGAGAATCAGAAGGAGACCCGCGCTCCGAATCTCCAGATCCGTGGGCTCTGGATTTCCTTGATCTGGTTCGTATTGCTCCGATTCACGCGGTTGAAGCGCTGAAGGATGGTGTTGTTGTTCGTGGAGTTGAAGAGGTCGGCCGAGAGAGTCAGGGTCGACGAGGCCGTAATGTTGGAGACCTTCTCGACTCGCAGGTCCACTTCGTAAACATTCTTGTAGCGCTCGTCTGCCGCCGGGCTGAGCGCCACGCTGCGGGTGAGCTTGTCGGTCACACCCGAGCTGTTGCGAAAATAATTGATCGGGTAGCCCTGGCGGCCATACACGTTCGCGGCGGCGTTGAACCCGAGAGGCAGCTGGTAGAGACCGACGACGTTGAACTGCCATTTGGAGTTCAAAAAGACGCTCGACTTGTTGCCGCTTCCGGTGGACTGCGTGGCGACCAGGTCGTTGTCCCGGCAGGTCTGGCCGCTCGAAGTCAGCTGATTTGTCGGATCGATGCAGCCGGCGCTTCCAATGTGCTGCTTATTGTCGTTGTATACAAAGCTTCCGCGCATCATCCACCGGTTCGCTAGCCGTTTGGTCATCGTCAGCTCGACCCCGCTGTAGGTCTGATTGTAGTCGGGGCGGTTGAACGTGAACGATCCAGACGGCACCCGCCCTCCCAGTCGCGCCAGGGCCGCCGGGCTGAT
>JBBROA010000227.1:0-2656 GCA_038229875.1 Thermoanaerobaculia bacterium | reverse complement strand
CGACCCGCGACCCTTCCTTTTTCGCCAGACCCCTGACGCCTTACCCCTGACGAACTCAATCTCCCGCCTCCTCGTCCCTGATGTATCCGGACCCGGCGCCCGCGAGCGCGGCCTGCGGGTGGAACACGTCGACCGGATGGACGTAACGGTCTACGAGCGCGCGGGTTCCGCCGATCCGGAGGGTCTCGAAGAGGAAGCGGAATTTCTTCTCCAGGGTGTCGGCGATGGCATCGCGCGTCCCGACCGGCAGGTTCCAGAACTGCTCCTTGAACGGGCCGATCGCCTGTTTCCGGTTCTTGTAGAAGAACTGCTCCTGCGTTTCTCCCGGCTTCTTCTGGTCGATCATGTTCGTGAAGACCCACCGGTCGACGGCCCGCTTCATCGGGTACGGGAGCGATGGATGCTCGAGCACCATGTTCTGGAACTCGGTCGCGAGATGGATTTCCGCGCAGCCGTGCTCCGGGAAGTGGCCGAAGAGCTCGGGAGAGAGTGTCGAAGCGCCGTGCTGCACCGCCCCGGCCAGGCCGTACTCCTCTCGCGCGACCTTCGAGATCCGCTCGAGCGTGCCGAAGTCGATCGACGCGCGCTGCACGGTCCCGTCGGGCCCGACGATCCCTCCGTGCGAGGAGCCCGTCTGGACCGACACCTTGGCGAGACCGCGAAGGTCCCCGATGCGATTGCGGTACCCGTTCATGTAGGCGCGGAGCTCTTCGGGAGTGGAATTCTCCTTGCCCACCTCGCCGATCTCTCCGCCGATCGAGATCGGCATCTCCTTCGGCTCGTGCTTTCGGATGAACTCCGTCAGCAGTGCGCTGTAACGGGAGTTCGCCTCCTGCTGTTCCGTCAGGGTCTTCTTCGAGAGATCCACAAGGGTCGAGGTGTCGATGTCGATCTGGAAGAAGCCCGAAGGGATCGCCTCGTCGATCAGGGCCTCGATCGCCGCGATCTCTTTTCCGGGGTCTTCCTTCATCTTTTTCGGGTTCGTCTGGTAGTGGTCGCCCTGCAGGAAGACGGGCCCCTTCCAGTCCTCCTTGATCGCCGCGCCGAGGAGGACGGCCGCGTACTCGCCGGGGCGCTGGTCGGTGTACCCGATCTCGCTGCGCGCGATCTCGAAGATCAGCGCGCCGGCGTCGAGAGCCTTCGCGGCCCGAAGCGCGGCGCGCATCGTGTCGTAGGAGAGCATCCGGATGTTGACCGCCGGCACGCTGAAGCCGCCGAACTCCCCGCGGCCCCGCGCTTCATAAAGCGGCAGGATCGAGGCCGGGAGGATGCCCAGCTCGCGCGCCGCCTCGCGGATCGTCCGCCGCGCGACGTCGCGGACCTCCGTGTCTCCGAACACGGCCGTCCAGACCAGGCTGTCGATGACCCCCTCGCGGAAACGGCCCGCATCGATGATGCGGAGCGGCTCTCCGCCGCCGACTGTTTCGGACCGGTGCAGAAAATCGGCGAGCTCTCGGGATGTCAGAAAAAGTTCCATCGGTGCTCCGCGGCGGGGGATTGTATACGTCGCCTCCGCTCGCTGCGGGACGTGCCTTCGCCTGCGGGCGAAGGCACCGCCGAGCGGCTCGCCTGAGGGCTCGACCGCTCGGCTCGTCCCTTCGTTCGCTGCGGCTCCCGCATCGAGAGGCTCCTCCCTCCCTCTGGTCGGGAGACTCCTCTCGATGCGAGCTTATTCACCAGCCAGGCGGAAGCGGAGCTCCGCACCCTCTGCCCGCGCTTGGGAGAGGGACCCGGCTTTACCCCCGCCTCTTTCCGCCATAGGCTTCCCGCGTGCCTTTGCTGTCCCGCACCGTTCACTTCAACGCGGGGCGCAGCCTCTGGCGGCCCGATTGGAGTCCCGAGCGCAATCTGGCCGTCTATGGCGACGAGGGGCCTCATGGGTACGGGCACAACTATGAGCTCGAGGTCGCGGTGCAGGGGGACATCGACCCGGAGACTTCGATGGTCGTTAACCTGACGGACCTCGATCGCATCCTCAAGGAGGAAGTCGATCGGCCGCTCGACCACCACAACTTGAACAGCGACGTAGCGGAGTTTGCGGGCGTCTCCCCGACGGCGGAGAGGCTCGCGGCCTGGATCTGGCAACGCGTCGAGTCGCGCATCGGGCGCGAGGGTTGGGCGTGCCGGCTCGCGCGCCTTCGCCTTACGCTCGAGCCGGGATTCGCCGTCGAGATTGAGGCGTGACGATGTTTTTCCGGCAGTTCTACCTGGGATGCCTTGCCCAGGCCTCGTACATGATCGGCTCCGAGGGCGAGGCGGTTGTCGTCGACCCGCGGCGCGACGTGGAGGAATACCTCGAGGTCGCGCGCCAGGAGGGGCTGACGATCCGGCACGTCGTCGAGACTCACCTGCACGCCGACTTCGTGTCGGGGCACCGCGAGCTCGCGGAACGCGCGGGCGCGCAGATTTACTTCGGCTCGCGCGCCGGCGTGTCCTTTCCCCACACGCCAGTTTCGGACGGGGACGAAGTCTCGGTCGGCCGCGTGACGCTCCGGTTTCTCGAAACGCCCGGCCACACGCCGGAATCTGTCTGCGTTCTCGTCACCGACCGCTCGGAGTCGCCCGAGCCGAAGCTCGTCCTGACCGGCGACACGCTGTTTCTCGGGGACGTCGGCCGGCCGGACCTGCTCGGCGCGGCGATGTCGGCGGAGGACCT
>JBBROA010000226.1:0-2684 GCA_038229875.1 Thermoanaerobaculia bacterium | reverse complement strand
TCGCGACAAGGCGCTGGAGCTCCAGACCCGCTACCAGCCGCTCATGGAGATGAACTTCTGGGAGTCCAATCCGGGGCCCGTCAAGTGCGCGCTCGCGTCGATGAAGAAGTGCGGCGAGACGCTCCGCCTGCCGCTCGTTCCCGTGCGCGACGAGACCCGCAAGAAGATCGAGAAGCTGCTGGCGTCGTTTCGGCTCCTTCCCAAGAGAGGGGCGGCGTCGCGCTCATGAGCGCGTCGCTCCCTCTTTTCTCTCGTAGGGGCGGCCCTTGCGGCCGCCAGCGGGCTTCTGGATGGCCGCGTTGACGGCGTCTCTCCGGGAACGGGTCGAGGCGCTCGCGGGGGGGCGCCGCCGCCTGACCGGACGCGGCGCGCCTGACGGTCGCGGAGCTCCTGGTGGAGCTCTCCGCCGGGCGGGTTCGCGCGGCCGAGAGGGAGTCCGGGACCTGGGTCACTCGGACCTGGGTCAAGAAGGGGATCCTCCTCGCCTTTCGGGTGGGCACGCTGACGGAAGTGGGCGCGCTCGCGGGCTTCCGGTTCTTCGACAAGGACACGCTGCCGGTCAAGCACCTCGAGCTGCCCTCGGGCGTGCGCGTCGTGCCCGAAGGCACGACGGTGCGAGAGGGCTCCTTCCTCGCGCCGGGCGTGACAATCATGCCGCCGGCCTACGTCAACGTCGGTGCGTACGTGGACGCGGGGACGATGATCGATTCACACGCGCTGGTCGGCTCCTGCGCCCAGGTGGGAAAGCGCGTTCACATCTCGGCCGGCGCCCAGATCGGCGGGGTTCTCGAACCGATGGGCGATGTGCCGGTCGTGCAGGAAGACGACGTTCTGGTGGGCGGAAACTGCGGAGTCTACGAGGGTGCGATTGTCCGCGAGGGCGCGATTCTGGGCGCCGGCGCCATCCTGACGGCGGGCACGCCGGTCTACGACGTGGTCCGGGGCCAAGTCTATCGCAGGGAGGCGCATCGGCCCCTGGAGATCCCGGCGGGCGCCGTCGTGGTTCCCGGCTCGCGCGCGATGCGCGAGGGCCAGGGCCGCCTGGGGCCTCTCTCTCCAGACACCCGTCATCGTCAAGTATCGCGACGAGAAGACGGACGCCTCGGCGGCGCTCGAAGACCTCCTGCGCTGACGAGCCTACGGGCCACTTTCCCCGAAATCGAGCATGCGGGCCATGAAGGGGAGCAGGCGCGTTTCGACTCGCTGGAGGATGCCCTGATTGTGGTCCCCCCGGTACAGCTCGAAAACGTGAGGAATGCCGTGCTCCGCAAGCTCCCGCGAGAAAGCGAGGGTCCCCGCCGGGATGTGAGAGAACTCGTCCTCGATCCCGACGTCGACGACGATGCCACGCAGCCTGAGCAGTTCGGAAATGTGCGCGGGGATCAGGTTGATGGCGAGCTTCGACTGAAAGGCGGCGTATGCGTCGCCGTTGGGGACGAGGGTGCGGTTCTCCTCGCGGTAGGGGAGGACGACAAAGAGCGGCGGCCCTGCCGGATCCGGCGTAAACGCGGCGCTCATTCCGACTAGCGCGGCGACCCAGAAGTCGTCCATCGTCGATTCCTCCTTCAACTCGGGGCGAGCCGAGAGTTTCATGGCCCGGTGCCAAGCGTTCTGGGTCGGCCCGAGGTCGCCCTCCATGGCGAGGCAGCATGCGGAGAGCGCGTAGACCGCGCCGAAGACGTCGGGATGGTCCATAGCAATCAGAAGGGATCCGTATCCACCCATCGAGTGTCCTGCGAGACCGCGGCTCGAGGCGCGCGGTAGCGTGCGGAAATGCGCGTCGGTCCAGGCCACGAGGTCGTGCGCAACGAAGTCTTCCCAGCGTCCCGTCACCGAGGAATTCGCCCAGAAGCTGCCGGAGTACGCGTTTCGGCCGTTCGGAACGACGACCAGCATCTCAGAAGCACCACCGGCCTTGACTCGTTCGTCCATGAGGCGGCGGAAGAGTGCGGAGAGCTCGGGCACTTGGTCGTCGGACCCGAATCCGTGAAGGAAATAGAGCACCGGATAGTGCTTCGAAGGCTCCGTGTCGTACGAGGGGGGCAGATAGACGGCTACGCGCCGCTCCGCCGGATCGCCGATCAGGTTGCCCTCGAGGGCGGAGCTGTGGACTCGCGTGTCGACGATTCGGGAACCTCCTCGCGCGGAGGCGACCGGTTGTCCGACACTCACGGCTGCAGCAAGCCATACGGCCGCAGCAATCCGCGCAGGGAGGCGAAGGCTCATAAATTGTCTCCTTCCATTCCCTTTCTAACGCCGATTGGGGCCGTCAGGTTCCGAACGTCGTCCTCGCTCACGGATCCAGGGGCGGAGGACCGAGTACTCGAGAACCGCGGTCGCGGACGCGTTACCTCGGCCCCGCCGGCAGGTGCTCCAGCAGATACCGCGCCAGAAGCGAGTGGAGATGGAGCGACGTGCCCTCGCTCTCCGAGATCGAGTGCGACCGGTTCGGGTACTCCATGAAATCGAAGGGTTTGCCGAGCGCGACGAGCCGGTTGATGAGCCGCTGCGATCCCTGGAAGTGGACGTTGTCGTCGCCGGAGCCGTGGACGAGGAGCAGGTTGCCCGCGAGATTCTCCGCGAACCGGATCGGCGAGCCGGCCGCGTAGCCGGCGGGATTGTCCTGAGGCAGGCCCATGTAGCGTTCCTGGTAGATCGTGTCGTACAGCGTCTGGTCGGGAACC
>JBBROA010000225.1:0-2729 GCA_038229875.1 Thermoanaerobaculia bacterium | reverse complement strand
TGCCTTCCGCCGCGCGGCGGCGAAGGCACCGGCCGGCGGCTCGGCCGGATGCGGCCTCGACCGCCGGCCTGCTCGCTTCGTTCGCTCCGGCTCCCGCATCGAGAGGCTCCTCCTTCCCTTCGGTCAGGAGACTCCTCTCGATGCGAGCTTAATCACCATCGTGGAGAGCTCCCTCCTCCCCGGCTCGCCGAGAGAGAGCTGACGTAAGGCGACCCTGGCTTCGCTGCTCGCGACGCGCGGCTAAGTACCCGGCCCGCCGACGAGTTTTGAGAGGAACTGCTCGTCCTCCCGCCAGTCCGCCCGCACCCGCACGGTCAACTCGAGAAAGAAGCGCCGGCCGCTCTGCGCCTCGAGCTCCTGGCGCGCCGCGGTCCCGATGTCGCGGATCATCGTGCCACCCCGCCCGACGATGATGCCCTTCTGCCCCTCTCGTTCCACCACGATCGAGGCATAAACAACCGTCAGGTTTTTGGCCTCGTCCTCTCGGACTGATTCGACGAGGACGGCGGAGGCAAACGGGAGCTCCTCCCGCGTGCGCTCCAGGAGCTTCTCCCGCACCACCTCGCCGATCCACTCCGACTCGGGGGTGGCGGTCAAAAAGTCCTCGTCGTACGCGGCTTCCCCTTCGGGGAGCGCGGCGGCCAGGAGGGTCGCGAGCCGCTCGACCCCGTCGCCGCTCTTCGCGGAAATCGGGATCACGTCGCGGAATGCGAATCGCGCCGAGAAATCGGAAAGCAGCGGGAGCAGCGCGATTTTCGGGAGCAGGTCGATCTTGTTGAGCGCGAGGATGGCGGGCTTGCCGGACCGCTCGAGGAGGCGGAGGAGAAACTCCTCCCCCTTGCCGCGGCTGTCCGCCGCGTCGATTACCAGCAACACGAGATCGGACGTCGAGAGGGCATCCGTGGCGTCGCGCACCATCGCGGAGTTCATGCGGTGCTCGGGCCGGTGGATGCCCGGGGTGTCGACGAGCGCGATCTCGGCGCCGGGACGCCGGGCGATGCCGAGGATCCGCTTGCGGGTCGTCTGCGGCTTGTCGGAGACGATGGCCACTTTTTCCCCGACGAGGCGGTTCACCAGCGTGGACTTGCCGGCGTTCGGGCGCCCCACGACCGCGACCTCGCCGGCGCGGAACGGGACTTCGTCGCTCATGATGCTGCGCCGGAACGGGGTCTCGCGACCTCGGCCGCTTCGCCTTCCGGCACCGCTGCCTCGATCCGCACGCGATGAACGCGGCGCCGGTCTGCTTCCTCGACCGTGAACAGGAGGTCGGATTCGCGGTGAGTCTCGCCCGGTCGCGGGATGTGCCCGAGCCTCGCCGCGAGGAAGCCGCCGAGCGAAGAAAACTCTTCCTCCTCGGGGCCGCGGCCGAAGAGCTCCCGCACCGTCGCGATGTTCTCCTTGCCCGAAACGGAATAGGCGCCGTCGCCCGCGGGCGTCACCGCCTCCCGCTCGTCCTCGTGCTCATCCCAGATCTCTCCGACGATCTCTTCGAGGAGGTCTTCGACCGTCACCAGCCCCGAGACCCCGCCGTACTCATCGACCACGATCGCCATCCACAGGTGACGCCTCTGAAACTCGCGCAGGAGCTCCGAGACCTTCTTCGATTCCGGGACGAAGTACGCTTCTCGAAGGACCTCGGCGATCCGCCGTAGCCGCCCCTGACGCATCGTCTCGAAGACGTCTTTCACGTGCACGGTGCCGACGACCTTGTCGCTCGAGCCCCGGACTACGGGTATCCGCGAGTATTTTGTCGTGGTGAAGAGGTCCGCGAGCGCCTCCGGGGACTCGGTTTCTTCGATCGAGACCATGTCGGTCCGCGGGGTCATGACTTCGCGCACCCGCGTCTCGCCGAAATCGACGATCGAGAGAAGGAGTTTTTCTTCGTCCTTCGCGAGGATTCCCTCTTCGCGGCCGACGTCGATGTACGCCTGCACTTCTTCTTCGGTCGCGGGCGGGACTTCGGGCCGCTCGCGGCTGCCGAAGATCTTTCGCACCGTGATCGCGACAGGCAGTAGGAGCCACGACGCCGCGGTGATCATCGGCAGCAGCCTCGCGACGATTTTCTCCGGGTCGGTCTTCGCCCCCCAGCTCAGGAGCACGATCTCCGTCAGGATCCAGCCGAGGAAGAAGACACCCCCGCCCCACGCCCACGGAGGCTGCACGCCGAATCCGGCAAACGCGTGAACCACGGTGAGCAGTCCGGTCAGGAGCAGGATCTGCACGAGCACTTTCGTCGTGGTCCGCGTGATCTCGATCTCGCCCGGGCCGGAGAGGATTCTCGCCCGGTCGGGATGCTCCTCGAAGAGGCCACGGAGCCGTATCGGCGAGAGCCGGTCGAGCGCCAGTGCGAACGTTTCGAAGAGCAGAAACGCGAGATAACAGAAGCCGGCGGTGATCAGCGGGATCATGCGGGGTCCACGATTCCGAGGCGCAGCCGCATCCGGCTCTCGAGCGCTTCCATCTCTCCGTCATCCGTTTCGTGGTCGTGCCCGAGCAGGTGCAGGAACCCGTGCACCAGGAGCCGGTCGATCTCCCGGGAGCGCGGCTCGCCGCGGCGCCGGGCCTGCCGCCCCGCGTACGGCACGGACACCACGATGTCTCCGAGAAGCGGGCCGCCTTCGGCGGGGAACGCGAGCACGTCGGTCGATCGATCCTTACCCCGGTACTCCCGGTTCAGGCGGCGCATGCGCGCGTCGCCGCAGAAAAGCACGGAGACCTCTTCCGCGCGC
>JBBROA010000224.1:0-2773 GCA_038229875.1 Thermoanaerobaculia bacterium | reverse complement strand
CCTGGTCGCGGACCTCTCTCTGGCGGCGGGCGCGCTGAGCGCCCGGGACTAACTCACCAGACGCTTGGCTTCGCGGATGGCGGCGTCGACGCCCGACTTCTCGCGAATCGCCTTGACCTTCTTCCGCGCTTCCTTGGACAGGCGCCTCACGGCGGCCATGTATCGCCCCTGCGCCTGGCGCGCGGTCCGCTGCGCCCGAGAGATCTGCTTGCGCGCCTCTTTCGCGCGCGGCGACTTGCTCGCTTTGACGACCGCGCTCGAAACGTCTTCTCCCAGCGCCGTCAGTCGGGCCCGAAGATCCGCCACCGTCTTCTCCCGGCGCTTCAGCGCGGCGAGCACGTCTCGCCCCGCGATCTTGCCGTCCTCGATCAGCATCTGCAGGGCCTGGGCGGCGTGGTGGCCCGACAGTTGGATCGCCTTGACCGTCTTTTTTCTCAAGTAGTTCTCTCCTTCTCAGCAGCGCGCATTCTATGGCGGAATCCGCGCAGGTCGACCGGGACGCGCGGAAGAGCCGGAATTCAGGCACGGTTTTCGCACCCCTAAGGGGCCGGGATCGTACGTCTGCGCAGAGGAACTGATATGTCGTCCAATACCAGTACAAGCGTCGAACCCACCGGGGTCACGGGGTTGGACAGTGTTCTGGCAGGGGGGCTGCCGCGGGGATACCTGTATCTCGTCCAGGGCACACCCGGGACCGGAAAGACGACCATGGCCCTCCAGTTCCTCATCACGGGCCGGACCCGCGGCGAGCGGGGGCTCTACATCACCCTCTCGGAGGCCCGGGACGAGTTGGAGGAAGCCGCGAACTCGCATCACTGGTCTCTCGAGGGGATCGAAGTCCACGAAGTGCTCCCTCGCGCCGATCTGAGCAACGGCGACGACAACACGCTCTTCTATCCGTCGGAGGTCGAGCTCGTGGAGACTACGCGGGAGATCCTGGACGTCGTCGAGCGCGTCCATCCGACCCGAGTCGTGATCGACTCGCTCTCGGAGATCCGTCTCCTGTCGCAGAACGTCGCGCGCTACCGCCGGCAGGTGATGGCCCTCAAGCAGTTCTTCGCGTCGCGGTGCTGCACGGTTCTCCTTCTCGACGACGGCGGCCATGTGGACCCGCATCTCCAATCGATGGCCCACGGGGTCATCCAGCTCGAACAGCTCGCGCCGGTCTACGGCCCGGAGCGTCGGCGGCTCCGTATTCTGAAGTTGCGCGGTGTGAAGTTCCGGGGCGGCTTCCACGACATGAAGCTCGACACGGGGCGCATCCTCGTCTTTCCGCGGATAAAGTCCGATGACCGGCCCCCCGTGCCATCGGGCGGCCGGCTTTCGAGCCGCATCCCGGAAATGGACAAGCTGCTCGGGGGCGGGCTCGAGCGCGGCACGACAGTCCTGATCATGGGGCCGGCGGGCGCGGGCAAGTCCGCGATCGTGAGCCAGTATGCGGCCGCGGCCGCGCTGGACGGAGAACGGGCCTCGCTCTTCACGTTCGAGGAAGGCCACAATACGCTGTACCAGCGCAGCGCGGCTCTCGGGATCCCGCTCGCCGAGCAGGTCGAGGCGGGCCGCGTTCGCCTGCAACGGATCGACCCCGCGGAACTGACGCCTGGCGAGTTCACCGAGCTCGTCCGAGTTGCGGTCGACGAGGAGGGTTCTCGGATCGTCATCATCGACAGTCTCAACGGCTACTACAGCGCGATGCCCGAGGAGAATTTCTTGACGCTGCAGCTCCACGAGCTCTTCAGCTTCCTCCGGCAGCGAGGCGTCGTCGTCTTCCTGACTCTCGCGCAGCACGGCTTTCTGGGGAACATCATCACGCCGATCGACGTCAGCTTCCTGGCCGACACGGTCGTGTTGCTGCGTTATTTCGAGGCGGGCGGGAAAATCCATCGCGCGATCTCGGTGCCGAAGAAGCGCAGCGGCGCCCATGAACTCGCCATCCGCGAGCTCGCGTTGGACGCCCGGGGCCTGCACGTCGGCGAGCCGCTCAAGCGCTTCCGTGGAGTGCTCTCGGGCATTCCGCAGTACGTGGGCGGCCGCGACGAGCTGCTCTCGGATGACTCGGGCGATGGATAGAGGCGTTAGCGCCTCTCCGGAACAGCGCGTGCTGATTCTCGCTCCCACGGGCCGCGACGGGGCGCTGGCGGCGCGAGTCCTCGAGGGCGCCGGCATGGGCGCACTTCCCTGCGCCGACGTCGAATCCTTGCGGCGGGAAATCGAGACCGGCGCGGGCGCGATCCTGGTCACCGAGGAGACCCTGACGCCGAACGCCATCGGCTCTCTGGCCGAGATCTTTCGCAGCCAGCCGGCCTGGTCCGACCTTCCGCTCCTCGTCGTGTCGGTGGGCGCAGGAGACGCGGAACGCGTTGCGTCGGCGATCCGGCGGCTCGCGGAGCACGCGGACATCACGCTGATCGACCGCCCCACCCGAAAGGTCACGCTGGTATCCGCGGTCCAGGCCGCGCTGCGAGCGCGCGGACGGCAGTACGAGGTCCGCGACCTGCTGGAACAGCTGGAACGGAGCGTCCGCGATCGGGATCAATTCCTCGCGATGCTCGGGCACGAGCTTCGGAATCCCCTCGGGGCGATGTTGACCGCCATCGAGCTGATGGAGCGCGGATCGCAGGGTTCCCCACCGAGGGAGCTCTCGGTTCTGGACCGACAGGCCCGGATCCTTTCGCGGCTCGTGGATGACCTGCTCGATGTCTCCCGCCTGACGCTGGGAAAGATCGACCTGACCCGGTTTCCCGTCGACATCGGTGAGCTCGCCACGCGCTGT
>JBBROA010000223.1:0-2822 GCA_038229875.1 Thermoanaerobaculia bacterium | reverse complement strand
GAAGAGGCGCGGCGCGACGTCGTCCTCGCGCTGGAGCAGATGGGTTTCGAGGTGGAGGCAGCGCACCATGAGGTCGCTCCCGGGCAGCACGAGATCGACTTCAAATACGCGGATGCCGTCACGACCGCGGATCGCGTCTCGACTTTCCGTTTCGTCGTCAAGAAAGTCGCGCTCGACCACGGCCTGCACGCGACCTTCATGCCGAAGCCGATCTTCGGCGTGAACGGGTCCGGCATGCACGTCCATCAGTCGTTCCTGGACAAGAAAGGCAACAACGTCTTCTTCGACGCGAAGGCGAAGTACCAGCTCTCGAAGACCGCGTTGAATTACACGGGCGGGATCCTGCGCCACGCGCGCTCGTTCGTCGCGGTGACGAACCCCCTCGTCAACTCGTACAAGCGCCTGGTGCCGGGCTACGAGGCGCCGGTCAACGTCGCCTGGTCGATGCGGAACCGGTCGCCTCTCGTGCGCGTCCCGGCGCGGCGCGGTATGGGGACCCGGATCGAAGTCCGGATGCCGGATCCGTCCTGCAACCCCTACCTCGCCTTTGCCGTGATGCTCGCGTCGGGGCTCGACGGCGTGAAGAACCGGATGGATCCGGGCGAGCCGGTGGACAAGAACGTCTTCAAGATGAGCGAGCGCGAAAAGCGGCGTCTTCGGATCGACCAGCTCCCCGGCAATCTTTCCGAGGCTCTCGATAACCTCGAGAAGGACGACGTGGTCACGGGTGCGCTCGGAGAGCACATCCTCACGCACTTCCTCGAGGCCAAGCGGGGCGAGTGGGCGGAGTACATTTCCCGGGTGCAGCCGTGGGAGATCGAGAAATACCTCGATATGTACTGAAGTCAGATTTACCGTCGTGAGAAGGCCGGAGCACCGCTCCGGCCCTGGTTCCGGCCACATCGTGGTCGCGCCGTGTCGCGATCATCGTTCTGCTGCTCCGAAAGCGGGAACGAGCATGGCTCAGAGCTCCCGACCTGCAAACAGGTGCAGCTCTGGATTCGAAACGATCTGCGGTTTAATCTGTTTCGAGTTCAAGAGGTCGGAGTGCGGTTGCCAGCGACGATTCCTCGTCGGTCGGCCCGGGTGATCGCGACGTCCGCTCGCCCCGCGATGTGCCGCCGACCGATCGCGCGCGGTTCCGTTCTACAATCGATAGTTTACTTTGGAGGCGCGGCGCCGGGTGCAGCAACCCCAACTTCTCCTCGAGGGAAAGTACGAGATCCTCTCCAAAATCCGCGAGGGCGGCATGGGGACTATCTACCACGTCCGCCACCGCCTGCTCGACGAGATACGCGTGGTCAAGGTCATGCAGCCGCACGTCGTCGCGGACCTCGACCTGAAGCGCCGGTTCCTCGAAGAAGCCAAGACCGCCATCCGGCTCAAACACCCGAACATCTGCACCATCTACGACTTCGCCGTAGACGAGAACGGCACCGCCTACCTGGTCATGGAGTTCATCGACGGCGTGACCCTCGCGGATTTCCTGCGGTTGCACGGATGTCCGGGCGTCCCGCTGACCCTTGAGATCGCGCACCAGGCGCTGCTCGCCCTCGGGTACTTGCACCGCAAGGGCGTGATCCACCGGGACGTCGCGCCCGACAACCTGATGCTGACGCACGACGACGAGGGACGGCGCGTGGTCAAGCTGATCGACCTCGGCATCGCGAAGACGTCCGACCGCGCGATGGACGCGACAGCGACCGGCGTTTTCCTGGGCAAGCTCAAGTACGCCTCGCCGGAACAGTACGGGACGCTCTCGCCGGAAATGAAGCTTGACGGCCGGAGCGATTTATACGGCCTGGGCGTCGTGCTCTACGAGCTGCTGACGGGGACCCGTCCTTTCCTGGGCGAGTCTCCGGCGGAGCTGCTGCGCGCGCACCTGTTCCTGCCGCCGATCTCCTTCTCCGAATCGGACCGTGAGGGCAAAGTGCCGCCTGAGCTGCGCGATGTCATTTTCAAGTCGCTCGAGAAGAACCGCGAGGATCGGTATGCGACAGCCGAGGAGTTCGATCGTGAGATCGTGGGCCTGCGGGAGCGCTACGCGCGCCCGGACGATCTCGAGAGTACACTGGCCATCCTCTCGACGATCCGGTCCATGCAGCCCGCCGCGCCCGACGCCGTCAGGCCGAGCGCGCAGGAGCGGCTCGACCGCCAGTTCGGCCAGCTGGCCACGCCCTCTCCTTCGGCGCCGCCGCTGACGATCGCACTTCCTGACGCGGCGGAGGTAGAAAAGACCGCCATAAATCCGCGGACGGCAGCGGAGAGGGCCGCGGCGCGAAAATCACCGCCCGACGAGAAGGAGCCGCCGGTCGAACCGGCCCCGCCCCCAGCTCCGTTGCCGTGGCCGGATAAATCCACGCAGGCGACGGCGCCGGGGAACCGGGAGACCGAAAGGATTGGCGGGACGGAACCGGCGGACCGTCCGACGTTCGATCAGAGGGCGATCAACCCCGTCATGGCGGTTGAGAGGGTGTCGAACGAGGAGAAAGCGGCAGACAAGGAGCCGGAGTACGTTTCGCCTCTCGACCCGCCCAGGCTTCCGACGGCGATTGCGTCGGTACAGGCCGATACCGTCAAGAAGACGAAAGCGATCGAGATCGGGAAGCCTTCTCCGCCGGCCTTGCCGGAGCCGTCCGGGACTCTCTCTCCGGACGGAGGGCCCGCGCCTGGCAGGGCGGACAGAGGGCCGGCGATGCCGTCACTTCCGGCGGCGAATCGACCGGTCTCGCTGGAGTCCGCAAGACCGGCGGCGCCGCCTCCCCAGGCGGGGTCCCCCGAGCGGCCCGCGCCACGCGCCAGGCCCGTGGTGGCCGACAGCT
>JBBROA010000222.1:0-2823 GCA_038229875.1 Thermoanaerobaculia bacterium | reverse complement strand
GGCGACGACCTCCGTGAACTTCGACGTCTCCGCCTCGCCCTTGATCTTGTTGTACGCGCCGCGAAACTTGAACGCGCCGGCGCGCTGGAGGTTCTCGGCCTTGAAGAACACGGAGGCGTTCGCCGCCTCGTCGAACTGCCGCGAGCGGAGGACCGGCGTGCGCAGGGCGACGCCGGCCAGGCGGCGCCGCGCCTCTTCGATGCGGGCGAAGGTCAGCACGCGAATCCGCGGGTCACGCCAGCACCGCCGATTCCGTCGCCTCGCGCCATTCGCGGATCGCGGAGAGCGCCCGCTCGACCATGCGGCGCCGCCGTTCGGCCTTGTCCCGGATCGGCGCGTGCGAGCTGTCTTCGATCAGCCCGAACGTCACGTTCATCGGCTCGAACTTCTCCGAGGGCGGCCGGTCCGAGCAATGGCGGGCGAGGGATCCGATCGCGGTCGTGGTCGGAATCTCGAGCGGGTCCCGCCCCTCGAGCGTCTGCGCGATTGTGCGGCCGACCGCGAGCCCCGTGGCGGCGCTCTCGACGTAGCCCTCGACGCCGGTGATCTGGCCGGCGAACGAGATCCGAGGCTCCCGGCGCATCCGCCACAGGCGGTCGAGGTGCGCGGGAGCGTGGATGTACGTGTTGCGGTGCAGCATTCCGAATCGGGCAAACGCCGCATTCTCGAGCCCGGGAATCTTGCGGAAAATGCGCTGCTGCTCTCCGACCTTCAACTTCGTCTGAAACCCGACGAGGTTGTAGTGCTCCTTTGCGAGATCGTCCTGCCGCAGCTGCACGACCGCCCACGGGATGCGGCCGGTCGAGGGCTCCGGCAGACCCATCGGTTTCATCGGCCCGTGCCGCAGGGTCTCGCGCCCGCGCTCCGCCATGACTTCGATCGGCAGGCAGCCCTCGAAGTAGATTCCCTTTTCGAAATCGTGGATCGGCACCGTTTCGCCGGCGAGGAGATCCGTCATCAGCTCCTCGTACTGATCGCGCGAGAGGGGGCAATTCCAGTAATCCGCGCCGCCGCCCTTTCCATACCGGGACATCGCGTACATCTTCGAAAAATCGAGGCTGTCCGCGACGACCACGGGAGCGATGGAGTCGTAGAAGTAGAGGTCCTCTGTCCCGAGGAGCCGTCCGATCTCCGCGTCCAGCGCCGCGGACGTGAGCGGTCCCGTTGCGATCACGACGTGCCCCTCGCGGGGAATTTCCCGGACCTCCTCCCGGACGACCTCGATCTCGGGGAGGCTCGACAGGCCGGCCGTGACTGCGGCTGAGAAGACGTCGCGGTCCATGGCGAGCGCGTCGCCGGCCGGCAGCGCGGCGGCCCGGGCGCTTCTGACGATGACGGAGTCGAGCTCCTCCATTTCGCGCTTCAGGAGTCCGACGGCGTTCAAGGGATTGTCGGACCGGAAAGAGTTCGAGCAGACGAGCTCGGCGAACCGGTCCGTCCGGTGCGCGGAAGTCGTCACCTTCGGACGCATTTCGAAGAGGCGGACCCGGTGGCCCCGGCGCGCCAGCTGCCACGCGCACTCCGACCCCGCGAGCCCGGCGCCGACGATCGTGACGGGCTCGGAGTTCACGCGGGGGATTCTACCCGCCGGGCTTCGCCTTCCTCCGCGCGATCGGCACGACGAAACGGATCGACGTGAGCCGCGCCGAGAACGCCGCGATCTTGTTGTCGACGAGCCCCGCGGAGAGACCCGCCTTCTGCACGTCCAGCCACATGTAGGGAAATTCGAGCTCCGCGGCGAACGGCTTCTTCGGCAACACGGTCCAGAGCGATCCCGAGCGGGCCAGACGCTTCTCGAGTTTTTGAAAGAACCCGGTCAGGGAGCCCTCCGCCGGAACTTCCGCGAGGATCCAGGCGATCGGACCGGCGGGGGCTTCGGGAACCCGCTCGACCAGCGGCCCGAAGGTCTCGCGGACCGTCCGGGTGAACTCGGGAGAAACGCCGACGGCGAACGCGGGGGCGTCCGCCGGAAGAGAGAACTTCGCCCAGGGCGCGTTCGTCAACTCGGCCGTTCGTAGATCGGGACGAGGAAGACCGCCTGGAGGTCCGGCCCCACGACCGGCACGGAGACGGCGAGCTGCCAGTACGTGCACTGGTCCTTCGAGAGGTCGGTCCCCGGCTGATCGGCCGGCACCTCCATCGCGATCGGAAAGGACGTCATCGTCCCCTGGGCGAAAGCGGGGAGTGTCTGCACCGCCGACCAGGCCTCGTAGGCAAGCAGGGCGCTGGCGCTCCCCGGCGCGCCATCCGTTCCATCCGCGGCGTCCGACGCGTCGCGCCCCCGCTGCTCGATCCGCCGCAGAGTCACCTGCGGCGGGCCGGTCGGCCGCATCGCGCGCGTCGTCTGAAAGACAGCTTCGAAACGACCGCCCGTGAAAGAGGGGCACGACCGCCAGGCGAGCCTCGGCGTTCCGACGCGGACGGCCTGCAGCATTTTCCGCAGCGTGTCGTAGAGGACGAGGACCGCGACGAGATCGAAGAGGCCGAGCACTAGGGACACGATCACGCGGGGGCCCGCCGCCATGTGGACCGTCCAGAGGAAGTTCAAGAATCCGATGAAGAGAAAAAAAAAGAGGCGGCCGACGACCGCCCGAACGCCGCTCTCCGAGCCGTCGGGGACCGCACCGGCGGCGGCCCAGTCGTTGTCGCTCGTCCATGGCGCTCTGTTTCGCGGCGCCGGCGCTCCGCTCTTGCGGAGGATGGTCTGCGCGCCGAGCGTCGTCACGAGCACACCCGCGAGCGCGATCACCCCACCGATGAGGATCGGAAGGAACGTTTTCTTGTCCGCAGCGTCGATGCGGTGCGACGCCAGAGTTATGACCG
>JBBROA010000221.1:0-2936 GCA_038229875.1 Thermoanaerobaculia bacterium | reverse complement strand
CCGAGAAACCGGGAGCCGTAGACCACGTCCGCATGTCCGTCTTCGATCGGTTTCAGCAGCTTCGGAAGCTCGCGCGGGTCGTACTCGAGGTCGGCATCCTGGACGACGACGACGTCGCCGGTCGCCTTTTGAAATCCGAGCGCGACGGCGGCGCCCTTGCCCTGATTCACCGGTTGCAGAAAAACCCGGACGCCGCCCTGTCCATCCATTTCCTTGAGCATGTCGCGCGTGCCGTCGGTCGACCCGTCGTCGACGATCAGGATTTCCTTATCGAGCGGCACGGCCTGAACCTGGCGCACGAGCTCCCGGATCGTCTTCGACTCGTTGTAGACCGGGATCACCACTGAGAGCTTCATGGGCCCGCGATTCCTTTCGGCGGAAGCTGGTAAAGGTGGATCGAGTAGCCGACCCGGCCGACCGGGCGGCCTTCCCGGGCGAGCTGCCGCCGGAGCCGTTCGAGCGCGCCCGAAACCACCGGTACGCCATGATAAGCGTAAAACTCGGGGCCGACCGCTTCCTCGAATGCGGAAATCGCGATCAGCGGACGGCGCACGACGGGCTCCGCGGCGAACTCCGGAACGCCGATGCGAAACGGCACGTCGTCGCCGCCGAAATACACGACGGTCGGCGACGAGGTCCCGGGGCGCCGGAGCTCGGTGGCGAGGCGCTTCAAATCGAGCCCCCAGTCGATGTTCGAGTCGGAGAGGATCCGGCGGCCGCCTTCGGGCCCGCCCGCGAGCGCGTTGAAGTAGGAGAGCTCATGCGGATGAATGCGCAGGAGCTCGACCGCGGAGAGAAGCGGCAGGACGACCAGGGCCGCGGTTGCGAGGCGGAATCCGCGCCGGCGCGCCCGGGCCAGAGCGCCGGCCGCGGCAAGCGCGAGGAACGGGTACACCGGGAGCATGTGACGGATCCCGATGTTGTAGCTCGCCCCCATCGACGCCAAGACGAGCACCGCCGGCGGAAGCAGGAAGAGCCGGGCCTCGCGGCGCGCCTCAGGATCGCGAGCGAGGGCCGCGAGCGCGATCGCTGCCGCTGCCAGGAAAGCGAGCGTGCTCTTCACGACGAACGCGACGAAGAAATACGAAGGGAACCCGTGGATCGATACTCGTCCGAAGAGGAAATTGACGCCTCCGCCTTCCGCGTTCTGGCGGAACACCGATCCGAGTCCTCCCGCGTAGTGCCCGAGGGGCGGGCAGATCCGGGCGAGCGCCTCGATCGCGGCGGACAGGCGGGGAGCGCCCCGCAGCGCGACCATCTCGTGGATGACCTGCCGCTGATCCGCCGGGTCCATGCGCCACGACGCCGCCGAGTACACCGCGATCAGAACGACGAGCGCCGTGCCCGCGACCGCGCCGAGCCGACCGAGGAGCCGCACCGCATCGTGGCCGGTCCGCGAGGAGCCTCTCAGCGACAGGAGGCCCTGGAGCAGCAGGATGGGGCCGAGATAGATCGCGGAAAACTTGGTCGCGAGCGCGAGCCCGAGAACGACGCCCGCGAAGACGACGCGCGCGGCGGTCCGCCAGCGTTGCGCGGCGTCCCAGGCGAGCACCGTCGCGACGAACGCCAGCGCCGCGCCCAGGTCCGTGTGCACGATCCCGGCGTGAGCCACGAACTTGGGGTCGAACGCGAGAAGCGCGGCTGCGAACCACGCAGCCGCGCCCCCCCACCGCGCATGCGCCGCCGCGTACACGACCGCGAGAAGAATCGCGAAGACGAGCAGAAATGGGGCCCGCGCGGCGCCGGCGATGACGTCGGGCGACACCGGCCCTTCGAAAAGAAAGGCGTGGCCCCAGGACGTGAACGCGAGGCCGAGGGGCACGCGCGCGGGAGGGGCGGATACGGGGACCGCCAGAAGCGCCAGTCCCGCAAGCTCCTTCATGAGGGGCGGGTGCTCGATGTTGACAATCGCGGTCTTCGAGAAGACCTGCAGGTAACCCGCGAGGATGTGGACGGGCTCGTCGGCGGAGAGCGAGTCGTTGCGTGTGTGGTCGTGCACCAGGAAGAGCGACGCGATGGCGGCCAGACCCGCGGCCGCAGGGAAGAGAAACCGCTTCAACGCGCGGGGCGCCGCTCGAACCGGTGGCGCAGCAGAGCCGAAAGCGCCGATGCTCCGTCGCGGAACCGGATCTTCTTTCCCTCGGCGCGGGACCGCGCGAAATAGGAGACCGGGACCTCGAAGAGTCGGAATCCGGCACGGGCGACCTTCACCGTGATCTCCGCGTCGACACCGAACCCCCGTTGCTCGAGGTCGAGAAGGACGGGCACGACGCGGCGGTGGAATGCCTTGTAGCAGGTCGCCATGTCGGTCAGGTTCAGGTCGGTGACGACGTTCGAGATCAGCGTCAGCACGCGATTTCCCACGGTGTGCCAGAAGTTCTGCACCCGATTTTCAGCGCTGCCGCGGAAGCGGGATCCGAAGACGACGTCGGCGCGGCCCATCTCGATCGGGCGGAGCAGGCTCGGGTACTCCGCCGGGTCGTATTCGAGGTCGGCGTCCTGGATGATCAGCATCTCGCCCTGCGCCTGTGCCAGCGCGGTCCGCAGCGCGGCGCCTTTGCCCTGATTCCGCTCGTGGAGGATCACGCGAACGCCGGCGCGGCCGTCCCAGCGGGCCAGGAGATCGCGCGTGCCGTCGGTCGAGCCGTCGTCGACGACGATCACTTCTTTCTCGACGGGGACGGCGCAGACGAGGCGCAGGACCTCATCGATGGTGCGCGCCTCGTTGTAGACGGGCATCAGAACGGACAATTTCACGGTGTGGAGGAATGATAAGCGGTTGTCGCTGGTCCGTCGTCGGTTATCGGTTCCCCGCGGCGACTTCAGACATCGTGCTCGCGCGCGCTCCGCTTCCCTCGAACCAGCCTCCCGCATAATGAGCGCACATGAAAATTCGCCGCGGCGTGGCGGTCTCGGCCGTCCTGGCAGCGGCCCTT
>JBBROA010000220.1:0-2987 GCA_038229875.1 Thermoanaerobaculia bacterium | reverse complement strand
GGATCGGTTTACCGAGACGCAACTCGTCGGGCTTCTTCGAAAGCCCCGGCCCGCGATGCTCGAGGGCGGCATGTCTCCCGTGACGCTTCCCCAGGCGGACGTCGAGAGCCTCGTCGCTTACATTCGCACCACGAACACGCCGAAGTGAGACGCTGCCAGAGATTGAGTCTGTGCCGCCTCGCTTTGGATCATCCGAAGCGGCAGATTGGCCGCACGAGGCTCCCACAGATTCTTTATACCAAGAGCCCCGCGACGTTTGAGGCGTACTTTTCCAGCGCAGGAGCGATGCTGGCATAGTGCCGCCCGACCCCCTCCACCGACCTCGCCGGCTCACGAGTCCCCCGGTCATCAGCGTCGCTCCGTCGGAGAGGAACCGGAGTCGCACATGATCAGTCCGTCCGGTAACCCCGAACGTGAGAGGTTTACAAGGAAGAACGCGAGCGAGCAGCCCGCCACTCGAGGGGGAAGACATGTTGGGAGTACTGGGCGACATCGAGATCGAGGAATTCCTTCGAAGTGAGAACACCGGGCGTATCGGCTGTCATGCCGGAGGGATCACGTACGTCGTTCCCGTCACGTATGTGTTCGAAAATGACTACGTTTACGGGCACAGCAAGGAAGGCCGGAAAATCCGCATGATGCGCGCCAACCCGGAAGTCTGTTTCGAAGTCGACCGGGTGGCGGCGGTCAACGACTGGACCAGCGTGATCTCATGGGGCCGCTACGAGGAGCTGGGCGGAGACGAGGCGCTCTCCGCCATGGAGCTCCTCATGAGCCGTCTCGTCCACGGATCGACGGCTCGCGAGAAGCATCCTTCCTATCCCGTGCGCTCGGCCGAAGCGAGGCGCCCCGATCCGGAGGGTCTCTGGATCGTCCTCTACCGGATCTCGATCCCCAGGAGGCGTGGGCGGTTCGAGCGGCCCGGGCCGGAGCCGATCTCGATCGAGTGATTCCGCGATGATCCCGAAGCCCCCATTTGCCTCGGACCTCACTCCCGAACAGGAGCTCCAGGCTTTCGAACGCCTGAAGCCGCGGCTGTCCACTCTCTGGAACGCGCTCTCCGCCCGCGAGGAGGAGCCGTACACGTCGGTCGTCATCCCGTCGATGACACTGGACGAGAGCGAGCTCAAGAAGCTCGAGGGCGCGAGCTACTACGAAGAGCGGCTCCTCTTTCTTCTCGTCCGTCTCCGCAACCCCCGGGCTCACATGGTCTACGTCACGTCACAGCCGATTCATCCGGTCATTCTCGAGTACTACTTTCAACTCCTTCAGGGGATTCCCGCCAGTCACGCACGGTCGCGCCTGACGCTCCTGTGCGCCCACGATTCTTCCCCGAGGTCCCTGACGGCGAAGATTCTCGAGCGCCCTCGACTGATCCAGCGGATCCGATACGGCATCTCGGATCCGTCGCGCGCCTACATGACCGTGTTCAACGCGACGGAGCTCGAACGGCGGCTCTCGGTTCTCCTCGACATCCCCTTGAATGGCGTGGACCCGGCCTTGAGGCCCCTCGGGACGAAATCGGGAAGCCGAAAGATCTTTCGCGAGGCGGGCGTCCCCTTGCCGGGTGGCCGTGAAGACGTTTATTCCCGAGACGACGTCGTGGGCGCCCTCGAGAACCTTCGTCAGGAAAGGCCGAACTCGGCGAGAGCGGTCCTGAAGCTGAACGAAGGCTTTTCCGGCGGCGGAAACGCCGTGTTTTCGTTTCCGGATGGCGACGGCCGGGAGGTTCTCTCCGACGCGCTGCGAGACCTCTCTTTTTCCGATTGTTCCGAGCGCCCGGAAGCGTTTATCGGCAAGATGGCTCGGATGGGCGGGATCGTCGAAGAGCTGTTGGAAGCGACCGAGACTCGTGCCCCGAGCGTCCAGCTTCGGATCGACCCGGAAGGGCGCGTTTCGGTTCTCTCGACCCACGACCAGATCATCGGAGGGTCAACCGGACAGACGTATCTTGGCTGCGAATTTCCGGCGTCCGACGATTACCGGATCGCCGTTCAGAACGCGGGCATTCGCGTGGGCCTGGCGCTCGCAGCACGCGGCGTGGTGAGCCGCTTTGGAGTGGACTTTCTCGCAACCCGCGAGAACGCGCGGGACGCATGGGATCTGCACGCAATCGAGATCAACTTGCGGATTGGCGGGACCACGCACCCGTTCCTGGCGCTTCAATTTCTGACGGGAGGCCGGTTGGATCCCGAGTCCGGCCTGTTCCTGTCGCCGCGGGGCGTTCCCAAGTACTACTGCAATACCGACAATCTTCGGTCGACCGCCTATCGTGGCATCAGCCCGGAAGACCTGATTGAAATTACGACTGCCAACCGGCTCCACTATGACCACTCAACGGAGAGTGGAGCGTTGTTCCACATGATCGGGGCGCTCTCCCAGTACGGGAAGCTCGGGCTCACCGCAATCGGCAATTCCCACGACGAAGCTCGACAGATCCGGGAGCGTGCCATTGCTGTGCTGGACCGGGAGACGGGCTCTTTTTGACTGGCGCGCGCCGGCTGCACGGACAAGTTCGGTGTGACCGCACGGCCGACGACGAACAAAAACCCCCGGGATGCGGGGGTCTCTCTCCTGCGCCCGCGAGGTTGGTGGAGGCGGCGGGAGTTGAACCCGCGTCCGGAAGCGTCACGGGAAAGGCCACTCCATGCTCAGCCTCTTCTTAAGTTTCGTCCGGCCGCCTCAAGAAGAGGCAAAACAGCGGTCGGACAACCCCGAATAGGTTTCGCCGGTTCGTCCGGGGGTCCGGACCGGCTACACCCGCATTTGGCGTCGGCGTACGAGACCCGGCGGGTGCGGTTCCCGGACACCGTCACTGCGCGTTAATTACGCAGCGAGAGCGAGATTGCTGTTATTGGCAGCTATCATTTTTCACCTTTTAACGAGGTAGGTGAGGCCTCGGCATGCAACCTAACGCGTGCTCGTCCCCGTCGAAGCCGTTTCGCCCCCGTAAAAGCCGGGAGCCCGTTCGTCGGGCTCAAAGATCG
>JBBROA010000219.1:0-3052 GCA_038229875.1 Thermoanaerobaculia bacterium | reverse complement strand
ATCTCGGCGGCGGCGAAGGCGTCGAGGGTCAGGGCGCCTCCTTCAAAAAGAGCCAGGCCACCCTCCGCTCCGGGGAAGGTGGCCTGGCGGAGTCTGATGCGGCGACTTAGACGAGTTTGATTTCGACGTGGGTGTTGATACCGCCCTGGGCCTTGTTGCAGTTGTGGTCGAGGAATCCGCCCGCCACCATCTCGAGGGCGCTGTCGGAGAGCTCGGCGCCTGCCTTCGGCACGAAGGGGACCACGACGTAGAGGGTGTCAGCCGTCTCTTCGACCGCCTTGACCTTCATGCCCGAGGGAAGAGTCGTGTTGAGCTGCTTCTCCATCACCGACTTCGGATCCTTCAGGAGCGCCTCGCGATATTTGGCGTCATTGGCGGCGAATTTCCCGAGCAGGTCCTGAATCTCCCCGCGACTGATATCGGCCATGAGAACCTCCTGAATTGTTCAGCCGGAAGTGGCTGAGCTCTTTGTTTGGTTCCAGAGATTGCACGGCAGGTGCCAGGACTCTGGATTCGTAAACCTTGCATCGACTGAACTTCTCTTAAATCCGTCGAGACCGGTTGGAGTCACCGCTCCATTTGCGCGAGCCCCCGCTCCAGGGCCAAAGGCGATCACGGCTTCAGGTCGTGGTGCCTCAGAAAATCCATCAGCTTCTGGTAGTCGGAAGGGGGCAGACGCAGGATGTCGAGCAGCTGCCGGTAGCTTCCGCCCGCATCCGTGAGCCCCTGCCGCACGAGGGCCTTCACCTGGGACCGGTTCAACGTCCTGTCGAGAAACGGCGCGTGCACGACGTCCCAGAAGTTGCCGCCATCGGCGGTGATCTTCGAATAGAGGTTGCGCGCCGGATCGTCGATTTCCGCGCTGCGCTCGGAGAGATGCGCGATGAAGTGCTGAGGCTCGATCAGATCGCCGTCCGCGAGCGCGTAACCCGTGGTCGTGACACTGATGAGCTCGCGCACGTTCCCGGGCCAGTCGTAATCCTCGAGGATCTTCAGCGACGCCTGCGAGAAGCGCCGCATCACCCCGTACTGCGCGCAGAGCTTCTGAAGGGTGTGCTCCAGGAGGTAGAACCAGTCGTTCTCGCGCTCGCGCAGCGCGGGCACGCGAATCAGGAAATAGCAGAGCCGGTGGTAGAGGTCGTTGCGGAACCCGGAGCTGGCGACGAGCTGTGGGAGCGGCCGATTCGTCGCCGCGACGATCCGCACGTTGACCGACTGGGTGATCTCCGAGCCGAGGGGCTGAAATTCGCCATTGGCGAGCGACCGGAGGAGCATGACCTGGGCGCTCATGTGGAGATCTCCGATTTCGTCCAGAAAGATGACTCCCCGGTCGGCCGTCTCGAAGCAGCCGCGGCGATCGGAGGACGCGCCGGTGAAGCTCCCCTTCTTGTGTCCGAAGAGCTCGCTGACAGTCAGGTTTCCCTCGACGTACTGGGGACAGTTCACCGAGATGAACGGTTTTCCGCGCCGCGGCCCGACCAGGTAGACGGCCTGCGCGAGCGCTTCTTTGCCTGACCCGCTTTCGCCGATGATCAGCACGGGCTCGTTGAACGCCGCCACCTTCTCGATCGTCTGCTGAATCGCCAGGAACTTGGCCGCCGCGCCGACCATCTCGACCGGCTTGCGGTATCCCCACTCGGTGATCGACGCTTTGCGCACGCGCAACGCGAAATCGCTCATCGCCTCCGGCGAGTACGAGCTCAGAAGATCCTCCTCGAATGCCGATGGAACGGCTGCCCGGGGGCCGGCCGTCCGGTGACTTCACTGGATCCTGGATCCTGCCTGTGCCTGCCTGCCTGTGCCTGATAGTTGAGTTGCGGGATCTTATCGAAACTTCGGGGGCGTGTAAGCTCGTACGGGTGAAATTCGCGAAGCTTGTGCTCCTGCCGGGTATGGCGGCGATGGTCGCGGCCGCGTTCCTGTGGCCGAGCCCCGCCCAGGGATTTCTCGGGGAGTCGTCGCGGATCGTCTTCTTCCACGTCCCGTGCGCGTGGACCGCCAGCCTCGCCTTTCTGGTCGCCGCCGGCTATTCCGCGGCCTACCTCGCCCGCGGAAATCCCTGGCACGACGAGATCGCGGCCTCGGCGGTCCGGCTCGGAGTGCTCTTTGCCGTGCTCGCGCTCGTCACCGGCTCCCTCTTCGCGAAAATCATGTGGGGTTCCTACTGGAACTGGGATCCGAGAGAGTCCTCGTTTCTCCTGCTCCTCTTTCTGTACGGCGCGTATCTGTTTCTGCGAGAAGCGGTCGACGACCCCCGCCGGCGCGCCCGCATCGCCGCCGCTTACGCGCTCTTCGCCGCGGTCCTGATGCCGTTCCTGGTGTTCGTCGCCCCCCGCGTCACGGCGTCGCTCCACCCGCAGACCGTAATCAATCCGCAGGGGAAGATCCTGATGGACACGCCGACCCGGGTCGTGTTCTTCGCCGGGCTCGCGGGATTCACCTCGATTTTCCTGTGGATGCTCTCGCTCGATGCCCGGTCGGCGAGACTGGCGCGGCTCGGACGCGACGCGCGCCTGTCCACGTGAGATTCGCGGAAATGTCCTCTCCCGGGAACGTGTTGGCCGTGGTAGCGGGTCCGCGTCGTTTGCTTTTATCCACCCGGGCGGAGAAACTTCCCCGATGAACAGTCTTGGTTTTCTGGCCGCGGTGAACGTGGTCGTCTGGGTCGGGCTGTTTTTCTATCTCTGGCGCCTCGACCGGCGCATTTCCGAGCGGGAGCGGGAGCGATGAAAAAGGGTTACTGGATCGCCGCCGCGTTCGCCGCGGGATTCGTCTTGCTGGGGGTCACGGCGTTCCAGAAGACTCTGACGCCGTACCTCTCGTTCGAGGAGGCGCGGCACGCTCGAGGGACGTTCCAGGTCATGGGCGCCCTCGACAAGCAGAGCGACCGGTACGACACGGGCCGGCAGGAGCTCGCCTTCGACCTCCTCGATCCCTCCGGCCACCGGATGTCGGTCGTTTCTCGCGGGATCAAGCCCGGCAATTTTAAGGACGCGATCTCGGTCGTCGCGATCGGCCGCTTTCAGGAAGGCCGGATCGACGCGGAGAAGCT
>JBBROA010000218.1:0-3177 GCA_038229875.1 Thermoanaerobaculia bacterium | reverse complement strand
CTCCCCGCCTCGAGCCGCAGCGCCGCCCGTCCGATCCGGAGGCCCTCTTCCCGCGCCTCGCCCGAGAGACGCCTGCGCCGGATCTCCGGGACGAGCCCTCGCCGGCGCGCCGCCTCCGCCGCCGCGTCCAGACCGGTGCGATTCGTGGCGATCACGCGGACGAGATCGCGGCGGCTCCCGCGAAGGGTCGGTCCCGATCCGACCAGGGAGGTCCGATCCCCCGGCACGTCCGAAAGAACCAGGGTGATCAGCGCCGCCTCGGTCCCGCGACCGAGGCCGCCCCCCTTGACGCGGGAGAGCGAGGTCCGCAGTCGGTTGAGCTCCACGATCGAAGCGCCCGAGCGCGACAGCTCCCGGACCCGGCGGCGCTTGCCCGCGAGAGAGAGTCCCCGCTTCGGCAGACACAGAAGCGAGGAAGTCCCGCCGGACACCAGGCACACAATCACATCGGACGGACCGAATCCCGCGAAGAACTCGAGGGCTCGTTGCGCGGCCGCGACGCTCGAGGCATCCGGGTCGGGGTGCGAGGCCTCGACCAGGGTGACCCTCGGGGGCAGGGGGAACCGCCCCACGGATCCCCTTGGGACCACGATCAGGGCGCGGTCGAAGGTCCCCGCTCGAATGCCTTCGAACATCCCCCGAGCGGCTTTCCCGACGGCGAAGAGGCCGACGTGGTCCGCCTGCTCGATACGCATGGCGACCGCGGCTTCCGCGAGCGCCCGCCGGACGGCCCTCGAGGGATCGACGGCCTTGAGCGCGGCCCGGTAAAGCGCCGAAAGAATCACCCCGGGACCGGTCATCCGATGCACGAAACCGAACGTATATGATTTGGCGGGCCGGATTTTCCGGACCGAAAACCAGGCAACAGGAGGTTTTGCATGAGAAAGATTCTGTCCCGAGCGATGCTCGCCGCGGTCGTGGTCGGCTTTGTCGCCCTCGCCGCCCCCGCTGACGACAAATCCGACGGCAGCTGGACCGGCTATGTCACCGAGACCCATTGTGGCGCCGCCGGGGCCAAGGCCGAGCACGCCGACTGTGCGGTCAAGTGCGTCAAAGAGAAGGGCGCCAGCTGGGCCCTCTATACGCCGAGCGACAAGAGCGTGTTCGTCCTTTCCGGCGACGACGCGATGATGGCCAAGATGGCGGGCATGGCCGGCAAGAAGGTCACCGTCAAGGGCTCCATGGCAAAAGAGAAGAAGACGATCACGGTGGCGAATATGGAGCAGGGCACTTAAGGCGTCGCCTCCGCTCACTGCGGGACGTGCCGTTCGCGCCGCGAACGGCACCGGCGAGCGGCTCGGCCGGATGCGGCCTTCGACCGCTCGCCTCGTCCCTTCGTTCGCTGCGGCTCCCGCCCGAGAGGCTCCTCCCTCCCTCTGGTCGGGAGACTCCTCTCGGGGCGAGCTTAGCCACCCTGGTGACGGAAGCACAGCTCCGCTCCCTCTCCCCGCGCGCCGGGGGAGAGGGCTGGGGTGAGGGGCGGATCTGAAAGCCTGACAAGTCTCGCGAGGTGACCCGCCTGGTCGAGCCCCCGAATCCTCCCCCTCCGCTTCTTTCACCGTTTCGGCGTCGAGAGCTGCGCCTGCGTCGTTCGGCAGGATTCCTCGAGGGACTGGAGGCTGGAGACCACGGCGGTCAGGCCCCGGTTCCCTGCCATCGCAGTCTGGTCGTGCAGTATCGAGTTGACAGCCTGGAGGCCTTCTGCCAGGGCCCGACGCTGCTCGTCCGTGGTCAGGCGGACGCTCGCGGTCGCGTTCAGCGCCGCGACGTTTTCCGAGAGCAGGGCGGCATAGGAGGAGAGGCCCTCCGGTGTCGAGACGGTCGCCGACGACTGCGGGAGTGACCTCAGGATCGCTTCGGTCTGCTGGGCGGCCCAGATTGTCTGGGCGAGACGGGCCTGAAAGTCTGACAGCAGGGACGCGTGGGCCACGCCGGGCAGCAGAAGCGCGACGACGAGCGCGGCGAAAGTCGAGCCTGTCCTAAAACCGCGCATGGGGGGATCCTCCCTGTTTCGAGAATGGGAACGTCCCCGGCCCTCGCAAATTTCAGACCGGCCATCCGGGCGGTTCGAGCCGGAGGTTTGAGAGCGGAGGAAGCTAGAATAAGCGTTGCCCCACGGAGGTTTTGATCCAGGCTCCATGAGCGCCAAACCGATCCCCTTTCCGCCGCCCCGTCCCGAGGAGTACCCCCCGATGGGCGGCGAGCACCACTGGTCCGTCGCCTCGCGGGACCTGCGCAGCCGGCTGACCCGCGCGATCCCGCACGAGGTGTTGAAAGAGCTCCACCGCAAGAACCCCGCGCGGCACATCGCCGTCGCGGTCAGGCAGTTCGCGCTCCTTCTCGGCGCGATGACGGTCTGCTGGCTGTTTCGTGAGCCGTGGATCTGGATTCCCGCGGCGCTCGCGGCGGGATGGACCGCCTTCAATTTCACGGTCCTGCTCCACGAAGTGGTGCACCGCGCCGTCTTCAACGGCCCGCGGCCGCGCGCCGAGCGGGCGCTCGCCCTTCTGTACGCGATTCCGTCCGGGATTTCCGCGCTGCAGTTCACGCGATGGCATCTGACCCATCACGCGGAGCTCGGCGACGCCGAAGCGGACCCCAAGCGGCACTACCTTTCCCCGAAGCTGAACCGCCGCTGGGTGAAGGCGCTCTACTTCACGCCCGCTCTCTTCCCGATCTACTTCCGAGCCGCCGCGCGGGAGACCGCGAGCTACCCTCCCCGGCTCCGGGGCCGCATCGCCGCCGAGCGGCTCATCACGATCCTCGTGCACATCGGCATCATGGCTTCACTGTTCGCCCTCGGCGGCGCCGGCGTCCTCGCCCGCGTCTACCTCGTCCCGTACTTCCTGGTCTTTCCGATCGCCTTCGCGTTGAACCGCCTCGGACAGCACTACGCGATCGACCCCGACGACCCCGCAAAGTGGGGAACGCTGATGAAGGCCTCCCGCTGGTGGGATTTCTGGTACCTGTCCTCGGAGTACCACCTCGAGCACCACTTCTTCACGGGCGTGCCGTTCTACAACCTCCGGAGGCTGCATTTCGCGCTGCGGCCTTTCTTCGACTCGATCGGCTGGCAGCCGGTCGGATACGGCCGCCTCCTGCACGGATGGTTCGTCGAGAACCAGGCGCCCCACAGCGACTGGCATCTGGCAGGGTAGCTCGTCAGCTGTCAGCTCT
>JBBROA010000217.1:0-3222 GCA_038229875.1 Thermoanaerobaculia bacterium | reverse complement strand
TGACCGGCTTCTGGAACTCGGAGCCCGTCCCGATCGCCCGTCCCAGGCTCGGTCCCTTGTTCTCCGAAAGGGCGTGCCCTTCCCGCGGCATCCCCATGCCCTCTTGCATGCTCATACCCGTATGAAGACCGGTGCCCGCATGCGCAATCGGCCCCACCATCGACACCATCTGATTCATCATGTGATGCGGCAGATGACAATGGAGCATCCAGTCGCCGACGTACTTGGCGTCGAACTCGATGTCGCGGCCCTGCGCCACGCCCACCAGCACCGTGTTTCCCGGTGTCCAGGCCGAGCGCGGTAGCCGCGCGCCCTCGTGCCCGGTGACCCAGAACGTGTTCCCATGAATGTGCATCGGGTGGTGATCCATGCCCATGTTGACGAAACGAATCCGCACGCGCTCGCCCTTGCGGACGATCATCGGGGTCGTCTCGGGCCCGGCCTTGCCGTTTAAGGTCAGCCAGTTGAATTCCATCGAAAGACTGTTGGGAATCGTGTTGTTCGGGAGGATCGCCCATTCCTGAAGGATCAGGCCGAAGTCGCGGTCGACTCTCGGCGCGTAGGCGTTCTTCGGATGCAGGATGAAGAAGCCGATCAAGCCCATCATTTCCTGCATGGGCATGTGCGTGTGGTAGAAAAAAGTGCCGTGCTGGTGGAGGGTGAATTCGTACGTGAATTCGCCGCCCGGAGGGATCGGATCCTGAGAGATCCCCGGAACGCCGTCCATTTCGATCGGAATCTCGAAGCCGTGCCAGTGCATCGAGAAGAGCTCCGGCAGCCGGTTCTCGACGATGACGCGAACGCGATCCCCTTCGTTCGCCTCGATCGTCGGACCGGGGACGCTTCTGTTGAATCCCCACGCGTCGACTTTCCGGCCGGGGATGAACTCCGTCTGGACGGGCTCCGCCGTGAGGCGAAAAACTTTGACGTTGCCGTCCATCGTCCAGGGGAGCTTCGGGACGTCCGGGGTTTCGAAACGGACGGTCCCTCCGCTCCGGCGGCGCCCACCTCCCGCGCGGGAGTCCACTTCGTGGTCGTGTGCTGTGCCGTGCGGCTGCGCGAGCGCGCGGCCGGCGGTGGCGACGCCCGCCGAGGCCATGAGGCCCTTCAAGAAACTTCTCCGATCGGATGCCATGGAATCTCCTTCGAACTCGAGAGAAAAGCGCCGCTCAAGGCGCGCTTCCGCTTCTAGAGACGAAGGAAGATCAGATTCGCAGGGGTGCGAGACTTCGGGCCGAGCCCGGAGATCGAAGGAATACGGGACTGGAAATCCAAGAGGAGTCGCGCGGGCGGAGAACGGAGGACGCTTCCCACGTGACGGCGTGAGGAGCGCTCAGCACGGGGGCGAGAAGAACCCCGCCGGCCGGCGCCGTGAATGCCCCGTGCTGGCAGTGCGCTCCCCGTGCGGGATTATCGGAGTCATGTTGCCCCGACGGATCAGAAGTTCCCTGACCCTCCTGCATGTGACAGCCGCCTCCGCGGTTCCTCATCAGATTTGCAGCGTCACTGCAGCGGGTGAGGCAAAGGGCCGCCGAAACGGGCGCAGCGAGAATGGCCAGTGAGAGGACGGCGGCAATAGACCAGCGGGAGGCCATTGATCCCTTAAACGCCCTCGAACCGTTATGGATTCCCATGCCTCAAGGGCTGGATGCAAGAATCGTGGCCGTCGAGAAATGGCTCTCCCAGGACCCTCCGGAGCTGCCGCGCACGAGTTGAGTTCCCTTGATCAGCCACCATCCCTTCCGATCGAGGCGGAAGCGAACCTTTCCCTCGGAATTCGTCTTTTTCAGCGTGCCTCTGGTCGCTCCCGCGACAAGTGCCGTCACCGGAAAATCCGGGAAGGGCCTGCCGGATTTCAGGACGAGGAACGACACTTCATCGCCGGGACGGACCTGCGTCGGGTCCGACTCGGGCACGATCTCGAGATCCATGCCGACCGGTTCCATCCAGGAACGGTCGTCGGCGGGCGGCTCAGTTCGAAGAAACGTCTTGGCGTGCTTGGTGTACGTCTCGTGCCAGTCCCCGGAACCGTCGGATTTCCACTCCCGCGCCACGTCCTCCGCGCCGATTTCCTGGAGGTACTCCGCGACCTGATCGGGTTTCAAATCGATCGACCGCGGCTTGCTCTCGAGCCACACGGTGACGACGCCCGACCTCCCCGGGCGAATCGACATCCTGAGCGACTTCGGGCCCTTCGTGTTTTCGGAAACCTGTTTCGGAGCGTGCCCGACCCGATAGGCGGCTGTCCGAATCCGGTCTGGCGCCATTGCCGTCTCGAGCTCCGAAAACTTCATCCCGCTCGTCCCCTCCACCGTCGCAGACTCACCGACCTTCACGACCGGTTTTTGGGGCACGATCCAGGTGTCGTGAGCTCTGACGGAAGTCGCCAGAGACAGCGAAAAGACGATCGCGACTCCCGGCGAACGAAGACGGCGCGTTCGGGGTTTTTTCATGATGACTCAAATATATCCAAAGGTGTAGGCGGCCGGATTTCGAGAAAGTCTTCAGTGCATGCCGTGCATTCCGGAGCTCTGCATGCCGTGCGAGCCGAAACGGAACCGCGCGAACACGTGAATCGAGACGGGACGGCGTCCATACACGTCGTCGAGACTTGACGTGAACCGATACAGCGACAGGTCAGCGCCCAGACCCGTTTCCGCTTCGGAGACCAGCGACACGTCTCGAACGTACCCGAGGGTTCCGGACTGAACCAGGGTGCGGGCGCGCGGAAGATTTTCAGGCCGCTGTCGTTTGTTCCGCAGCTCAAAAAGGTCACGGTCGACGCTTTCGAGGCGCCCGAAGATGAAATGGACGTCTGCGAATTTCCAGGTCCATTCCAGCAGGTTTCCCCACTCGGGTCCGTCCGGAGTCTGGTTGCGCCCGGCAATCACGCTGGCGGCGATGAATCCTCCTTCGGTCGTCTTCGAATAGGCGATCGAAGCGGTCGAACGTGTCTGGTTGCCGGTTTCGATCGCCTCGGGGCGCTCGAGGTGCCCGGAGGAGACCTGGATCGCGAGATCGCGCGTCGGGCGAACCGTCAGGCGGCCGGAATACGAGTCGAGCGCGCCGGCCTCGATATTCCAGCGGTTCTCGTCCGGCTCCTGGCCGTGGAATGCCGATCCTTCCAGGGTGAACATCGAGTGCGTGATACCCACAGTCGCAACGTCGTAGCTGATATGGGTCGAATCGTGATTGTGGTGGGAGAGCGGCGAGTTCGGGTTT
>JBBROA010000216.1:0-3236 GCA_038229875.1 Thermoanaerobaculia bacterium | reverse complement strand
AAGCTGCTGGACTTCGGGCTCGCGCGCGCCTTCGCGCCCGAAGCTCCGGAGCCCGACCTCTCGCGCTCTCCGACCCTGACGACGGACCCGAACGTTCCGGGGGTGATCTCCGGGACCGTGCCCTACATGAGCCCCGAGCAGACGCGCGGCGGGGAAATCGACAAGCGCACCGACATCTGGGCGTTCGGATGCGTGCTGTACGAGATGCTGTCCGGGCGCCGCCCGTTTGCGGGAGGGACCGCGGCCGAGACCTTCGCGGCGATCTTCGAACTCGACCCGGACTGGGGCCTGCTTCCCCCGAAGACGCCGAACAACGTGAGGGAGCTTCTCCGCCGCTGCACGCAGAAGGACCGCAACCGCCGCCTCCGCGACGCCGGCGATGCCCGGATCGAGCTCGACGAGACGCTGTCCGGTCAGACGCGGGACCTGCGCGAATCGAATTCGCGCCGGAGCCTTCTGCGGCGCCTCGCGATTCCTCTCGCGGGAATCGCCGCGGGCGTCGCTCTTCTCGTCGCGGGGTACCGGATCGCGCGGCCGAGAGCCGCCGCGCCCGCCCCGGGCGTCCGGCAGCTCGCGGTGCTTCCGTTTCGCAATCTCATCGGGACCGGCGAGGGCGAGCTCATGGGGCTCGCCATGGCCGACACGGTCAGCGCGCGCCTCTCCAACGTTTCGGGCCTGCAGGTCGTGACCCCGCGGGCCGCCGTCGAGGCCGCGACGCAGGACTCGGACCTCGTGCGCGTGGCGAAGAAGCTGGGAGCCACGACTCTCCTCTCGGGCAGCCTGCAGCGCGAAAAGGAGAGTTTCCGCATCACGTATCGCCTCGTCGACGCCTCGGGCCGACAGATAGCGGTCGACACCGTCGACGGCGCGGAGCTCTTCGCGCTCCAGGATCGAGTGGCGGACGGCGTGATCCGCGACCTCGTGCTGCGGCGAACCGCCCGGCGAACCCCGACGCCATCGGGTCTGGACACGGTCTCCCACCAGGAGCGCTACCTCCAGGCGATCGGTTTGCTGCAGCGCTACGACAGGCGAGAAGGAGTCGAGCGCGCGGTGAAGATTCTGGAGCAGCTCGCCATGGAGAAGCCCAATTCCGCGTTGATCCAGGCCGCGTTGGGGCGAGCCGATCTTGCGATGTTCGACTTCACCAAGGATCGAGCCTGGGCGGATCGCGCGCTGACGGCCGCTGGCGCCGCCCGCGCTCTGGATCCCGAACTGCCGGAAGTGGATGCCGTGCGCGGGGAGACCTTCCTCCGAACGGGCCGGGCCAAGGAAGCAGCCGAATCGTTCCGGAGCGCGATCGCCGCCCAACCGGGTAATGTCGACGCGGAGCTCGGACTCGGACGGTCGCTGGAGAAGGTCGGCGAGGATCGCGCCGCCGAGGCCGCCTTCCGCCGCGCGATCGAGCTCCAGCCATCCTTCGCGGTCTTCAATAACCTGGGCGCCCTCTACGCGGATCGCGGCCGGTGGGCGGAGGCCGTGGCGATGTTCCGGCGCGCGGTGGCGGCCGCGCCCGATAGCTATCGCGCATATAGCAATCTCGGCGGGACGCTCGTGCTCGCCTGCCGTTTCGCCGATGCACTCCCCGTTCTCCGGAGGGCTCAAGAGATTGCTCCGAAGGACCAGTTCATCGCGTCGAACCTCGCCCTGACCCAGCTTTGGACGGGTCATCCCAGGGAAGCACTCGCGACTCTCGAGGCTGCGTCCCGCAACGCGCCGAGCGACTTCCAGATCTGGGGCAACTACGGGGACGCTCTGGCGGAAAACGGACGAGGGGATCGAGCGTCGGCTGCCTACGAAAAGTCGATCGTGCTCGCGAGAGAGGCGTTCCAGCTGGATCCGTCCAATGCGGATGCGATGTCATACATCGCGACCGGGCTCGCGAAAACCGGCCGGTCCCGGGAGGCGGCGAGGTCCATCGCGAGCGCACTCGCGCTCGCCGACAAGGAGCCCGCGGTTCTCGCGGACGCGGCGATCGTCGCCGCGCTCGGCGGACGAAAGGCGGAAGCGCTCGACTGGCTCCGCAAGGCCGCCGACGCCGGCTACTGCCGCCAGATCATCGCCAGGACGCCAGAGCTCGCATCCCTGCGAGACACCCCGGAGTTTCGATCCATCGTCGCTCCGCCGCGCAAGGCGGCCGGAGGTTAGCAAAGGGAGGAGATCATGAACAAGGGAACCGCGGTCGTGTTGGCCCTGGGGGTGGGCGTGGTTGTCGGGTACCTCATCGGAAGAGGATCGCGGCCAGTCGACGATTGCAACGTCGCGAAGGATCACACGATCCAGGTCGGCACTGACGGGTCGCTCACGTGCAAGGTCGCTGGGATCGGCTATACGAACCAGGTAACTTGGAAGGCGGCCACAGGATGGCTGATCGGAATCGTGATGCACGACTCGACGTGCTTTCCGCAGTTGAACAGCAGCAACAACACGGGCAGTACGGTCAGCTCGGGCAACCCGAATTCCAAATCCACGGGCTGCGACTACAGCGTGTACACCTGGAAATCGGGCTCGCAGCAGCCGCCGTTGAAGCCCAAGCCCACTCCCGACGCCCGGATCATCATCATGCCCTGATTCGAGATCATCAGGCTCCGACCTTCAGCCCGAACCCGTTGGCGACGAGGAGCAGCGTCAGGAGGATCATGACCACGGTCGTGATCCACGCGATGCCGTTGAAGACCCGGCCGTTGACCTGATCCCCCATGAGCTCCTCGCGATTGACGAGGAGCAGCATGAAGACGAGGACCAGCGGCAGCGCGATGCCGTTGGCGACCTGGGAGAGGAACATTACGCGGATGAGGGGAAAGCCCGGCCAGAGGACGACGGCCGCGCCGAGCAGGATCATCGCGGTGTAGAGACTGTAGAAAGCTCGGGCCTCGCCGAACCCCTTGTCGACGCCCGCCTCCCAGCCGAAGGCCTCGCACACGTAGTAGACCGTCGACAGCGGCAGGATCGCGGCGGAGAAGACCGACGCGTTCAGCAGGCCGATGGCGAACAGGCCCGAGGCGTAGCGGCCCGCGAGCGGCTCGAGGGAGCGCGCGGCGGCGGCGGCGTCGCCGACCGCGACGTGGTGCACGAACAGCGTGGCGGCGCAGGCCACTATGATGAAGAACGCCACGATGTCCGTCACGATGCAGCCCACGATGACGTCCCACCGGGTCATCCAGTACCGGTCCTTCCGGATCCCCTTCTCGACGACGCTCGACTGCAGGTAGAACTGCATCCACGGCGCGATCGTCGTT
>JBBROA010000215.1:0-3257 GCA_038229875.1 Thermoanaerobaculia bacterium | reverse complement strand
GGCCTCCGTCGCGGCGGCCGACGGTCGGGTGGCACGCCGGAAGCTCGGCGTCGACGAGCGGAATTTTCACGCCCTGCAGTGGCTCGAGTACGCGCGGCTGCAGCAGGGCCGGTTCGCGGAGGCGCGGCGGATCCTCTCGATGATGGAAGGCGACGCGAAGACGAGCGGCTCGGAGCGCGCCCTCGGGAGCCTCTCCCTGATGCGAGCCGCCTACGCGATCGAGACCGGGTGCGCCGGCGACGCGTTGCCGCTCGAAGGGAAAGCGCCGCGAGACCTGTTCGTCTCAGGCTTCTGCGCGTGGAAGAGGGGAGACGCGCGGGGGATCGCGTCTGCCCTCGCCGCTCTCCCCGAGACCGGCGCGCCGGCGGACAGCGGAGCGCACGCCCACGGGGGCGGCATGGGCGGCTATGGCTCGGTTGTGCACGGCGCTTCGGTCGCCGCGGTGCTGCGCCGCGAGCTCGAAGCTATCGATCTCGTCCAGAAGGGAAAAACCGCGGCTGCGATCGCCCGCGCCCGTGAAGCTGCGGCGGCGGAGGACGCGATGAGCTTCGAGTTCGGCCCTCCCGCCGTGATCAAGCCCGCGCACGAGCTCCTGGGAGAGCTTCTGGCGGTCCAGGGCAAAGCGGAGGACGCGCAGAAGGAATTCGAAGTGTCGCTCGCGCACGCGCCGGGCCGCTCGCTCTCTCTCGCGGGGCTCGCGCGCGCGGCGTCGTCCGCGAAGAACAACGCTGTCGCGCAGGAGGCGCTCCGGCGGCTCGCGGCAAACCGCCTCGAGGCCGATCCTCCGCGTCCGGGCTTCGGCGCGGGCGCGAACCGATGAAGGCGCTCCTGCTGGCGGCGGCGCTGGCGGTCGCGGCCGCGGCCGCGGCGGCCCAAGACCTGCCGACGTTCACGGTGGGAACGGCGTCGGCCGGCCGGGGACATCGGGGCAACGGCTACATCGAAGTCCCGGCCGGCGCCGATGCGGGGACTCGCATCCCGGTCATCGTGTTTCACGGCGCCTGGCCCGGCCCGGTGCTCGCGGTCGTCGCCGGGGCCCACGGGACGGAGTACGCCTCGATCGCCGCCGTAGCGAGGCTCGCCGAGCGGCTCGACCCGGCCGACCTGACAGGCACGGTGATCCTGGTGCCGCTCGTGAACGTCCCGTCGTTCGAGCACAAGGTGCTCCACGTCAATCCGACCGACGGAAAGAGCATGAATCGCTTCTACCCGGGCCGCCCGGAGGGCACGCAGACGGAGCGCGCGGCGTACGCCATCACGCGCGAGGTCGTCGATCGGTGCGATCACCTGATCGACCTGCACGGCGGCGACATCGACGAGAGCCTGCGGCCCTACAGCTACTGGACGAGGACCGGCAACGACAAGCTCGACGCCGTCTCCCGCGACATGGTGCTCGCCTTCGGGATCGATCACATCCTGGTCGTCTCCGACAGACCCCGCGACCCCGCCGCTTCGCGGTACCTGGAAAACACCGCCACGACCCGGGGCAAGGCGTCGATCACCGCCGAAGCGGGCTCCGCCGGCGCCGTCGAGACCGAGGACGTCGAGATGCTCGTCCGCGGATCGCTCTCGGTCATGCGCCTGTTCAAGATGATCGCCGGCAGTCCGATCCGCATCGACCATCCCGTCTGGATCGACGCCGTCCGCACCGTGACCTCCGAGAGCGCGGGTTTTTTCCGGCCGCTCGTGCACCGCGGGATGTACGTCGAGCAGGGGATGAAGCTCGGGACCGTGACCGATTTCTTCGGCGCGGTCGTGGCAGAGCCGCGGTCTCCCGCCGCGGGCGTCGTCCTCTATATCTGCGCCGTGCCCTCGATGAGGCGGGGCGACACGGTGGCGAACGTCGGAGTCGTCGGGTCCGCTCCGCGCTGAACCCGTGCCCCGCGCGCCTCAGCCGGCGCTCTTCTCGATTGCGGCAGCTGCGCTCTTCTTCGAAACGACTGCGGCCAGCGCCCCCGAGGACACGATGCCGAAGGCGAGCATGGTCAGCCACAGGGCCCGGCCGCCGAAGCGCCCGAGAATCTGCAGACCGCCCCACGGACCCAGTGTGAACGCGAGCCCCATCGTCATCTGCGACAGGCCCATGTACTCGCCTCGCCGGCGCGGAGGCGCGATCGCCGTCAGGTAGTCCGCCATGCCCGGGAAGAGGAGCATCTCGCCGAACGTCCATACGACGACGGTCGCCGCGACGCTCCAGACGTTCCAGGCGAAAGCGAGAGCCCCAAACCCGATTCCGCAGAGGAGCGCGCCGAGCGAGAGGGTCCGCCGGTGCGGCCAATCCGCGGTGGCGAGGTTCACCGGCACTTCGATCAGCACGATCATGACGGTGTTCACCGAAAACAGCAGGCCGTAGATCGCGGCGGACAGGCCGAGGTTCTGCACCAGGAAGAGCGGCATGCTCGAGATGTGCTGGAAGAACACGAACATCACGGGAAAGAAGGCGGCGAGAAAGAGGAGCAGCCGCGCGTCCCGGTGGGCGCCGCCTCCGTGCGCGAGGTCCGCCAGGGCGTCCCCGACCGGCCCGGCGTCGCCGGTCCGGCGGTGCTGGGGAAACGACGAGAGCACCAGGATCGCGCCGGCCGCTAAAGAGGTGATCCCGTCGACCAGAAAGAGCCACCGAAAGGAAAGCGTCGCGAGGAGTCCCCCGAGAGCGGGACCGATGCTCATGCCGAGGTTGACTGCGAGCCGGTTCACGGCGAACGACGCCTTGCGCATCTCCGGCGCGACGAGATCCCCGAAGATCGTGAGGTTCGCGGGCCGGAACGATTCCGCCGTCATCGAGAGAAGAACCGTCATCGCGCCGATCGCGACGGGGCTCCGGGCGAACGGAAACGCGAGGAGCACGGCGCCGGAGACGAGCAGCGATGCGCGCATGATCACGATGGGACCCCATTGGTCCGCCAGGCGCCCGGCAAGCGGGGACGCGACGAGCGAACCCGCCCCGTAGAGCAGGACAAAAGCCCCGGCCGCTCCCGCGGTGAAACCCTTCTCGCGGGTGAGGTAAAGCACGAAGAAGGGCAGAACCATCGTCCCGGCCTTGTTGACCAGGCTCGCGAAACAGAGGATCCAGATTTCTCCAGGCAGGCCCTTCAAGCCACGCCAGGGATTGGGAATCGTTCTCAGAGTCTAGCAGCCCGCGGAAAAATGGATGCGGGTGTCGCGTCCGGGCTTTTGCAATGGGCGACAGGCGCCAGCGAGACTTTCGTCCTGCATATCGGCCAGGGTCTCTTCCTGGCGTAACGTCGAGCAAAAGCCCG
>JBBROA010000214.1:0-3291 GCA_038229875.1 Thermoanaerobaculia bacterium | reverse complement strand
GAGCCGTCCGTGATGCCGGGCCTGCCCCCGCCGCCTCAGTTTTCGGCGATCCCGGAACCGGACACGCTTGCGCCATCCTCCCAGGCCGAACGCGGCTCGGAGGATCCGGCCGTCGCCGCCAGCGCTGACCTCTCGGCGCCGGTGGCGTTTCTGGATAATCCTTTCGCCGACAGCTACTCGCTGAACGATTTTCTGTCGGACGCGCTTTCCTTCGGCGTGATGCCGGACAGGCTCCCGGATCCCCAGTGGGGCGCGGGCGATGAACCCTCCAAAGAGGAGCCGCTCGACCTCGGGGAGCCCCTGCCGGACGAGGACGCATCGGAATCGACGCATCCCTCGGTGAATCGGCAGGGGCGCCCGACCCGACCGTTCGGGATCGCCCGCTAGAAGATCCCGCCGCTCGCGAGGTCGTCCAGGCCTCCCCGCTTTTAACCTCTCCAGCGGGTCTTCTCAGCGGGTCTTCTTCGAAGTATCCGCCTTCGGGCCGTTGGAGCCCGCGCTCTTGCGCTCGATGTAATCCGGAACGTGATTGGCAATCGGCGGCACGGATTTCAAGTACGCAAAGATCGCCTTCAGGTCCGCGTCGGTCGCGCGCCCGGTCCAGTTCCAGGGCATCGGGGGCTGGATCATCCTCGAAGTGCCCATGTGTTTCCCGGTCCGCATGGCCTGCAGGAACATGTCCTCGGTCCAGATGCCGAGCCCCGTGTTCTTGTCCGGGGTCAGGTTCGCGGTGTAGCTGATCCCCCAGGGGCCGGAAAAGGCCGTGTTTGACGCAATACCGGCCCAGATCCAGGGCCCCGCCCCCGCGGGAGGCGGCGGAAGCGTCATTCCCTCGGGATGGCCGGAAAGCAGTCGGGCCATGTCGGGCTCGGGGCCCTTCGCGCCCATCTTCAAAGGTGTGTGGCAGTCGTTGCACGCCATGATGTCGACGAGATATCTGCCCCGGGCGACAGCGCTTCCCGAAGAAGACGACTGCGCCAGGACGGGCATCGCCACGAACAGCGCGGCGACGAAGACGACCCGGGTGAGGAAACGACGAATCACGGGAACCTCCTTCACGTTTGGCGGCGGATTCTAGAAAGCCGATGACCGCCCGTCAAGACGGGGGCGTACAGCAGGGAATGGTGACGATCCGGTAATCCGCGGTCGCGGCGAGGCTCAAAAGCTCCGATCCGCCATCGCACGATCGGCGCAATCGGACGAATGGCGAGAAGCCTCTCCCCGAGCGCGGGGAGAGGAGGTGGCGCGCCATCGTCACCGTCGCGAATACGCTCGCCCCGAGAGGAGTCTCCCGACCGAAGGGAGGGAGGAGCCTCTCGGGGCGGGAGCCGAAGCGAACGGAGGGGTCAGGCGAGCCGCTCGCCGGTGCCGTCGCCGCCGCGCGGCGACGGCAGACCCCGGAGTGAGCGGAGGCGACGGTTATCGGGGCGTCACTTCCGTAGCCGTCGTCGTCGTAGTCGTCGTCGTGGTGCCCGTCGTGGTGGTCGCTTCGGTCAAGGGGGAGGGCGAGGGCAAAGGAGTAATAACGCTGCTCGTCATGGCGCCGCCACTCGAGGCGTCGCCCATGATCTGAAGCGCGTTGTTGACGCTGACGACGCCCTCTGCCGCCTTCGCCACGGTCTCGGCGCGCGACTTTTCATCCTGGCTGTGAACGGGGCCGGAAAGTGTCACGACCCCGTTCGTGACGTTCACGTCGACGCTCGTCAGAGTCGCTGCTCCCACGTCGGACGCGAGCTTCGACTTGATGTTCGCCTTGATCTTTGCGTCGCGTGCCTGACCTTCGACGGTTTCATTCGGACGGCAGGCGGCGAGGGCGACGGCGACGCTGAGCACGGCTGCAACCAGGAGAGAACCACGGGCGAACATCTTCATAAGTCCTCCAGCTCTGTCGCGGGAGCAATTGGGGTGCCATTGGCGCGCCCTTCCGGCGAGATCACGCCACGATGCAGTCAGGACAACCAGACCGTCGAGGCCCATCCGAGAAGACCTCCGGCGGCGAGGAGAAGGAGTGCGATGGCCGCAAGAATCCATCGCGCGGCCGGGAACGCGGGCAGGGGCGCTGCGGGAGGTTCCGGCGCGAAGAGGCTTTGCTTCATGACGCGCCTCGATTCCAGAACGCTTTCCGCGCCCGCAACGAGCTGCGCCTGGCGGATCGATTTTCTTCGATCGTCTCCATCCTCTGCGGCGGCCGATTGCGCCGCTTTCAACACCGCGTTCTTGATATCGCCGCCCGAAATCTCGAACCGGCCCGCAAGCGCCGCGAAATCGACGTCCGCGGCGAGCGGCGTTTTGCGCGGATGCACCTGAACTTTCCAGATCGCCTCGCGCTCGTCGACGCCCGGAGCCTCGAAGAGAATGTGCGTCCGGATGCGCCTTTCGAACGCCGGATCGAAATTCGCCGCGAGGTTCGTGGCGAAAATCACGACGCCGGGGAACGACTCGAGCTCCTCGAGAAGGATGTTGACGGTGTGGTTCGCCTCCCGCTCATAGCCGTGGGAGGTTCCCGCAAATCGGCGGCTCGCGATCGCGTCCGCCTCGTCGAAGAACAGAACCGCGTCGGCGGAACGCGCTTCCCGGAACACGGCGACCACGTTCTTGCCCGTCTCCCCCGCCCACGCGCTCTCCATCTCGCCGTATCGGACTTTGAGAAGAGGGCGCCCGAGGGCGTGCGCGACGGCTTCAGCGCAGATCGTCTTGCCTGTCCCCGGGGGACCCGCGAAGTGAAACGCGAGGCCGAGGCCCGTATCGTGGCGTTCTCCGAGGCCCCAGTCGTCATACAGAAGGCTGCGCTTTTCGATCTGCACGAGAGCTTCTTTGAGGGCCTGGCGCGTCCGCCGCGGCAGCACGACGTCCTCGAACGTGCGGCGGGGCGCAATCACTTCCGCGAGGTTTCTGCGGGTTCCGAGGGTCAGGAGCTGTCGCAGCACGGTTGTCTCAGGAGCAATTCGGGGGCCAGCTCGGCGGGCCCGGCCGTTGCACGAGACGGCCGACGGCGACGGAGGGACCGATAGAAGACAAATGCAAGCAAGAGCCCTGCACGTGCAGACCGACCGGCGAAGGCGCGGCGCCGGAATTCTGCTCGGAGCCGTGCTCGCTTCTGAAGATCGAGTTCGAGGAGTGCGCGTGCGAGCATCCGGAGTGCCGCGGCCACACCTAGGTGTAAAGGCTCAAGAGGTTGTTCACCCGGGCGCAGCGGTGGGAAGCTGTTGGTGGAAGCCGGCAGCGAACCAACGAGGAGGCCCGGATGAACCTGCATAGCAAAGCAAAGACGACCCCACAGAGTCGAGAGCT
>JBBROA010000213.1:0-3360 GCA_038229875.1 Thermoanaerobaculia bacterium | reverse complement strand
GTCACGGTGATCATCCGCGACTGCGGCACGTATTCCGGCCCGCGCGACCACTCGAACGAGTAGGTCCCCGGCGCGAGCACGACTTCCTCGCCCGTGCTCCGGTAAACCTGGGGATGAAAGAACATGTCAGGCGCGAGCCGCTTCGAGGAGGCGGGGTAGACCCGGCCGAGGGCGTCGCGGATCAGGAACGAGGCCGTGGTGGGGCGGCCGTTGTCGTCGATGACTTTGAACGACACGTGCCGACCCTCGTGGCAACTGAAAAGAAGATCGACGTCGGACCGGACCCCAAGGTCCTGGGTCCCCTGGCCAACGTCGAAGCTGATCTTCGCCTCGCGCTGGCCGGAGTCCCGGCTATAAAGCTGGATCAGCCGATATTCGAGAGGGAGCCCCGAAAGCGTCCGCTTCAAGGGGCGGTCGCGGAACATATCCAGGTCCATCCAGCGCTCGGCGACTTCGGACGGGGGGACGGTTCGCTTCGGCGAAGGACTTCCTGTCGACCCTTGATAAACCCTGGCCGCGTTGGGGCTCGATGCCCGGAGATCGGCGGTCACTCCGGCCTGGTTGTGGACCTTGACGAGGAAGACCGTCCACCCGTTCTGCACGAGCGACGCCCGAGCCGCCCCCTGATCGACCTTCACCCGGCTCTCGGGGTTGATCGTGACGCCGACGAGGCAGAGCGGGTCGAGCACGTCCTGGATCGCGCTGACGGAAGCCGCACCGCCGTCGATCTCCAGGGCCTTGCCGAGCCTGGCCTTCACCTCGGGGGAGAGCGGCTGGCCCAGGAGCTCGAGCGCCTCGGAGACCCGGCGGACCTGCGCCGAGAGCGGTTGAAATTCGGCATTGCTCACCTTCGAGAGCGCGTCGGCCCGGCAGACACCGAACGTGGCCACGAGCGCGGAGGCAAGGAGGAAGAGTGTCGGTCGCATTTTCGTCGTTCCCCTGGGAGGCGCGATCACTCGTCAATAAGGATGGTGTACCCGTGCGGTCGAGCCGCCTCAATGGGCGTCTCGACGCGGAGGGACCGGGCTGCGTCCTCGCATGAATGGCCGCTAATAGGCATGGACACGACCTCTTCCCCCCGGCGCAGTGGATCGGCGACCTGACCCTAGCGACGGGGCTCGGTCGCCAGCCCATGCCTCGGAAGCACCGTGAGCGGGACCCGCGATGAGCGACGTCACCCAGATCCTCTCGGCGATCGAGGCCTTCCCGTAGCAGTGCGCCGTGAAAAGGCTCGGATCTTCAGCGGGTGTGATTCCCGCCCGGATAACTGGTCGCTCCATCCGGTAGCTATCGGAGCGGCGGCGGAGGTGACGAAGCCGTCGAAGCCTTCGAGACAACGGGCCGCTTTGGCGGTTCGGCGAGCAGGCAGGCCGCAACGCAAGTGAACGCCATGCAAGCCCCGAAACAAGGCGATGTGGAAGCCGACCCGGTTGCTATACGGGGAAGGCCGCCGTCCCTGGAGACAGGAGGGGACCACCCCTCATGATGCGACAAACTCCAGGGGTTCCACCGGGGTATGGGCGGTGGCATGTCTGCACAGGGAGATCCGACGCAACACGGGAAACCTCGGCGGTGGGGGCACGTGACTCCCAACCGATAACCCGCGAGGGCCAGATCGGGCCGTTCGAGGTGGCGGAGAGGCCCGTATGAGCGAGGAAGCCGGGTAATGCCGGCGGAGCAAAGGGGCCTCAGTTCAAGGTCAACGTCAGAAGGGGCACGACAGCCAGGAGATTGGCGATGAGCCTACCACCTCCACCGACGGTTGAGAAACTCCAGACGGCGTTGCACACCAAAGCGAAGGGGTCGCCCGACTATCGGTTCTACGCGCTGTATGACAAGGTGTACCGTCGCGACGTTCTGGAATGGGCCTACGCGCGCTGCCGTGCCAACGGTGGCGCACCGGGGGTCGATGGCCAGACGTTCGAGGACATCGAGGCGTACGGCCTGGACCGTTGGCTGGACGAATTGGCGGACGACCTCAAGAAGCGAACGTACTCTCCCCAACCGGTCCGGCGCGTCTTCATCCCGAAAGGCGATGGAAAGCAAAGGCCGCTGGGCATTCCTTGCATCGTGGACCGCGTAGCGCAGATGGCGACGGTGCTGGTCTTGGAGCCGATCTTCGAGGCCGATCTGGAGCCTGAGCAATACGGGTATCGCCCGGGACGGAGCGCCCTCGCCGCCGTGAGGCAGGTCGAAAGGCTGGTCCGGAGCGGGCATACCGAGGTGGTTGACGGCGACTTGTCCGGCTACTTCGACGCGATCCCGCATGCCGAGCTCGTGAAGTCGTTGTCCCGGCGGATCAGCGATCGCTTCGTCCTGAAGCTGATCACGATGTGGCTGGTGACACCGGTGGAAGAGACCGACGAGCGGGGCCATCGTCATCGGACGACCCGGAACAAGGACGAGGGGCGGGGCAGCCCACAAGGCTCTCCGATCTCTCCTTTGTTGTCAAACATCTACATGCGACGCTTTGTGAAGGGATGGAAGACAGGAGGCCATGAGCGGCGTCTGAAGGCTCGGATCGTCAACTATGCGGATGACTTCGTAATCTGCTGCCGCGGCACCGCGGACGAAGCGATGGCGGTGATGCAGAGGATGATGTCGAAGCTGAAGCTGACGGTGAACGAAACCAAGACGCGGCTCTGCCGCCTGCCGGAGGAGTCATTCGACTTCCTGGGTTACACCATCGGCCGTTGTTACAGCCCGCGGACGGGAGAGGCCTATATCGGGCCGCGCCCGTCGCAGAAATCCATCGAGCGGTTCTGCCGCGCGATCAGCGAGCTGACGGAACGACGATGGGCGCCGCGTCAGGTCGAGTTTCAGGTCGCCGAGCTCAACAGGAAGCTGAAGGGCTGGGCGAACTACTTTCGGCTGGGCACGGTGCAGCGAGCCCACCGCCTCGTGGACAACCACGTGCGGTATCGGCTCCGTCGATGGCTGAAGGCCAAGTACAAGGTCCGTGGCCCGGGGAAGACACGATTCCCCAAGGGCTACTTGTATGAAGACCTGGGGCTTTACAGCCTTCTGGGTTGGGCCGGAGGCTCTCCGCGTGCGAAGGGGTGATCGAGCCTTGTCCGAGAGCCGGATGCCTTAATAGGGCCCGTCCGGTTCGATGAGCGGGGAGTGGAAACGGAGCATGGTCGAAATGGTGGGACACCCGCGTACGAAAGGGCGGGCAACAGGGGAAAACAAATCTCGACCTAAACCACCGCGTCACTCCTCGACTCTACAACGGACAAAAAACAACGCTAAGGCTGTCCGTCCCGATACTCGGCAGTTGAACGACCGCGGGGACGTTGATTTCGGGACGGGTAAAGGGACGGCTTTCAGGGCCTTCTCAGCGGGATTTCGTTACCCTGG
>JBBROA010000212.1:0-3418 GCA_038229875.1 Thermoanaerobaculia bacterium | reverse complement strand
CGAGAACGGCGATCGCAAAGGCCCAGCTGCTCCCCGCCCAGCTCGTGACCTTGTAGGAAAACTTTTCGAGGAAAAGACCGACGGCTCCCTTGGTCTTTTCCGGTTCGCGATTTGCCATGCTTTGGGCCTCCGTCGCCCGTAAAGCAACGACGGTGCCACCGAAGTGGGCCGCTGATCCGCGAGAGCCGACCGCTGCCCCCGCGGCCAATTGAGGAGCGAGGCGCTCAGAATCCGGGTTCTCTCTAGGGCTTGATGATGAACCCCGGATCCACGACCGGCCCCGTCACGAATGCACTGGTGTACTCGTAGTAGAAGTACTTCTCCTTGGCATCAGGCGCCGGGGGAGCCCAGGCGTCATGAATTCGGCCGGAAAAACAAACTCCCTCGGCGTCGCAGGAGATCTTGCAGGTCGTTCCGGTCACATCGCACCTCTGGAAAGGCGGCTTACTTCCGGGGGGAATGGTAATCAGAATGTGTACGAGCTTTGAGCCGGGAGGGGAAACCCACAAGAGTCGCTCCTTCTTTCCCTTGTGAATGGTCGGCTTGTCAGGCTTGATTTCGGGTCCTGTCGAGGAAGGATGAATCAGGGGATCGATCGAGATGAGGACGACTTTCGAAGCTTTCGCGGCGCTGCAACAACTCCCCACCGCCAAACACGCCAAGGTAATAGCGATCCAATGCCCCAGCCACTTTCGAATCATTTCGCCTCCTTTGCTAAATCGCTTTTTCCGGAGACTTCAAAAATTCTTGAAAAACGGGATCGCTTCGAAGCGGTGTCAGCTCGGGGTCACGTTCCACAAGGGCTCGGGGGAAGCCGGCCGCAATGGATCGCTTCAACCGCTCCATAGCGACCGTGCGGCGTCCTCCGAGAAGAGAAACGACGCTCGCTCCGAACAGTGATTCCGGATTCGAAGGCTCGAGGATGAGGGCTTCATTCGCTTCCGCTTCGGCTTCGGCGTCGCGTCCGAGCTTCGAAAGGCAGAGCGCGATGTATGCATGGGCCTGGGCATTTCGGGGATTGACGCGGAGTTCTTGCCGGGCGAGATCTATGGCCCGCCTGTAACTTTCCGGAGCTTTGCTCTTGAGCTCTTCCGTCCAGCGTTGTGCATCGCCTAGATTGGCCCAGAAAAGGAAATGGACTGGCGTGATGGCTATTGCCTTTTGAAAAGCTTCTGCCGCCTCCGCGTAACGGCCGAGATAAAAATCCGCCGTTCCGACGTTCGACCAGGCCCCGTCAGTGGGTGCAAGAGCCAGGGACTGTCGGTACGCCTGTAAGGCATCGTCGAGCCTGCCCATCATTCCGTAGACGGCTCCCAGATTGCTGAAGGCATTCGCATTGTCGGGCGTCAATTTCGTAACGCGCAGGAAGATCTCCGCAGCTTTCTCGAACTGGCCCGACGCGTAGTAGAAGGCCGCAAGCTTGCTGTACCCACCCCAATATTCCGGCTGGAGCGCTATCGTTCGCTTAAATGACCGTTCGGCGTCGGTAGCGCGACCGTCTGCAGCCAATGCGTTGGCCAGACCGAGGTGCGCCGCGTAGTTGCTGGGCTGCACTGAAAGCGCTTTCTCAAAGGAGCTCACGGCCTTGCGGGCCTGTCCAGTCTCAAGGAGAAGCTCGCCCCGTGTGATCGCCACCTCGGCGAGGTCCGGGCTCAATTTCTCTGCGCGTATGCACGCATCAAGAGAGCGGTCCACCCATTTCCTGTCTCTGGTGTCGACGAATTTATACAAATACGCTCTACCGAGCGCGGCCTTTACCAGCCCCGACGCCGGCGCTTCGGATGCGAGCGCCTCCAGAAGACCGATGGCCGCATCGACAGATGCAGGCTTGTCATAGCGCTGCAGATTTCCGATGGCCCTCAAGTATCGTTCCTGGGCGCCGGCGCTCTCGAGTCCGGGAGGCGTCGGCGTCTTTTTACTGGAACGCGCGAGCCGGAGTCCGGCGGCAACACTCTCGGCAAGACGATCCTGCATACCAAATATGTCCGAGGCACTGCCGTCCACCGTTCCGGAAGCGACTTGTCGGCGATCGCCAACGAGCCAGACGGTGTAGGTGATTCTGACTGAATCCCCGCTCCGCATGAAGGAGCTTCGGACGGCCAGTTGCGCGCCGACGCTTCGCGCAGCCTTAAACGGATCGGATTGATTGTCGGAAGCTGCCACCGCCGCCGCCGGCGTCACGACTTGAATGCCCGGGACCTCCCCCAGCCTGACACTCAACATTTCGACGAGACCGTCGCCTACGAGTTGACCGCCGGGGGCGCCCGACAAATCACGGCTCGGCAGGACTACGAGAGAACGATCGACGCCGGAGAGAGACCGACCTTCGCCGAGCGGGCGACGAAGCAAATACCAAGCGACAAGAAGTCCCAGGCAAAGTGCGGCTGCCGCACCAAGAAGCCATACGCGCCGCGGGCGCGGCGGGGCCTCGATCAACGACGGCCTCACACCGGAATCGCTCAGCTCTCCCGCCAGCTCAAGGCGCGCGTCTCCGATGTCGCGGAGGCGCTCGTTCGCGTCCTTTTTCAGGCATCGCATCATCAGGTCGCGCACCCGGGGAGGCGTTTGTTTCGGGAGGCGGCTCCAGTCCGGCTCTGACGTCAGGATGGCGGCGAGGACGTCCGAGATCGTTTCTCCGCGGAAGATGCGCCAGCCGGAGAGCATCTCGTAGAGGACGCAGCCGAACGCCCAGATGTCGGTGCGCTTGTCGACGGCCTTCCCGCGCGCCTGCTCGGGGCTCATGAACTCGGCGGTGCCGAGGATGACGCCGGGCCGGGTCTGATCGAGCATCATCGTCGGCGACTGCGACGTGTCTCCCGTCTCGATCTTCGAGTCCATCGCTTTCGCGAGGCCGAGGTCGAGGACCTTCACCTTGCCGTCGGGCGTCACCTTGATGTTCGCGGGCTTCAAGTCCCGATGGACGATTCCCTTCTCATGCGCCGCTTCGAGCGCCTCCGCGATCTGCCGGGCGAGGCGCAGCGCCTCCGGAATCGCGAGAGGCCCGCGCGCGAGCTGCTCCGCGAGCGTCTCACCGGGCACCAGCTCCATGACGATGTAGCGCACGAAGCCGGCCTGCTCGATACCGTAGATCGCCGCGAGCCCGGGGTGGTTCACGGAAGCGAGAAGGCGGGCCTCGCGCTCGAAGCGAGCCAGCCGAGCCGGGTCCTGCGCAAAGATCTCGGGAAGGATCTTGATCGCGACTTCCCGGCCGAGACGCAGATCGCTCGCGCGGTAAACCTCTCCCATCCCTCCCGCACCGAGCGGGCCGAGAACTTCGAAGGACCCGAGACGGGTGCCTGCGGCGAGGCTCATGGAATGACGGGATTCTATCCGTCGCCGTCCGTCGCCTCCGCTCACTACGGGACGTGCCTTCGCCGCAGCGGCGGGCGAAGGCACCGCCGAGCGGCTCGCCTGGGGG
>JBBROA010000211.1:0-3436 GCA_038229875.1 Thermoanaerobaculia bacterium | reverse complement strand
GGACAGAAGACGGGCTTCTTCCTCGACCAGCGGGAGAACCGCGCGAGGTTGAGAGCCTTAGCCTCCGGCCGGCGCGTCCTGAACCTGTTCTCCTACACCGGCGGGTTCTCGGTCGCCGCGCTCGCCGGAGGCGCGGCGCAGGCGGTCGACGTCGACGCTTCGGCCGGCGCGCTCGAGCTCGCCTCCGAGCACCGCCGCGCCAACGGCTTCGATTCGGGCCCCGCCGACTTCACACGCGCCGACGTCTTCGAGGACCTCCGCCGGAGGGTCGCGGAAGGCGAAACCTGGGACGCCGTCGTCTGCGACCCGCCTGCGTTCGCCAAGAAGCGCGGCGACGTCGATCGGGCCGCCCGCGGCTACAAGGACATCAACCGGCTCGCGATGCGTCTCGTCGCCCCCGAGGGGATCCTGCTGACGTGCTCCTGCTCCGGAGCGATCGACCCGACGCTCTTCCAGCAGATCGTTTTCGCTGCGGAGATCGAATCGGGCGCCGCGTTCTCACTCTTCGCGCGCCAGGGAGCCGGGCCGGATCATCCCGTGGCCATCGACTGCCCGGAAGGGGAGTACCTGAAGGGGATGTGGCTCGTGCGGACCCGTTAAGGGGCGCAGGGCGCAGTGGCTCCTCGGGCTAGAGAGAAGGCGGCCTCGGAGCGGCCATTCGGGATTCGGTGGTTCGATGTCCCGTCCCGTGCCGCAGGTCAAACCATTTCCGACGCGCCTCGGTGGGTGTCGAGACTCCTGCGAGCAGCAACGGCTTCGCATCGGAGGTCAGAACTTCCGCGACCTTTCGCGATGGGAAGAAAATGATCTGAACCAGGACGCGGTGCGGGCCGGGCGCGATGACTTCGAACCAGTACCGCTCGCTGACGGAGAGATCGTCCGCAGACGGAGATGTGTTATCGGAAGATCGCACATCGCGCACGACGCTTCCCCGGTACATCCACTTGGATTCACCTCCTTCAAACGCAAGCCGCCGTCCACAGGGACAAGCGACCTCGAGCTCAGCGTCGGGCGCAGCGGTTTTGCCGAAAGTCAGAACCCGGCCGCAGGAGCATCTCGGAATCGCGACGTGTGTCTTCATTTCGCGGACGATAGATTCCGTACGTCAAGATCGTCCGAAGTTCGTGAAAAATCGTTGTTCCCGGCCAGCCTCGTTCTTACGGGATCTTCCTCGAGCCTTCACGGAGAGGGGTCAATCTCCGCTTCTAAGAGGAGCGGATATGACCGACGAGCGAGCAGGAGACCGTCGATTCGACTCACTGACTCTCCTGCTGAACCGATCACGCCTCCAGCCGTACCGGGTTCGCATCTCCCGCCCTTCGGAGTCGCGCGAACGCGGATTCCTGACTGCGGCCGAGCTTCGGACGCACCTGATCTTCGTCGTGAACGTGCCGGAAGGAATCGTCCTTGAAAAGGTGGAGGAGATGGAACGCAGTTCCGGACCCGTCACGGTGACGTTCCCGCGGGGGGGCAGCCTCTTTCGTGGTCCTGCACCGGACGCGACGGACGGGCCGGGTTGCGAAGGATTGTCTCCCGAGCCGTTCCAGACAGGCCGGTAGCGCCGCGAGCCGAAAGGCCGGAACGGCTCCTGCGCGCGGGCGGACGAAGGGCGTTCCCGCCTCGGTATACTCCGGCTCCGATGGATTTCGATCTCACGGAGGACCAGAGCCTCCTTCAATCCGCCGTCCGGGAGTTCGCCGAAGAAGTGGTCCGGCCGCGGGCGGCGGCGATCGACCAGTCCGGAGAGTTCCCGAAGGACCTGTTCCACCAGGCCGGCCAGCTCGGTCTGGCGGGCGTGTCGGTGCCGACGGACCACGGGGGATCGGGGATGGACGTCGTGTCCTACTCGATCGTCATCGAGGAGATCTCCCGGGTGTGCGCGAACGTCGGAGTGATCCTCTCCGTCAACAACTCCCTCGTGTGCGATCCGATCGAGAAATTCGGCAACGACGAGCAGAAGAAGAGGTTCTTAGAGCCCCTGGCGAAAGGGGAGAAGCTCGGCTGCTTTGCCCTGACCGAGCCGAACGCGGGGTCCGACGCCGCGAATCAGCAGACCCGGGCCGTGCGGGAAGGCAATGCCTGGAAGATCTCGGGCCAGAAAGTCTTCATCACCTGCGGCTCGGATGCGGACATCTGTCTCCTGTTTGCCATGACGAGCCCGGAAAAGAAGTCGCGGGGGATCTCCGCCTTTCTGATCGACGCGTCCTCGCCCGGATTCGACCGGTCGCGGCACCAGGTGAAGCTCGGCGTCAACGCGTCGGGGACGGTCGAGATCTTCCTGACCGACGTCGTCGTTCCGGCGGAGAACATGCTCGGGAAAGAGGGCGACGGCTTCAAGATCGCGATGTCGACGCTCGACGGCGGACGCATCGGGATTGCGGCACAGGCGGTCGGGATCGCGACGGAGGCGATGGAGGCGGCGGTCCGGTACGCGAAGGCGCGGCGGGCGTTCGGAAAGCCGATCGCCGAATTCCAGGTGATCCGGTTCTACCTGGCTGACATGGCGACGGACGTGGATGCCGCGCGCCTTCTGACCCGGCGAGCGGCCGCCGCGAAGGACACGACGAAGAAAAACGGCGGCCGCTACGGGCTCGAGGCCGCCGAAGCAAAACTGTTCGCCGCGGAGATGGCCCAGCGCGTCACGACGAAAGCGCTGCAGATCCACGGGGGATACGGCTACACGAAGGAGTATCCCGTCGAACGCAACTTCCGCGACGCCCGCATCACGGAGATCTACGAAGGCACGAGCGAGATCCATCGGTTGATCATCGCGCGCGAGATCTTCAAAGATGCCGGCCTCGCGATCGGATAAGGCATGCCCCAGACACGCATGTTTCGAGACCGCGTGGTCTCGATGGAACAGACCCTCGAAGGAGGGGAGAAGAACCTCGACTTCCTGAAGGGGCTGTGCCGCGAGGCGTTCCCGGATTTCGAGTACCGGGAGCACGGCCTCGACCACGAACGCGACCTCTTCGTGATGACGCTCGAGGCCTCAGACGGCCGGAAGAAGACCGTGGGCTGGACGCGCATGGTGCTGTACGACGCGGAGCGCCTGCCCTCTCTCGTCGAGAACCCGATCTCTCCGCTGCGATCGCGCGTGCTGGCCTTTCTCCAGGCTCGCGCGGCGCGCACCGACATCCTCGTCACGTTCCGGCATCTCGAAGACGGCTGGGTGGACACGCCGGAGCCGCGCAAGGAGAAGCGCCGCGGCCGGCGCGGCGGACGGGACGGCCGGAGCGGCAACCGGGAGGCTCCGGCGGCCGGCCGCGAGCCCCGCGGGCCCGGACGCCCCGGCGCTCCGCGCGAGCAGCAGCCCGGGCAGAGCCGGCCCGCCGCCGCGAAGGGCGGACCGGGCGCTAGCGGCGGCGGCGGCGGGGGCGGGCGGCGCGAAGGGGGACGTGGCGGACGTCCCGGGAACCGGCCTCCCCGCGAACGC
>JBBROA010000210.1:0-3452 GCA_038229875.1 Thermoanaerobaculia bacterium | reverse complement strand
TTGCTCTCCGACGGTCGACCATCGCGCATCGAGGTCGCGGTGGCACGACCGAAGGAACCAGGCGTCGACACCGCTCGTGAAGCGGAGATCCGGCCAGCGCTCGGAGAGGCCGACGATCGGCCCGCTGGTCAGCTTCAGCAACAGGTCGGCGATGCTGGACGGGTCGAAGTAGTGCCGCGCCGTCAGCAGGCGCGCGGTGAGCACACCGATCGACCAGACATCGGTTTGCGGTCCGACCCTGGCGTGATCCGCGAGCGCCTGCTCCGGCGCCATGTAGAGCGGCGTCCCCAGGATCGAGCCGGTGCCGGTGAGTCCGGCGGCGTCGAGCGCGTCCTCGGGTGCAAGCGACTTCGCGATCCCGAAATCGAGGACCTTCGCGATCACGACCCCATCCACGCGGCGATGCAAAAACACATTCTCCGGTTTCAGGTCGCGATGAACGATCCCGAGTCGATGCGCGGTCTCGAGGGCCGGCCCGATCTGAAACAGCGTCGCCATCGTCATCTCGGGACACATCGCGCCGTGGCGGACGACGTAGGCCTCGAGATCCATCCCGTCGAGGAGCTCCATGACGAGAAACGGCGCGTCGTCGAGCTCCGGCTCGACGTCTGCGTCGATGACGCGAACGACGTGCTCGTTCCTGATCCGGGCGCTCGCGCGCGCGTCGCGCGTGAACCGAGCGATCGCATGCGGATCGAAGCGTGCGAGCCCGCTCAGCATCTTGAGCGCAAGCTCCTCCCCCGTGTTCACGTGCTCCACGACGTGCACGATCCCCATCCCGACGCGCCCGAGCTCGCGAACGACGCGGTAGCGTCCCGCGATGATGCGGCCTGTCGCGAACATGACGCAGACGTAGCATGCGCATCGCGGGGTGAGAATCCGCGCACGGAGTGCCGCCGACGCGCCCTCGGCCAGCCGGGTTTTCGTCGCCGCGACGACGGAGCGTCGTCGAAGATCGGCGAGGTCGCGCGAAAACCCTATGTTTTCCAGCACCGAACGGATGGCGCGAACCGTGCTGAGTGCGGATGAGAAGCCCAGCCCGGGGGCGCCTTCCATGCGGCGGCAGGAATTTTTTTCTTCTTTGCGACCATCCGTGACCGGACGCGTGTCGCAGTTTGGGCACCGAAAAAATGACCATGGAACAAGGGTCTAAGTGTCGATTGGTGAGCTGTATCGACGCTTCGATATCGAGAAAGAATACGAACGACCATGGCGACGACCCTGGCTCGTCGACTACAAAGTCCCGGATTTTCGGAAGAGGATAAATCGATGCATCGTGTGTACGGCCTGTTGTCGGTGGTTGCGTTCGCGGCGTCCGCGTGCGGAGTCGAATCTGCCGGTGCATCCGGCGAGCAAACGAGCTCGATCCAGGGAGCGGTCACCGTCTCGGACTGGCCGGAGCTACCGCTCTGCACGCTCTTCAGCCGCGGAGCGGCTTACTTCGTCCGGTCGAGGGGCGCTCTGGTCTACTGCGACGGAGCCGGCGTCTACAAGACGCTGAGCTTCGCGGGCGGCAAGGACGGCGCCGACGGAAAGAACGGCGTACCTTACCTCGTGACCACCGGAGCCGCGTCGGCCGAGGAGTGTCCGACCGGCGGCGTCGCGATCAGGGTCGGCCCCGACGCGAACGGCGACGTCACGATCGACACGGTCTCGTCGAGCGCGCTCGTATGCAACGGCGCGGTGGGGCCTGCTGGCAAGGACGGACGAGATGGCACGAGCGGCACGAACGGCCGCGATGGCGTGAACGGGCAGGACGGGTCCCAGGGCCCCGCGGGAGCCAACGGCGCGAACGGCCCGAGCGGCGCTACGTCGGTCATTCGTCAGACCCCGGAGCCCGATGGCGCGAACTGCCCGTACGGCGGCACCCGCATCGACACCGGCGTCGACGACAACGCGAACGGCGCACTCGAGGACGCCGAGATCGACCAGACAACGTACGTATGCAGCGTCGGGGGCGGGCCCGCCACCGGCGCGAACCTCGCGGGTGCGGACCTCGCAGGCAAGAGCTTGATCGGCGCAACCCTCATCCACGCGAACTTCACCCGCGCGAACCTGACCAACGCGGATCTCCGAGGCGCAAACCTCAGCGGCGCGGACTTCACCGGCGCGGACCTGACCGGCGTCGTTTCAGGCGGTATCGTGGGAGTGCCTACGCTGCCTACGGGGTGGCGCTTGGTGAACGGCTACCTCATCGGGTCTCACGTGAACCTCTCCGGCGTGGACCTCTCCGGGGCAGACCTCTCCGGCGTGGACCTCTCCAGCGCGAACCTCTATGGAACCACCCTCACCGGAGCGGACCTCTCTGGGACGAACCTCTCCGAAACGTTTCTCAGTCGAGTCATTTCCGGCGGTATCGTCGGAGAGCCGACGAATACGTTTTACTGGAAAGTCGTGAACGGCTACCTCGTCGGGTCGTCGGTGAACCTCTCCGGCGCGAACCTCTCCGGCGCGAACCTGAAGGGCTTCAGCCTCTCCAACGCCAACCTCACTGGAGCAAATCTCTCCGGCGCGGACCTGACCGGTGCGAACCTCAACGACACGAACCTCACCGGTGCGAACCTCAACGGCGCGAGCCTGACCGGCGCGAGATTCGGCGACGCGAAGCTCGGCGGCGTTGAGTCCGGTAGCGTGGTCGGACTGCCTTTTTTGCCTACTGGATGGCAGGTCGCGAACGGGTACCTCGTCGGGCCTCAGGCGAACCTCTCCGGCGCGGACCTCTCCGGTGCTGACCTCTCCGAAGCGAACCTCTCCGGCGTGAACCTCACCGGCGCGATCCTCACTGACGCGAACCTCGCCTTCGTCCGTTCCGGCGGTATCGTCGGACTGCCTTCATCTTTGCCTGCTGGTTGGCGGCTCGTGAACGGGTACCTCGTCGGGCCTCAGGCGGGCCTTGACGCCGCCGATCTGAGAGGCACGGACCTCTCCGGCGCGAACCTCTCCGGCGCATTCCTCGTCAGCGCGAACCTCTCCGGCGCGAACCTCTCCGGCGCGAACCTCACTGGCGTGGATCTCAATTGGGCGAACCTCTCCGGCGCGAACCTCTCCGGCGCGCTCCTCACCGGCACGAAGACCACCTCCTCGACGATTTGCCCGAGCGGTGCCCGCGGGCCTTGCACCTTCTAACGATAGAACCACGGCACAAAGGATGTGACCGAGATCAGACGGCCGCCTGACTTCCATTCTTGGCGGCAAGAATGGTCTGGCATGCGAGGCACTGCGAGACCATGACGCCGATCTCGACCATGTTGAACGAGCTTGCGTGCTTCGGCGTGAAGTGGAATTCGAGACGACGGAGAATCGGGCAGGCCACGAGAGCCCCGCGTTCCGGGGCCGGGGCCGGGGATGGGTGAAAAGCCGCCCGAGGCCGACGGCGAGCGACGCCGCGGCGACGGAGACCGACGCGGTCGAGATCGTCCCAGTGCTCCACGACGTGCACGATCCCCATCCCG
>JBBROA010000209.1:0-3477 GCA_038229875.1 Thermoanaerobaculia bacterium | reverse complement strand
TGACGGTTCATCTACAGCCTTACGCTCTATCCATCCTTTCCTTCTCACCCTCTCTCTGTACTCTAAACGTCAAGTCAAAGGAGGTGGCCGAAATGCTGCGAGGAAGAGATGTGGATGAGGTTCGACAACTGTATCGGCAAGGCGTATCGATCACCGAGATCCGTCGAATGACGGGGCTGTCACGGGATACGATCCGGAAGTGTCTAAGCGAGAAACCGGAGGGGTCGCCGCAGTATGGCCCGCGATCGGCGCGGGCGAGCAAACTGGATCCGTTCAAGGAGTATCTGGAGAAGCGGCGCCAGGCGGGAGTGTGGAACGCGGTCGTGCTGCTTCGAGAGCTTCGATCGCGGGGCTACACGGGAGGCTACACCCTCGTCAAGGAGTATCTGGAGCCGCTGCGCGAGAGCGCCCGTGTCGTGGCGGTGAGGAGGTTCGAGACGGGTCCCGGCCAGCAGGCGCAGTTCGACTGGGGCGAGCTGGGACGGCTGGAGCACGGAGGAGAGACGCGCAAGCTCTACTGCTTCGTGATGACGCTGGGCTATTCACGGGCGATGTTCGCCGACGTGGCGACGCACCAGCGTCTCGAGACCCTGCTGCGGCTACACGAGCAGGCATTTTGTGCGCTGGGAGGAGTGTGTGAGGAGATCCTCTATGACTGGATGAAGACGGTGGCGCTGGGGAGAGACGACCGGGGCGAGATCCTCTGGAACAAGGGGTTCGCCGACTTCGCCGGGTATTGGGGATATCAGCCCCGACTGTGCCGGGAATACCGGCCCCAAACGAAAGGAAAGATCGAGAACGGGGTCGGCTATCTCAAGAAGAACTTCCTGCCGGAGGTGATCGGATGGGAGACGGGAACCGAAGCCGAGGTGAGAGGAGCGCTTTACGGATGGGTCGATACGGTGGCGAACCTCCGGGTCCATGGGACGACGTATCGCCGGGTCGATGAAGCGTGGGCGGAGGAGCGAGGACATCTCACGCCGATCGGGGGCCGTCCAGCGTATCCGTATCTACCGATGACGCTGCGGAAAGTGTCGAGAGACGCCTACGTGAGCTACTGCGCGAGCCGGTATTCGGCGCCGTGGGAGCTGGCGGGCCGGAACGTGCAGGTCCGGGAAATCGAGGATCGTCTGGAGTTCGTCGTGGAAACGTCTCCGGGGATCGTGGAGCGGATCGCCGTGCATGCGCGAAGCGAGCGGAAACACGCGGTGATCACCGAGCCGTCGCACCACGCGGGGATTCCCCTGGGGGGTTCGAAGGCGCCCTCCGCCGGCCGTCTTCATCTGAAGGAGGGGGCCCCCTCGGTCGAAGTCCGTCCGTTGGAGGAGTACGAGCGGTATGCCCAGAGCCCCCCGAACGAACGGCAATCGAACGAACGAGACCCGAACGGCTTCGAAGTAGAGCCGCTCCATTCGGAGGGAGACCCGCGATGACGGTCCTCGAACGGCTCTACCCGGTGCTGGAGACGCTCTCGCTCTCCCAGATCGCCACCGTCCTCGACGATCATCTCGATCGAGCGGCGAAGGAAGACCGCCCCTACGCCGAGTTCCTCTGCGAGCTGCTCGAAGCCGAGGTGACCGCCCGGCACGATCGACACTTGCAGACGCGCTTGAAACTCGCGCACCTGCCCTCCTACAAGCCCCTCGAAAGCTTCGACTTCAGCTTTCAGCCGAGTCTCGACGTCCGGCCGATCCGGGAGCTCCAGACGCTCCGGTTCGTGGTGGAGCCCGCCAACGTCATCCTGCTCGGGCCGCCGGGCGTCGGCAAAACTCGTCCAAATCAATGCCTCCATTTCGGTCAGGTTTGCGTTACCATCGAGGCCAAACCTCCTCGATCTCCTATTTCTCATTGAAGACGCCGCCTCCCTCTCGCGACCAGCCAGTCCTTGAGGGAACGGGAGCGGGAACCTCCGATCCCTTGTCCGCAGCACCGTTGAGAGCGACCCCTTCTAATCGGTCAGGTCGTCCAACTGGCTGAGGACGGCTTCCACTTCCGCCAAGCGTTCGGCAAAGATCTCCGCTCTCTCACTCTCGTGCCAGTCTTCAGAGCGGTTGTCTGAATACTGCTGCATCTCTTCGCTCACTTGAGCCACCAGAGCCTGTGCCGATCGTAGCGTCGCCTTCCAGCGGTGGGTCCCTGGCAAGGACGGGATCGACGGCAGGAGAGGGAGCCCCTTCGCCGCTTGCTCCCCCCGACGCGCTTCTTTCTGACGCTCCCGGAACTTCTGCTGACGAAGGGCCGTCTGCATTCGTTGTTTTTCAGTGAGCAACTGTGCCTCCCTCTGCGTTACGTAACGCATGAGGACTCCGGGTCGGTACTACAACCATGTTCGGAGCTCCTCGATCAAGGCGGGATCGTCCCGGATGAGATGGACCCGACTCTGGGGATGACGGCGGAGATAGGCCGGAGCAATCTTGCCTTCATAGATCCAATGATAGACCCGGCTCCGTTTCACCCCCAATCGCTCCGCCAACCCCCGCGGCGTCAGATGACCGTCCAATTCCTGGGCGTTCCGGCTCTGGTGCAGGCTCATGAACCATCCCTGCTGCAGGCGGATCTTCTGCACTGCCAAGGGAACGACTTCCATCGATCGAGCCGAACGGAATCCTTCCTCAGTGAGCTGATGTGCGATCGCTTCATCCTCCCATCCCTCCTGCCAGAGTTCTTCGACCCGCGCCACCATCGCCTCGTACCCCGTCACGTCCCGCTCCCGCCAGATCGTCGGATGCGCTGTCTTCACCGAGTAGTGCCCCGACACCCAGACGATCTTCACTTCGATCCGATCGGCGGTCGAACGGCGCAGGATCACCCGATCGATCAGACTCCGCAGGAGTTCCTTCTTCTGTGAAGGATGCAATCGATTGCCGTGCCACAACTCCGGCAATCGCGTCGTGATCTCCGCGAACAGCGCGCGCTGCTCGTCCGTCAACGCCGGGATCGCGGCCTGGCGTTCGAACCGGTCATACTCCTCCTGGAAGGTCTGCCGTTCCCGCAGCTTCTCTTCCCAGCGCCGCTCCAGCTCTGCCGCGACGAGACGGTTCTCGGGATCCACCCCTCCATACTGCCGCTCCGCCAAACGCACCTCGTAATCGGCGCGTTTCCGCCGCTCGGCCCAATGCTGTTCCAACCGCTCCCGCTCCCGACGCTGGTCGGCCAGCACCGCTTCGAGCGCGTTGAACTGCGCTGGCTCGATCGCCTCGAAAAGGCTTCCTCCACGACCTGGTCGATCGACGGACCGTGGAGCGACTGGCAGATGGCCATCTCGAAATGACGCACCAGCGCGTCGCACACGTAACGGTGGGCCGCCGGCGCTTTGTCACGGATCTGCATGCGGCGCCCGCACTCCCCGCAGACGGCGATCCCCGAGAGCAGTCCCGCGCCGTCTCGGGCGGCTCCCCCGCCTTCTTCTCCAACCCAGCGGGTTCCGTTCTGCCGCAGCCGCTGCTGGTTCGCCTCGAATTGCTCCCACGACAGATA
>JBBROA010000208.1:0-3522 GCA_038229875.1 Thermoanaerobaculia bacterium | reverse complement strand
GGCGGCGGCCCCGGAAAGGGCGGCCTGGAGCGCGTAGTCGTGTCCGTCCACCCGCCCTCCCGCGATCGCGACGAAGAGATCCCCCGGACGCACCTTCCGCGAATCGACAGCCACGCCCGAGAGCGCGGCATCCGCCGCGGCTGGAATGTTCAGAGCCGCTGCCGCTCTGGAAACCGAAAAGTTCATCTCACCGCCGGCCGCCGGCAAGCTCCGCCGCGATCTCCCGGTCGTCGAAGGGCAGTGCCTCCGAGCCGATCACCTGGGTCGACTCGTGGCCCTTCCCGGCGATGACGACGACCGTCCCGGTGTTGGCGAGATCGATGGCGGCGCGGATCGCGTCGCGCCGGTCGACGATCCGCAGCGCCTTCGTCGCCCCGGAGGCCGCGAGGCCCGCCGCGACCTCCGCCAGAATCGCCTGCGGATCCTCCGAACGCGGATTGTCGGAGGTCGCGATCGGAATGTCGGCCAGGCGTCCGGCGATCTCTCCCATCGGAAACCGCTTGCCGCGGTCGCGGTCGCCGCCGCACCCGAACACCAGAATGATCTTGCGGTCCGTCAGCTCGCGAACCGCGAGCAGGAGCCTCTCGAGAGCGTCGGGCGTGTGCGCGTAGTCCACAAGGATGCGATAGGGCTGGCCCGCCTCCACCGGATCGAGCCGGCCAGGCACCCGCAGTACGCTCGCGCAGCCGGCGGCAACTTCCCCTTCGGAAAGTCCCAGGGCGAGCGCGGCGGCGGCCGCGGAAAGAAGATTGTCGACGTTGAACCGCCCGAGCAGCGGCGAGCTCACTCGAAAAGAGGCGCGGTCGGGCCGGGCGAGGTCGAAGGAGGTCTCGGCGAGGTCGCACCGGATGTTTTCCGCGCGCATGTCCGCCGGCGCCTTCCGCGACGACGTCGTCACGACCGGCCGCGCCGCGGCGGCCGCGAGGCGGGGCCCCCACGGATCGTCCACGTTGACCACCCCGGCCGCGCCCGGTTTGCGGAGGGAAAACAGCATCGCCTTGGTCTCGAAGTACTCCTCCATGTCGCGGTGGAAGTCCAGGTGGTCGCGCGTCAGATTGGTGAACACGGCGACGTCGAACCGGCACCCCGCGACACGGTCGAGCGCGAGCGCGTGGGAGCTCACCTCGATCGCGGCCGCCGGAACACCCGCGTCGACCATCTCGGCGAGGAGCTCCTGAAGCACCGCAGCGTCCGGAGTCGTCCGCGCCGCATCCGTATCGCGCCTCCCCGTTCGGTAACCCACAGTCCCGATGAAACCCGCGCGGCCGAACCGCTGCTCTAAGAGCGCCGCGAGAAGCGTGGCCGTCGTCGTTTTTCCGTTGGTCCCGGTGACGCCGGCGAGCACGAGCTTTTCACTCGGGTTGCCGGCAAGCTCCGCTGCGGCGAAGGCGAGTGCCTTCCGGCTGTTCCCGACACGCACCCAGGGCACGAGCGAACCCGAGGGAGCCGGGTTCTCGGAAACAATCGCGGCCGCCCCGCGCGCCATGGCTTCGGGAACGTGGGCCGCGCCGTCGCTCTTCTCCCCGCGGATGGCGACGAAGAGATCGCCGGGATGGACGGCCCGCGAGTCATGCGAGACGCCGGAGACTTCCACCTCCGGAGCCGCCCCGTCGATTCTGGCATCCGGAAGGACCGCAAGGAGATCCATCAGCTTCAAGGACGAAAGGGACTCGAGCTCGTCTCCTCGCGGCCGCCGACGGCGCGCGCGACCGACGGGACCGATTCCGAGAGGTTCAGGATGGCCACGTCACCCGGTTTGAACGGCGATCCGGGCCCCGGGCTCTGCGACGTCACGAATCCGGCGCCGTGAAGTTTGATGGCGACCCCGATTTTTGCAAAGAGCGCGAGCGCCTGCCGCGCCGACAGCCCCGAAACGTCCGGGATCTCGCCGGCGATGACGCGCGGGTCTCTCAACGGAGCGGAGACCGGGACCGATTGCCGGCTCGACGCCGGGACGAGGCCGGCCGGATATCGAGCAGGGAGCGACGCCAGCACCGTCGAAGGCAGCCGCTGCTCCTCGGGTGCGACACGGAGAATCCCGAGCGCCTGCGAAACGATCCGGGAGAAGAGGGGCGCGGCAACGGCCGCGGCGTAGTACTTGCCCTGCGGCTCCTCGACGACGACCACGCAGACGATCTTCGGATTTTCCGCGGGGGCGAAACCGACGAAGTTGGGGACGTGCCGCCCGCGCTGGTAGCCGCCGGGGCCCGCCTTCTGCGCGGTCCCCGTCTTTCCTGCGACCGAAAAGCCCGCGATCGCCGCTTCGGCACCCGTCCCGTTCTCGACGACGCCGACGAGCATCTCCCGCATCTCCCTCGCGGTCTTTTCCGAGATGACCCGAACGGGCGGCGCGGACGTCACGCGCTCCTCTCGGCCGTCGGGACGGGCGTGCCGCGTCACGAGCCGGGGCTGAACGAGAAGCCCGCCGTTGGCGATGACGGAGGCGACGCGCGCGAGTTGCAGCGCGGTCAGGGAGACTTCCTGTCCCATCGAAATCGACGCGTTGGACAGGTAGGACCAGCGCGACAGCGGCCGGAACGTTCCGGAAGCTTCTCCGGGGAGGTCGATGCCGGAAGGCTTGCCAATCCCGAAGCGGCTGGCGCCCTCGTAGAGTCTCTGCGCGCCCAGGCGCAGGCCCACGCGGATGATCCCGACGTTCGAGGAATGCGCGAGCACCCCCGCGAGTGTCAGCGCGCCGTAGTCGTGGTGCTTGTCCTCGTTGATGGTGACGTTCCCGATCCGGACGGAGCCGTGCCCCGTGTCGATGACTTCGTCCATTCCGATGACGCCGGCTTCGAGCGCCACGGAACCCGTGACCACCTTAAAGGTCGATCCCGGCTCGTATGCATCCGCGACCGCGTGGTTCCGGCGCGTCTCGGCGGGATAGTGACCGTACTGGTTCAGGTCGAAACCAGGAGCGCTCGCCATCGCGAGGATCTCGCCGTTGGAGGGATCCATCAGGACCACGCTGCCCGAGCGGGCGTGCAGCTCCGACAGCGTGGCCGACAGCTCCCGCTCCGCGGCGTACTGGATCCCGGAGTCGAGCGAGAGGGTCAGCGTGGCCCCTTCCTGTTCGGCGCGTACCCCGGGCGCCTCCGACTCGCCGTATGTCGAATGGCGGGCGTCCTTGAACGCGACGATGCGGCCGGGCTTGCCTCGCACGGACGATTCGTAGGAATACTCGATGCCCGCGAGGCCCGTGTCGTCGGTCCCGACGTACCCGAGCACGGACGCCGCGAGGGATCCCTTGGGGTAAAAGCGTTTGGTTTCGGGCACCAGATGAATACCCGCCAGCTTCAGCGCGCGGACGCGATCGGCCGCGGCGGAATCGATCTTGCGGGCGACCCAGACGAATCCCTTGTCGGAGCCGAGGCGGGCGAGGATCGGGCCCGCGGGAACCCCGAGGGCCGCCGCGAGGCTGCGTGCCGTCGCGGTGCGCTGGACGACCTCGTCCGGTACGCCGTAGATCGAAGACACCTCGACGGACACCGCGAGCTCGCGCCCTTCCCTGTCGAGGATCGC
>JBBROA010000207.1:0-3533 GCA_038229875.1 Thermoanaerobaculia bacterium | reverse complement strand
TGGATGCTGCCAGCGGACCAGCGCCTCCATCTCGACGATCCGGCCGGTCGTGAGAGAGAGCACCGGCTGGTAATGAAGGACGAGTTCATCGCGCTCGATCGCCTGCCGCAGTCCGGCCTGAAGCGTGAGTCGCTGGAGGGCTTCCTCGGTCAGCTCCGCGATACTCACCTGACAATTGTTGCGGCCCTTCATCTTCGCCCGTTCCATCGCATTGTCCGCGCTGCGGAGAAGGGCTTCGGAGTCCTGGCCGTCGTCCGGGTACACGGACACGCCGATGCTCGTCGTCAGGTCGACGCGCCGGCCGCCCGAAGAAAAGGGCCGCGCGATCGCCTCGAGGACCTTGCGGGCGACGACAACGGCGTCTTCCGCCCGCGTGATCTCCGGAAGCAGCACGATGAACTCATCGCCTCCAATCCGGGCGACCGTGTCGTCCTCCCGAACGATCTCCGAGAGGCGTTGAGCGACCTCCTGGAAGATCGCGTCTCCCGCGCGCTGCCCGAAGCCGTCATTTACGGCCTTGAAGAGGTCCAGATCGAGAAAGAGCACCGCCAGAAGGCGCCCGGTGCGCCGGGCCTTCGCGAGCGAGACGTTCAGCCGTTCCATGAGCAGCGCGCGATTCGGAAGGCCGGTCAGCGGATCGTGCATGGACTGAAACACGATCTGCTCCTCGGCGCGTTTCCGGTCGCTGATGTCGCGCGAGATCGAGGCAACGCCGGTGAGCTCACCGAGCTCGTCCCGAATCGGCGAGACGGAGACCGCCACCTCGACTCTCGCTCCGTCTTTGCGGACGCGTTCGGTCTCATAGCGGATCACCGTGTCGCCGCCTTCGATCCTGGCGAGGACCATCGCGATTTCTCCCTGGCGATCCGCGGGCTCGAGCATCGCAACGGGGAGCCCTTCCATCTCCGATGACGTGTAGCCGTACATCGCCGCCGCGCCGGCATTCCAGGTAGACACGCATCCGTCCGGAGTCGTCGAGATCACCGCATCGTGCGACGACTCCATGATCGCCGCCATTCGAGAGAGTGTGGCCTCGCGGCGGCGCCGCTCAGTGACGTCGACGGCCACGGCACCGACCAGCGGGCGCCCCGATTCGCTCCGGAGCGGGAATTTCAACACGAGCCACTGACGGCTTCCGTTGGGGCTCGGGAGCGTCTCTTCGACCTCGAGGACCGCGCCGGTGGCGAATACCGTTTGATCGTTTTTCGAAACGCGCCCCGCCGTCGATTCCGGGAGCCAGTCGGCATCCGTCTTGCCGAGAAGTGATTGCCCGTTTTCAAAAATGTTTGCGAAGCTGCGGTTGTAGTAAATCAGTCGACCGGCCTCATCCTTGAGAAACTCGAGGGCCGGGCTGTGGTCGCGGAGCAATTCCACCTGCCGATCGCCGGCAGGCAAAGCATCCGGGAAGGGCGCCCGCGTGGCAAACGGCTCAGTCAAAAGCTCCAGGCTTTCGGACGACGCGCGCGCTTGTCCCTTGCTGGCGAGGCGTATGGCCACCGGGCCTCCTGAACGTCCGACACACGGATCGCTTCGACCGACGCTCTTCCAATGTTCGGGCCAGAACCCAGAAGCCTGTCCTTCGAGTGAGTTACGGCCGGCAGGCGGGCCTCCAGGGTCAACGGCTGGCACCCCGGCGTCGGGTCCCCTGACACAAAACGGCCGGCTGGACACCTCGCCGACGGACCGCCGACCCGACCGCGAGGACTCCTCGAGGGAGTTCGCGGCGCCGGGATCCGGTCTCGGCCACCAGCCCTTTCTCGTCTCGAAGGAGAGATCCGGTCACTTGTTTCGACGCGCGGGAGGAACCCCGGCGAGTCGTACAGGCAGACAGCACGGACCAGCGCAGCACCTGCCTGCGGGCCCCTCACCCAACCCTCTCCCCGAGCCCGGGGCGAGGGGGCAGAGCTACGCCTTAACCACGATGATGGCTACGCTCGCCCCGAGAGGAGTCTCCCGACCAGAGGGAGGGAGGAGCCTCTCGGGGCGGGAGCCGCAGCGAACGCAGGGACCAGCCCGGCGGTCGAGCCTTCAGGCGAGCCGCCGGGCGGTGCGTTCGCCCGCAGGCGAACGCAGGTCCCGCAGTGAACGAAGGCGACGGTTACGCGAACGGCGACCTGTTCCAGCGCCCCGTGAACCGGGGCCGAAAGCGGGCCGTGTCGTAGTCGGCGGCGACGTCCACCGCGCGGGCGCCGGCTCCGGGATCGGGCAGCTCCGCGTGATCATAGACGCCTTGACGCAGGCAGACCATGCGACCGGTCTTTTCTTCCGCGATCAACTCCACGGCCAGCGCTCCGAATGTCGTCGCGACGATTTTGTCGAAGGGGTCGGGGTCTCCGCTGCGCAGGTCGTACGTCAAATCCTGCGTCCGCGAGGGAAGACCGGTCAGCCGCGCCACCGCCGCCGCGAGCGCCTCCCCGACATTCTCCTTGTGGCGGTGCCCGAACCCGTCCGGAGCACCGACCTCTTCGAGCTTGCCGCCCTTCCAGATTGCGCCTTCCGAGCACAGGGCCATGGCATAGCGGCTCGGCTGCGAGCCGTAGTCCGCCTTCAAGGTTTCGGAGAGCTCCCGCAAGTCGAACCGGTGCTCCGGAATCAGGCAACGGATATCGGACACCGCCATCGCCGTCGCGAGGGCCGTGAAGCCCGCGTCGCGGCCGAAGATCCGGAAAATACCGATCGTCTCGTGAGAGCCGAGATGCGTTCGCTGCCGGTTGAGAAAAGAGACCGCGCGATGCACCGCCGTTGCGAACCCGAGGCAGTAGTCGGTGCCTCGAACGTCGTTGTCCATCGTCTTGGGGATGGCGACGACGGGAAAGCCGCGGCGATGGAGCGTCCGGGCGTACCCCAGCGTGTCGTCGCCGCCGATGGCGACGAGGCAATCGATTCCGAGCCCGGTCAGGTTCTGGATGACGACGTCCGTAAGGTCGAAATGCTCCGGTCCCGCCGCCTTGAGCTCCACACCCTCCGAGCGCAGCGCCTCCGGAATGCTCTCGAGCCGCATGCGGTCGGGGCGTGTCCGCGAGGTGTGAAGGAACGTACCTCCGGTTCTGTCGACCGTCCGCACCGCATCGCCGGTCAGCGGCAGCGTTTCCGAAAAGGCACCCGAGCTCGAATCCCTCCGCATCTCGACGGCGCCCTTCCAGCCGCGCAGGATCCCGGTGACATTTGCGTCAGCGGTTCCCACCCGCAGCCAGCCCTGATCGCGCGCCGCCGTGTAGACGGACTTGATCGCGGCGTTCAAGCCGGGAACATCGCCCCCTCCCGTCAGAATGCCGATGTGCTTCCCGGACATCGAGCCTCCTCCCTCGCCCCTCGAGTCTCGGAGCCGCGGGGCGGAGAGACGTTTTCAGCCGGCCAGACGGATGTCAAGCGGAGATCGGCGGCGCCGTGACGTCGTGAGGACCGGCACTCGCAGAGGAATTCTCACATCGGAGAGCCTGAGCGGTGATGCTCCGCGGATCGGGAAGCGGAATCTCCCCGGGAGAACGGCGTGACAGTCATGGAGGCAGAACGGGCGCTCCACTCCATCCGAG
>JBBROA010000206.1:0-3543 GCA_038229875.1 Thermoanaerobaculia bacterium | reverse complement strand
CACTTTCGCTCGAGGGAATGCGGCGCTTCGATCCGGCCACGGAGGGAGCCGCCGCGCGCGATCTCGTGCGGGGGGACCTCGGGGCCCTCGACCACTACGACATGACGGACGCCAAGACGTTGCGCTGGCGGAGCCGCCTTCCCTCGGAACCCTCGTTCGAACACACCCCGATCGGATACGAGATCGCCTACACGCTCTCAGGAGTGCTCCTGAAGCAGGGCGATCGATACGTAATCGACCACAATTTCGCGCTTCCTGCCGCCAAGCAGCCGATCGAAAGCTTCTCTGTGGATCTCGATCTTGATTCCGCCTGGATCGCGCCGGCGGGATTCGCGCGGCACCGGACCGCCCGTTCGCTGACAGCGGGGGAGGACGTCGTCGTGCACGCGGAGCTCGCGCGCGCGGCGGCGGCCGGGGCGCCGGCGTCGGTCCGGGCGGGGACGACGAAGGGTGTGCGCGCGGCGATCTTCGCCACGCTTCTGCTGGGCACTCTCCTGATGGCCGTCGTCTTCTACCGCCGCGAGGCGTCGCTCGGTCGTTTCGGCGAGCCCGCGCCCACAAACGCCATCGACGAGGCGTGGCTCGATCAACGCCTCTTCTCGCTGCTGCCCGAGGAGGCCGGAGCGCTCTGGGACGATTCCATCGGAGCGCCCGAGGTCACGGCGGTTCTCGCGCGTCTGACCGCTGAAAAAAAGCTCGAGACCAATGCGTCCGAGAAGGAAATGACGATGCGTCTCAAGGCGCCGATCGAGTCCTTCCAGGGCTACGAGCGGAAGCTGCTCGAGGGGCTGTTTTTCGGCGGGCGCACCGAGACCTCCACGTCCGAGATCAAGAAGCACTACAAGAGCAGTGGCTTCGACCCGGCGAACAAGATCGCGGCCGGTCTGGGCGAGAGGCTCTCCCGACACGCGGACTTTCAGGACCGGTCCGGGCGGCCCCCGCGAGGGCCCACGTTCGGGCTCTTTCTCGCTGGCGTCGCCCTGCTCGTCTCGGACCCCTTGCGCGGAGCGACCGGCTGGGGCTTCGTCGTCTCGGCCGCGATCACGACCGGCTTCTTCTGGGGCATCGGGGTGATGGCCGCCTTGCGATATCAGAAGCGGATGGAGCGGCTCGCGCCCTGGTGCCTGTCCTTTCTCTTTGTGCCGGCCTTTTTCCTGTCGAGCTGGTGGCGCGGCCTGTCCGGCTCGGGCGTCACGCCGCTCCCGTCGCTGATCGGGCTGCTCTTACTCCAGCTCGCCGTGATTCAGAACCTCTTCAATGCCGCCCGGACCCGCAGCGGTCCGCGGAAAGTCGCGCGGCGCAAGGAGCTCGCCTCCGCGCGCCGGTTCTTCGAGCGGGAGCTTTCGAAACAGGTCCCGCGGATGAAGGACGCGTGGTTCCCGTGGATCGCGGCGTTCGGGCTCGGTCCTTCCGTCGATCGCTGGTTCCGATCCTTCGGCGGCGCCGTCGCGGCCACCGGAGCGTCGTCCGGATCGCGCAGCGGATCCTCGTCGTCGTCTCCGTCGTCGGGGGTTTCGGGAGACCCCGGTGGGTTCACCGGCGGAGGCGGATTCTCGGGCGGCGGCGGCTCGTCGGGCTCCTGGGCGGTGGCGGCCGGCGCGCTCGCGGCGGGTGTCTCCGCGCCGAGCTCGTCCGGCGGCGGCGGGGGAGGCGGGGGAGGCGGCAGCTCGGGCGGCGGCGGCGGTGGCGGCTGGTGAGCCCGCGAAAACCACAAAAGGCGCTCGCCCTCCCGATCCGCTCGCCCCGCCCGTCTGGCACGACGGCCGGTTCGCTCGGCCGGCTCTGGGCCGAATTCACGGACCCGGGGCCGGCGGGCGACACGCCCGTTTTCCTGAAGAAGTACGCCGAGGGCTTCGTGCCGGGGTGCATGGGGCTTCCGTTCCTCGGGGCGGGCGTCGCGGTCATGACTCTGGCGTCGCACCGCATCGACGCGTCGGACAAGAAAACGTTCCTCCCGATCCTCTTCGGCGGGGTGTTCGCGATCGCGGGTGTGCTGGTGACGACGCTCGGCGCGAAGACCATCCTCCGCAAGAGCGGAGCACCGGCGTCGCGAAACGGAGCGCCGTGGACGAGCGACAACGACTGGGACACCTCGGGTGCGCGCCCCGACGGCTCGGAGAGCGGCTTCCGAGCGGTCGTCGGCCGCCTCGTCTTCTTCCTCTTCATCGGGTTTTTGAACTTCCTCTGGACGGTCCACATGGCCGCGGGCGCCCGCGTGATCGTGTCCCTCGTCCTCGGCCTTTTCGATCTGGTCGCGGTCCTCGTCCTCTACGACACGCTCCGCAAAATGGTGCAGGCGGTCCGCGTCGGAACCCCGAGGCTCGCCTGGAGGTCGTTTCCCTCCTTCACGGGCGGCCGTTTCGAAGCGGTCTTCCAGACGACGCGCGCGATGCGGCCGAACGGGCCGCCATCGGTGACGCTGCGGCGAATCGAGCAGCGGTTGAACGATACGTCGGCCGATGCGGGTGATACGGAAAGCGCGGAGGATGTTGCGCGGGGCCCGGCCGCCGCGGCCGCCATGCGCGCCTACGAAGCCTGGTCGGCGACGCAGTCTCTTCCCGCCTTCGCCCAAGGGACGATGACGTCTTTTCCGATCACGATGGACGTGCCCGCCAGTCAGCCGGGGACCGACCTCTCGAAGGACCAGTGCACGTACTGGCAGCTCGCCGTGTCCGTGCCGGTTGTGGGGCCGGACCTCGAAGCGGTCTTCCTCGTCCCGATCTACGAACGGCCGAGTTGACGAACGCGCCGTGGGCGAAGTTCTCTCTTCCGGGGGACGCTCCCGCGTTCGCCGTCGGTGTGTCTCCCGAGTTCACCCGGACGGTCCGCGAGATCTTTGGGCCGCTCGTCGAGCGGGTTCGTGAGGTCCCGGCCGGTCCGATCGCCTGGATTCTCGCGGAGGTCCCGGCGGAGGGCTCCCTCTCCGGGTTCTTCCGGACACTCGAGAAGCATCTGGCCCGCTCCGGATCCCTCTGGGCTGTCTTGCCGAAGAAGCCTTTCGCCGCGGAACTGAAATTTCCCTACATGTGGCTGGACGTCCAGAAGGCGGGCCTCGCCGCCGGTCTGGTCGACAACAAGATCGCGGCGTTCTCGCCCCGGCTCACGTCGATCCGCTTCGTGGTGCCGCTCGCCCGGAGGAAGTCGAAGGCCGGCGGTTAGAATTCCCGCCGTGAATCCTCCCGTCACGATCGTCGGCGCCGGGCTCGCGGGCTCGGAGTGCGCGTGGCAGCTCGCGCGCCGTGGCCATCGCGTCCGTCTGTACGAGATGCGTCCGAAGGTGACGACTTCCGCGCACCGGACGGACCGGTTTGCCGAGCTCGTGTGCTCGAACTCCTTCCGGTCCGACAATCCCCTGAATGCCGTCGGGCTTCTGAAGCGCGAAATGGAGGAGCTCGACTCCGTCATTGTCCAAAGCGCGCGGGCCGCGGCGCTGCCGGCGGGCGACGCGCTCGCGATGGACCGCGACGTCTTCGCCGCCGCGGTCACGGCCGCCCTGTCCAGCCTCCCCGGGATCGAGGTCGTCCGGGAGGAGGTCCGGGAAAT
>JBBROA010000205.1:0-3544 GCA_038229875.1 Thermoanaerobaculia bacterium | reverse complement strand
TCTCGCGTGGCATCCCGGTCTTCGCTTCGCTGCGCGACGCGCTCGCCGCTCTGCCCGACCGCCCGGACTTCGCGGTCGTTGGCATCGCGACGTCCGGAGGGCGCATTCCGCCCGAGCTGCGGTCCGCCCTCGCCGAAGCGATCGAATCTGGTCTTTCGATCGTGAACGGTCTTCACGAGCTCGTCTCCCAGGATCCGGCGCTCGCCGCCGCGGCAGCGCGCCGGAAGGTTTCGATCACCGACGTGCGGCGGCCCCGACCCGTGTCGGAGCTGCACTTCTGGACGGGAGAGATCCGGAATCTCGCGATCCCGCGGGTCGCTGTGCTCGGAACCGACTGCGCCGTCGGGAAGCGCACGACGGCGAGGCTCCTCACGGAAGCCTGCCGCCGCGCGGGAATGCGCGCCGAGATGGTCTTCACCGGGCAGACGGGCTGGCTCCAGGGCGGGAGGTGGGGATTTCTTCTCGACGCGACGCCGAACGACTTCGTGTCCGGCGAGCTCGAGCACGCTGTGCTCGCCTGCGCCCGCGAAGCGCGGCCCGACGTGATCTTTCTGGAAGGCCAGTCCGCGCTGCGCAACCCGTCGGGGCCGTGCGGCTCGGAGCTGATTCTCTCGGGGGGCGCCCGCTCGGCCGTGCTGCAACACGCCCCGGCGCGGATCGAATTCGAGGGGCTCGAGGGCCTCGACTTTCCCATTCCGCCGGTCGAGGAAGAAATCGTGCTGATCCGCTCCTTCGGCGCACGCACGATCGGCGTGGCCCTGAACACGCACGGGCTCGGCGACTCGCGCGAGACCGTGCGCGACGAGCTGGCCGAACGGCTCGGCATCCCCGTGGTCTGCCCGCTCGAAGAAGGCGTCGAGCCGCTCGTCGCGGCGGTGCGCCGGCTCGTGGGAATCCCGGCGTGAGAATCACGCGGACGCGGTTGCGGCGCGAGCGGATCGCTCTGCGCCTCCCGTACCGCGTCGCGGGCCGGACGACGGACAGCGTCGAGTTGTTCCTGCTGCAGCTCGAAACCAACGAAGGTGTCGTCGGGCTTGGCACCGCCACCCCGGAAGCCGCGGTCACCGGCGAGACGCCTTCCGCCTGCGAGCGGAGCCTCGGCGAGGACTCGCTCTCCTGGCTGCGAGGACAGGACGTCTTGCGCATCGGCACGCTTTGCGAGGAAGCCCGCCGGCGGATGCGCCACTCCCCCGGCGCGCTCGCCGCCCTCGACATGGCGCTGCACGACCTCTTCGCAATCCGGCTCGGTGTTCCGTTAGCCGACGCGCTCGGGCGCGTGCACGCGAGCCTGCCGACCTCCGTCACCATCGGGATTCAACCCGCGGACGACGCGATCGCGCTCGCCCAGGAGCTCGTCGGGCGAGGCTTCCGGATCCTCAAGGTCAAAGTGGGAGAGGCGGTCGAAGAGGACATCGAGATCATCCGCCGGCTGCACGACCGGTTCGGCAGCCACGTGCGCCTGCGCGCGGACGCGAACGTCGGGTACACACCGGCGGAAGCGGTGCGGTTCCTTGGGGAGACCGAGGCGCACGGCCTCGATTTTCTCGAGCAGCCGGTGCACCCCCGAAACGACGGGCTCCGGCAATTGCCCGAACGCTGGCGCTCCCTCATCGCGGCGGACGAGAGCCTGCTCGACGAGCGCGATGCGCTCGCTCTCGCGGCGAGCGTCCGCGCGGCGGGCATCTTCAACGTCAAGCTGATGAAGTGCGGCGGGATCCGGCCGGCGCTCCGCATCGGGGCGATCGCTGACGCGGCCGCAATCGACCTCATGTGGGGGTGCATGGACGAGAGCGTCATCGGCATCGCGGCGGCCCTGCACGCCGCACTCGCCTGCCCCGCCACGCGCTATCTCGATCTCGACGGAAGCTTCGATCTGCTGGAAGACGTCGCGCGCGGCGGCTTCACGGTCACGGACGGAGAGATGACGGTGACATCGGCTCCCGGCCTCGGCGCCGGGCTCGTGCAATGACGACTACGTCCTCGAAATCCAGGGAGGCCCAATGACCCGATCGATCCGGACCCTTTTCGGCGCCTGCGTCTTTTTCGCGGCCTCTCTGGCCGGAGCCTCGAGCGCCTCTGACTGTTTCGTGATCTCCGGCGCCTCGATCGCCGACGGATCCGGCAAGCCGCTGCGCAGAGGCGGCGTCCGGGTGTGCGGGGATGAAATCCGATCGGTCGGCGCGTTCAAGCCTCGCCGCGGGGAGCGGATCGTGGACGGCCGCGGGCTCGTCGTCTCCCCCGGATTCATCGACATTCACAACCACTCGACCGGCGGCCTAAAGGGAGATCCGCTCGCCGAGAGCCAGATCTCGCAGGGCATCACCACGCTCGTGGTGGGCGCCGACGGCGAGTCTCCCTGGCCGCTGTCGGAGTGGTTCGCAGAGCGCAGGAGCTCCCCGGCGGCCGTGAACCTGATGTCGCTCGTCGGACACGCCACGATCCGCAGCCGGGTCATGGGCGAAGATTACCGGCGGCCGGCCACCGCACAGGAGATCGACCAAATGGCGAAGCTCGTCACTCAGGCGATGCGTGAGGGCGCCGCGGGTCTGTCCTCGGGGCTCGAGTACGAGGTCGGCAGCTGGAGCACGACCCCGGAGCTGATCGGCATGTCCCGAGCGGCCGCGGAATTCGGCGGCTTCTACATGACCCACACGCGGGACGAGGCTGACAAGAGCATGGAGGCGTTCACCGAAGCGATCGCGATCGCGGAGGGGGCAAAACTTCCGCTCCAGTTCTATCATATCAAGCTCGGCACCGTCGGCGTCTGGGGGAAGACGGCCGAGGTCGTGCGGCTGATCGAGGCCGCGCGCGCGCGGGGCGTCGACGTCACCGCGGACTGCTACCCGTACGACGCGTGGCACGCGAACCTCGAGGTGCTGGTCCCCAACAAGAAGTACGACGACCCGGAAAGCGTGACGCGGGCTCTCGCGGACGTGGGTGGCGCGGACCGCGTGACCATCAGCCGCTGCAAGACGCACCCGGACTACGAGAATCGGACTCTTCAGGAGATCGCGACCGCGGAATCGACCACCCCGGTCGCGCTTTTCTCGCGGCTTGTCAAAGAGGGTGGCGCAAACGTGATCGGACACTCGATGCGCGAGGAGGACGTGCTCGCCTTCTACCGCCGGCCGTGGGTGATGGTGGCGAGCGACGGCGGAATCGGCTCGCGGCATCCCCGCGGGACCGGAACGTTCCCCCGCGTCCTCGGCCGCTTCGTCCGCGAGAAGGCGGTGGTGAGTCTCCCGGAGGCGGTGCGCAAGATGACCTCGATGCCGGCGAAGCGGCTGAAGCTCGCCGACCGGGGAACGTTGAGACCCGGCGCCCGGGCCGACCTGGTCCTCTTCGACCCCACCACAGTGATCGACCGTTCGACGTTCGCCGCTCCCGAGACGCTCTCGGATGGGATCCGGCTCGTGGTGGTGAACGGAGCGACCGTCTGGGAGGACGGGAAAGCGACGGGGAGCCGGCCAGGAAGGGTGCTCGTCCCCCGGCGGGCGGACGGGCGCGGGGAGAAATCGGCGACTCGCGCCCGGGAGGGGCGAGT
>JBBROA010000204.1:0-3548 GCA_038229875.1 Thermoanaerobaculia bacterium | reverse complement strand
GTTGGGCTCTCGAGTCGATCATGAAGATCGCGTTCCACAGGCACCGCCCGGACCTCTGGCCGGCCCTCGTGACGGAAAAGACCTTCAGCTTCCCGAGCGGCCACGCGACGATGTGCACCCTCTTCTTCGGGGGCATCGCGGCTCTCGTCTTCCATGTCACGAAGAAGCGCGCGTACCGGGTGGCCGCTGTCGCCGGCGCGATCCCTCTCATCCTGGCCGTCGATTTTTCCCGGGTCTACCTCGGCGCCCACTGGCTCACCGACGTCGTCGCCGGCACTCTCCTCGGCCTCTTCTGGGTCGTGCTTTGCGCGACTGGCACGGAGTACTTCGCGAGGCGCTCGGTTCGCGGGGCCCCGGCGGGGCCGACAAAGGTTTAGACGTGTCGGACCAATCGCTCTAGCCGCGGCTGCTCGTCTTCCTCTCGCCAGGACTCCACTTTCTGGCCTGCCTTTTGATCTCCGTCGGAAAGATCGAGCGCGGATGGGAAGCACTAACGGTTGTGGATTTTCCGTTCTCCATAATCCTGACGGGCATGCTGTGGCGGTTCGATCAGCCGCTTCTGATTTTCGGGACCCTCGGCACTCTCTGGTGGGTACTCGTGAGCTACGCGGTGTCCAGGTGGCTCGCCCGCCGCCGGGCCGCCGCACGTCGCGGCTAGAATCCCGGCCGTGCGCAAGGACTTCCTGCCGTTCGCCCGCCCTTCGATCGGGGAGGAGGAGATCGCGGAGCTCATCGACACTCTGAAGTCCGGCTGGATCACGACAGGACCGAAGGTGGAGCGGTTCACCGCGGAGTTCGCGGAGTACGTCGGCGGGCGCTACGCTGTTCCCGTCTCGTCCGCGACCGGCGGCCTCCATGTCGCGCTCCTGGCGCTCGGTGTCGGTCCCGGAGACGAGGTCATCACGACCCCGATGACGTTCGTCGCGACGCTCAACACGATCGTGCACTGCGGGGCCGTTCCCGTGCTGGTCGACATCGACAGGGCGACCCTGAACATCCGCGCCGGGGAGATCGAGAGGAAGATCACGCCGCGCACGAAGGCGATCCTCCCGGTGCATTACGTCGGCCAGGCGGCGGACCTCGACCCGATCCTGGAGATCGCCGCCCGGCGCGGGGTCGCGGTGCTCGAAGATGCCGCGCACGCGGTCGGCTCGGAGTATCGCGGGCGGAAGATCGGGTCGTTCCCGACGACGTCGGTTTTTTCGTTTCATCCGAACAAGAACATGACGACGGGCGAGGGCGGGATGGTGGTCACGTCGGACGAGGCCGTATTCGAGAAGGCGTCGCTCCTGAAGTTTCACGGGATGGACCGGGAGGCGTGGAAGAGGTTCGCGAAGGCGGGGAGCCCGCGGTACGACGTCGCGCTGCCCGGTTTCAAGTACAACATGATGGACATTCAAGCCGCGCTCGGCCTCCACCAGCTGAAGAAACTCGAAGGATTTTTAGTCGAACGGGAGCGTCTCGCGCGCCGCTACGACAGCGCGCTCGGCGGCGTCGCGGGATTGATCCTCCCGAACCCGGTCCCGTACCCGGTGCGACACGCCTGGCACCTGTACACGCCGCTGGTGGACGTCGACCGCCTGACGATCGGACGCGACCAGTTCATGGCGGAGCTGAAAGCGCGCAACATCGGGACCGGACTGCACTACACGGCCGCGCACGAATTCTCGTACTACGCGAAGCGATTCGGCTGGCGGCCGGACGATTTCCCGGACGCGCACTTCGTCTCGGAGCGGATCGTCTCGCTCCCGCTCTTTCCCGGGCTGACCGACGCGGACCAGGACGATGCGATCGATGCGATCCGGGGCGTCCTGACCGCGTTTCGGGGCTGACGGGCCGTGGTTCCGGCTGACAGCTGACAGCTGACACGTGACCGCCGACAGCTTAAGATCGCCTGCGCGAATGAAAACTCCGGGCCGGACTCCATGAAGATCTCGGTCGTCGTCCCCGTCTACAACGAGCAGGCGAACCTCGACGAATTCTTCCGCCGGACGCTCGCGGTCATGGACGGGCTCGCCGGGCCGTACGAGCTCCTCTTGGTGGACGATGGCAGCCGCGACCGCTCGCTCGAGATCCTGAAGGCCTGGGCGGCGCGGCGGCCCGACGTGGTGCGCGTCCTCGAGCTTTCCAGGAACTTCGGACAGCATCCGGCGATTCTGGCGGGATTCCGGGACGTGACCGGCGACGTGATCGTGACCCTGGACGCGGACCTCCAGAATCCCCCGGAGGAGATTCCCAGGCTGCTGTCCAAGGTGGAAGAGGGATACGACGTCGTCGGCGGCGTCCGCGTTTCACGGCAGGACTCTTTCGCGCGGCGCTTCGCGTCGCTCGTGGTGAACCGCGTGACGGTGGCGATCACCCGCATGCGACTCACGGACTTCGGCTGCATGCTGCGGGCGTACTCGCGGGACGTTGTGGACGAGATCAACCGGACCGAGGACTCGGCCACGTTCATCCCGGCGCTCGGGCAGAGCTTCGCGCGCAACCCGACCGAGATCGAAGTGGCGCACGCGCCCCGCACCGGAGGCGAATCTGCATACTCGCTTTACCGGCTGGTCCGGCTGAATTTCGACCTGATGACCGGCTTTTCGTCCGTTCCGCTCCAGCTCTTCGGGATCTTCGGCACGTTCGTGGCTCTCGGCGGGATCGGCTTCGGCATCTTTCTCTTCGTACGGCGGCTGATCGTCGGCGCGGAGGTCGAGGGCGTTTTCACCCTGTTCGCCATTCTGTTCACGCTTCTCGGGATCGCCATGGCGGGCCTCGGAATCGTCGGCGAATACGTCGGGCGCATCTACGAACAGGTGCGCGGGCGGCCGCGTTTTTCGGTGCGGCGCGCCTGGGGTCTGCGCGGGGAGGCGGCCCCCCGCGTGGAGTCGGCCGCTCCGGGCGTCGCGAGTCAGAAATCGGACTCGACCGCCGCCGACGCCTCCCCGGCGGTCCGGCGTTGACCCGCGTCGCGGTTTTCGGATACTCCGACACTGGGCACGCGTGCCTGAAGGCCCTGCTCGATGCGGGCGCAGACGTCGTGTTCGTCGCGACGCACGCAGACGATCCGGCGGAGGCGCAATGGTTCCCGAGCGTCGCCGAGCTCGCGCGGTCGCGTGGGATCGAGCCCGAGATCATGGAAGACTCACGCGCGCCGGGGGTGCTCGAGCGCGTCCGCGCCTCCCGCCCGGACCTCCTGTTTTCCTTCTACTACCGGGGGCTCCTTCCGGACGCGCTCCTCCGGCTGCCGTCTTTGGGTGCGTTCAACATTCACGGTTCTCTCCTCCCGCGGTTCCGCGGACGCGCGCCCGTGAACTGGGCCGTGCTGAAAGGCGAGACCGAGACGGGCGCGACGCTGCACGCCATGACCTCACGCGCCGACGCCGGCGACATCGTGGACCAGCAGTCCGTCCCGATCGGACCTGACGACACGGCCCTCGAGGTGCAGCGGCGCGTCACGGCGGCCGCGGTCGCGGTGTTGACACGCCGCCTGGGGGAGCTTGCGGCGGGCCGGGCGCCCCGGGTCGCGCAGGACGAGTCCCGGGCGACGAAGTTTCCGCGCC
>JBBROA010000203.1:0-3587 GCA_038229875.1 Thermoanaerobaculia bacterium | reverse complement strand
GCGGCGTCGTTCCGGGATCCCTTCGCTTCGGTGAACGGCCACGACGCCTTGGACGCTCACATCGAAACGGTGCTCGCGAGGTCGCCGCCGGGAGCCCGCCTGGTGCGGTCGGGCCCGGTTGAGCAGTGCCATGGCGACGTGAGGTTTTCGTGGCGCGTGGAGGGGCCGGATGGAACCGCGTTCGCGACCGGGATGAATTTCGGCGATCTGGCGGCGGACGGGCGGCTGTCGCGGGTGGTGGGGTTCCGGGATACACCCCGGAATCCCTGAGTCGCTCTAGATCAGGCAACCCTCGTGCCGCGGCGCGGACGGACCCGCCCCATAACGCGGCCGAGCCAGACGTTCCACGGGTTGTCGCGGGAAAGGAAGGGAATCGGAGGCGGGCGGCGGACTCCGAGGTCCTGCTGCACCGCGAGAAGTCCGGGATGCCGAGGAGACAGCGCGAGCCCGCGGTCGATCGCGTCGACCGCTTTCCTGCGCGACCCGGACATGCCGTGGATCCGCGCGAGCGCGGCGTACACGTCCGGGTTTTTTTTCTCGTGAGCGAGCGCCGAGAGACAGATCTGCGACGCCTCTTTCGAATCCCCTGTGTGGGCAACCGCGAGCGCGTAGTCGGCGAGGAGGGGTCCCGAGATGGGCTGGTTGTCGCGCAGCTGCCGGTCGCAGTACTCCGACAGGCAGGCGTTCGCCACTTCGTACTGTCCCGACCGCAGCCCGATGCGGCCGCGCCGAACCAGTTCCTCGAGACTCAGTTCCTTGGGGTCGAGCATGGGGTGCGTCCTCCGGAAGCGTGCGGAAGAGGATAACCGGAGGCGCCCGCCGGCGCCGCGCGGGAATTGCATCCCGGACCGGGCCACCGCAATCCGGCCCGTATTCTCAGGGATTTACCGCGCCGGAGGAGTCGAGGAGTCGCAGTTCCATCCCCATCTGATTGTCGCGACGCCCCCCCCGGGGCCGTGAGGTGCCGGTCGATCCAGTATCTCGACGGAACCACGAGCCTGAGCGCGAGAGCCCCCAGGCGAGCTTTCCGACGTCCTCGGGCTTCAAAGTCCCGACCGACGACTCCGGCGCCCGGAAAGGCGACGAGCGCAAGGAACATGGCGCAAGGAACGCGGAGACCCCCGTTTCAGGTTTCCATCCAGCCGCGGGAGCGCTCGACCGCCCGCTTCCATCCGCGGTATGCCTCCTCGCGCCGGTCCGCGGTCCATTCCGGCTCAAAAAGGCGGTCCCGCTTCCAGAGCCGCGAAAGGTCGGCCAGCGCGCCGTACGCTCCGATCGCGAGACCCGCCGCCTGCGCCGCCCCGAGCGCGGTCGTTTCGAGCATCGCCGGCCGGACGACCGGAAGGCCGAGCACGTCCGCCTGGAGCTGCATCAGAAAATCGTTGATCGTGGCGCCTCCGTCCACCTTCAGCTCGGAGGGCGCGCGGCCCGTGTCGGCGAGCATGGCTTCGAGGACCTCCCGGCTCTGGAACGCGATCGCCTCGAGTGTCGCGCGCACCAGATGCGCGCGCGTTGCGAACCGGGTGAGGCCCACGATGGTTCCGCGGGCGCTCATGTCCCAGTGCGGCGCGAAGAGGCCGGAGAACGCGGGAACGAAATACACGCCTCCGCTGTCGGGCACCGAGCGGGCGAGCGGTTCCGTCTCCGCCGCGCTCGCGATCATCCCGAGTCCGTCGCGCAGCCACTGGACCGCAGATCCGGTGACGGCAACCGAACCCTCGAGCGCGTACGCGCGAACTCCCGTCGGCGCGCCCGCGGCGGTCGTGAGAAGTCCGAAGGGGCTCGCGCTGGGGGATTCGCCGGTGTTCTGGAGCAGACACGACCCGGTCCCGTAGGTGTTCTTGGCGTCGCCGGGCGAGAAGCACGCCTGCCCGAAAAGAGCGGCCTGCTGATCGCCCAGGTCTCCGCACACCGGCACGCGCGCGCCGAAAGCTCCCGAAGGTGACGTCCAGCCATACGGCTCCGCGGGAATCGAAGGCCGGATGCGCGGCAGCGCGCCGACGGGCACCTCGAAGCGGTCGATCAGCTCAGGATCCCACTCGAGCGTCTCCAGCGCGCAGAGGAGCGTCCGCGACGCGTTCGTCGGATCGGTGACGTGGGCGCCTCCCGCCGGGCCGCCGGTCAGGTTCCAGATGACCCACGCGTCGATCGTGCCGAGGCGCAGGCGTCCGAGGCTCGCCAGTCTCTCCGCATCGGCCACCTCGGCGAGAATCCAGCGCATCTTCGTGGCGGAAAAGTAAGTCCGGATCGGCAGTCCCGTGCGCGCGCGGACCCGCTCCTCGATTCCGCTCTCGATCAACTCGCGGCAGTCGCGGTCGGTTCGCGTGTCCTGCCAGACGATCGCGTTCGCGATCGGTTCACCCGTGCCGACATCCCAGGCGACGACCGTCTCCCGCTGGTTGGTCACGCCAATGCCGAGGACCCGGGAGCCGGGCGCGCCGGCGAGCGCTTCCGCCACGACCCGATCGACGTTGTCGCGGATCTCGACGGCATCGTGCTCGACCCACCCCGGGGCCGGGAAGATCTGCCGGTGTTCGCGGTATGCCGAGGAGACGACGCCGCCCGAGAGATCGAACAGGAAGCAGCGAGTACCGGTGGTTCCCTGGTCGATCGCGGCGAGCACGTCGGGCACACGACAACGGTATCAAGCGCGCCCGTCGCTCCGGCGGTTTTCTCTGGCTATACTTCCCCTCATGCCTGTCCGGCGCGCGACCTGGGTTCTTCTCGCCGGCCTGCTCGCCCTGCCCGCCGTTTCCTCCGCGCGCCGGCGGCCGCAGCACGGGAACCCTCACGAAGAAGTGACCGCGATCGCGAGGGTGGAAACGCCGCCGCGGCGCACCCGCCACCGGAACGGCCGATCCTTCGAGGAGCTCGACGTTCTGCTGCTCTCAGTTCAGCCGGCCGCCGACCGCGGAGACTTCCGGATCACGTTCGACATCCGCCGGCCAGTCCATGTGGTCCACGACCTGACCTGCGGCGGGGTCTGGGTTGATCTCGCGCCGGGAGATCGCGTCGCTTTGAAGGGCGAGTACGTGCATCCCCCTTCGGGACGCGACCTCGTGCACTTCACGCATCCCGCCGATTCCTCCTGCGGCCGCGGCTCGCACCCGGGCGGATTCCTGCGGCGCGAGGCGAGCGAGCGCGGCGCCGCAACGCCGCCTGCGCCGGCGGCCAACTCGGCTTCCTCAGAATCCGCGGAAGCGCCTGTCCTGGCGCCCGCGTCGCTCGCGGCATTTCACTCGGGCGTCCGACCGATCCTCGCCGCGCGATGCGCGCCCTGCCACGAGCCCGGCGGGAAAATGTACGGCCGGATGCCGTTCGACGACGCCTCGGTGGTCGCGTCACATGCGCCGCGGATGGCCGGCCGGCTGAAAGGCGCGGACCGGAAGGCGCTCGAAGACTGGGCCGCCAGCGCTTCCCGGTGAGGGGTGAGGGGTGAGGGTGAGGCGTGAGGCCGCCCGGCGAGGTGAGGAGTCAGCCGCAGTTCGCTCCGATTTCCGATTTTCGCCTTAACCCCCAAACCCCAAAACCCAAAACCCAAAACCCAAAACCCCAAAATTTAAAAGAGGCGGGCGGCACCGGGGGGT
>JBBROA010000202.1:0-3620 GCA_038229875.1 Thermoanaerobaculia bacterium | reverse complement strand
TGACGCGACGATCGCGCGCGACCTCGAACGAGCGGCCGGCGAGCCGGTCGACATCCGACGGATCGACGCGTCGCTCGAAGACGTCTTCGTCCGACTGACGCGGCTGCAGCTCGAAAAGCGGGGCGACGTTCCAGAGGCCGCACCTGCGCCGGCGGGCCGGACATGAGGGGATTTCTGGCCGTCCTGAAAAAGGAAGCCAAGCAGATGATCCGTGACAAGGCGACCCTCCGGTTCACCCTTATCCTCCCTGCGTTTCAGCTCGTGATGTTCGGGCTGATCGACACAAACGTGAAGCATGTCCGGACGGTCGTGCTCGACTTCTCGCGAACGGAGGAGAGCCGCACGCTCATTCGCGACTTCACGAACACGAGCTTCTTCGACATCGTCGAGTACGTGCCCTCGCGCGCGGCCATGCGCGAGCGCATCGTGGCGGGCCAGGCGTCGGTCGGCCTGGAGATCCCTCCGGAGTACGCGCGGCGGCGGCTCAACCGGGAGCCCGCCGACGTTCTCGTGCTGATCGACGGGTCGGATTCCTCGATCTCCGGGCAGGCTCTCGCCGCCGCGAACGGCATGACCCTGTCGGAGTCGCTTCAGGAGCTGCTCGGCCGCGCCAACGCGCGCGATCTGCCGGTGCGCGCGCACCCACTCTTTCTGTTCAATCCGGAGTCCCGGAGCGCGAACCTTCTCATCCCCGGGCTCGTCGCGGTCCTCCTCACCTTCTCCGGGACCCTGCTCGCCGCCTACGCGATCGTCCGGGAGCGCGAGCGCGGGACTCTCGAGCAGTTGATGGTCACCCCCGCCTCCCCCATCGGCGTCATCCTGGGGAAGCTGCTCCCCTACCTCGTCCTCGGATTCATCCAGCTCGTGTTCATCCTGCTGCTGATGACACTGGTCTTCCGCGTCCCGATCCACGGGAGCGTGCCGCTGCTGTTTGCCCTCTCCCTCGTGTACCTCTTCGCGCTCCTGTCGCTCGGGCTCCTCATCTCCTCCCGCGCGAAGACGCAAATGGAGGCGACGCAGCTCGCGCAAATGTTCCTGCTGCCGTCGATCATGCTTTCCGGGTACATCTTTCCCCTCTCCTCACTCCCGGGCCCTCTGCGGTACGTCTCGAGGATCCTCCCGGCGACCCACTTCATCGCCATCGCGCGCGGAATCATCATCCGCGGGGCCACGTTCGCCGACCTCTGGCGCAGTGTCGCCGCGCTGGCCGTGATCGCGGTGGTACTCGTCGCGGGGAGCACGCGGGCTTTCCGTAAAACGATGTCTGAGGCGGGAAGTGGCGCCTCCGCCATGGCGCTCCCGATCTTCATCGGGGGGGAGGGACCGTTTCAACGATCCGGCTCTGGTTGTAACTTTTAAGCTCCCACCCGCGCTCGTCCCGGGCCTCCATCGGATCGGCTCCTGTCTGACCGGGATCTCGAAAAAGATCGAGGATCGCGTCCAGAGACCCTCCGCAGAGGCCGGCCTGCCTGCAAAGACTCTCGCGCACGTGATCGATCACCCCGACCAATGCGTAGCCGCCCAGGGGGAGCGATGCCAGGAAGTCCGAGCCGCGACTGTCGTCCAGCTGTCCCTTGAGAGATCTCGACAGATCGAGTGAAACACTCTGCTGGAGATACGTGAGGGTGGCATTGGAGCGCGTCGACTCACTTCGCAACGAAATGATCGAACTGTCCGGCAGACGAAGGGAGATACGGAGTAACCCGTTGTTCTCGCTTCGAGTGTTAAGGTCGTAAACGTCTCCGGATGGAAGACGGAAGACATAGCGGTCTTCGTAGAACTGCCTCGGATAGACCGCGGATTCTCGATCGACCGTCAGAGCCGTCTTCCCCGACGCGTCTGTCGCCGTGTAGGTACCTGTTTTCTTCAGGGACTTGCGTTCCAAAGCCAGCTGATCGAGATTCGGCGTCAGCGGGCGCAGCTCCTCGCCACGACCATGATTCGTCGCTTGCTGCAAGGCGAACAAAAGCAACATTGTGATCATGAATGCCTCTTTTCAGTTACTCTGACAGGAATCGAGCGACGCCTGCCAGTCGAGCCGCGCGCTATCGACGCATCTTAAGGCGCCCTTGCACGCACTCACATTTCGATTGTGCTGGATGTTCGAACAAGCGACGCACCGGGTCAGGTTGCCGTTCTGATTCGATCCGCAAATCGTTGACGTGGAACAGACGGAGCCTTGACAGGGACTTGCGCAGGTGTCACGGCATTCATAGGCCTGGACACCGCCCCCACCGGAACTGCCGCTGACGGCACTGTTCCACATACACGAGTACCAGCAGTCGAAGTCACCGCCGCACCCGGCGTCGCATTCGGCCACGTTCATCATTTGGGGACTTCGCCTGCGCGACGCCTGGCGTACTACTCGATTCTCGCTCGCCGAATCCCGGTTTGAAGCGGGGAGGCAGTCCGTCTCGAACGGAACACCCGATTGACTACCGCGGACCTCCTGATCCACCGTATCTGGCGAAAGTCTTTCTTTTGCGATGACCGACGCGGACGCAAGGCATAAGAGAAAGGCGTGGATCAAGGCGGTGGAACTTTTCTTCCTCATGGTCATCTCCTCCTGATCAAGAAGAACCGACTACCTGCCGTGCGCAACTGTCGCTCCACTGGAAACTCGCAGCTCTACACAGGATTGTCGCGAGCTCGGCAGATGGCTTCCGCTGAATGACTTTCTTGCCCTCACGCGCCGAACTTTCGCTGAGGCTTGAGATCAGAAGAACTGGAAACACTCTTGCCGGCGAGGTCGAACGGTGTGACAGACCGGGCGGGGGCTCTCCGCCGCGCTGCTAGAATCCGTGTCCCGTACAGGGTGTCCAGGAGATCCGATGTTCGATATTGCTTCGTCTCGATCCAGCGCATCCGTCGTGTTCACCCTTCGCCGCGGAAGGTTTCGGCGATGAGCGGCGACATCCGCGACGAGTCGCACATTCCGAGTCTGGAGAAGCTCCCCGAGATCGCGAAGCACGTCGAAGGCATCCTCCGGATCCTGGGCCTCGACCTGAACGACCCGAACCTGGTGGAAACCCCCGAACGCGTCGCGAAGATGTACATGGAGCTCTTCCGCGGGCTCGAAGAGGGCGCCGAGCCGAAGGTGACGCTCTTTCCGAACGACGAGCATTACACCGCGATGGTTATCGAGAAGGACATCCCCTTCTACTCGATGTGCTCCCACCATCTCGTGCCGTTCTACGGTCACGCTCACATGGCGTACATCCCGAACGAAACGATCATCGGCCTCTCGAAGATGCCGCGGATCGTGGACTTCTACGCCCAGCGGCCCCAGCTCCAGGAGCGGCTAACCGAGCAGGTCGCGGGATTTCTGTCCGAGAAGCTCTCACCGCAGGGGGTGATGGTGGTCATCGAGGCGCGACACCTCTGCGTCGAAATGCGCGGGATCAAGAAGCCGGGAGCCCTGACGGTGACCTCCGCGATCCGCGGGATCTTCTACAACCGGCCGGTTCGCGAGGAGTTCCTGGACCTCTTGAACCGGCGCGGCTAGATGTAAAGGCTCAAGAGGTTGTTCACCCGGGCGCAGCGGTGGGAAGCTGTTGGTGGAAGCCGGCAGCGAACCAACGAGGAGGCCCGGATGAACCTGCATAGCAAAGCAAAGACGA
>JBBROA010000201.1:0-3720 GCA_038229875.1 Thermoanaerobaculia bacterium | reverse complement strand
GTTCGTGGTGCGAATGTAAGCGACGAGGCTCTCGACGTCCGCCTGGGGAAGCGTCACGGGAGACATGCCGCCCTCGAGCATCGCGGGCCGGGGCTTTCGAAGAAGCCCGACGAGTTGCGTCTCGGTAAACCGATCCTTCATACCCCAGAGTTTCGGGAGTCCTTCGCCGCCGCGGCCTCCGGCACCATGGCAGGCTGAACATCCTTCGCTTTCGAACATCAAGGCACCCTTCGCCGCCGGTCCGGTCAAGCTCGCCGGAACGAGACCGGACGGCGAACCGATCGCGAGCGCGCCTTCGTCCGGCTCGAACGGCGCCTTTGCGTACGCTTTTTCTGCCTCATCCTGAGCCAGGAGCTTCGCATGCACCGCGGGATCCCGACGGTCTTCTGAATAGGACTGATAGCCCAGAAAGACCACTCCCGCGAGCACGAGGACAAACAGGCCAACGGATACGGGCCGCCGAAGCGGCCGGCGCTCGGGAGAGCGATCCAGGAATGGCGCAAGAAAGAGCGCCCCGAAGATGAGAATCGGGATGAGGATGATTCCCACGAGGATGCCGCTCCCGCGCCAATACTTGAGCCACTGGAAGGCCGGGAGGTAGTACCACTCGGGACGGGGGACATAAGTCGCATCGGACGGGTTCGCAACGGGCCCGAGAGGGGCCGGAAACAGACTCGCGAGAAGGCCCAACGCGACGATGAGAAGGATCCCAAAGACGAAGTCCTTGACCACTTGACCGGGAAAGAACGGTTGCGTTGGGAGCGCTTCGGTCTCTTCGGGCCGAAGCGGCGGGCCCGCCGCCCCGCGTTTGCGGAAAAAGAAGAGGTGAAGGCCGATCCCACCAAATATGAGTGCGGGAATCACGAACACGTGAAGCACGAAGAACCGGCTGATCGTGAGCGTCCCCATCTCGGCCCCGCCGCGCAGAACAGTCTTGAGGAAGGGCCCAATCAACGGCATTTCCGACACGATGTTCGTCCCGACCGCTGTCGCAAAATACGCGCGGCGATCCCAGGGAAGCAGATATCCCGTGAAACCCATCCCCAGGACGAGGAGAAAAAGAAAACACCCCGCCAACCAGAGCAACTCGCGGCGGGACTTGTAGGCGCCGTAGAGAAACGTCTGGACGAGGTGAAGCATCAGCAACACGATCATGACGCTCGATCCGTAGGAGTGCAGGCTCCGGATTAAGCTGCCACCGGTGACGACCTTATGGATGAAGCTCACGGTCGTGTGGGCGTGGTCGACCGAGGGCACGTAGTAAAACGCGAGGATCACGCCCGTCACGATCTGGTTGACGAAGATGAAAAGGAGCCCGCTGCCGAACACGTATGCCCAGCGGGAGCCGCCCGGCACGGGTTCATCGAGAGCCTCGGTCATCAGCTTGCGCCATCCGACGCGCTGCTCGAGCCATTCGCCGATGCTCCCCGCCCGGCGCTCGCCCCGCGCGCTCATCCGATGACCTCCCGGGTGGCAACCAGATTCCGAAAGATCTGGTACTTGACCCACAGTTGACCGTTTTCGATCTTCGTGGGAAGCGGATCGAGGCTGCGGGGCGAGGGCCCGCTGATGAGCGAGGCGTCCGCCCGAAATTTCGCGTGGTGGCACGGGCAATGAAATTCCTTCTCATCGTCCCGCCAGGGCACGCTGCATCCCAGGTGCGGACAGACGTCCGACACGACCTTTAATCCATTCTGAGCATCCCGGACGACCCAGACGGTCCGCTTGACGGTGCTCGCCCTCCAGCCATCGACTTTGCGAATCTCGACTTCCTTCCGAAACGGCCCCGGGCCCACAAAGCTCGACGGGCTACCCACGGACAGCCACTCCGTGCCTCCGATGGCTCGGAGTACCGGGTAGAGAAAGAAGCGGAGCGCTGGAATCGCCATCAAGGCGCCGACGACTACGCTGACGGAGCCGACGAGCACCGCGAAGAACGACCGGCGATTCTGGCCCTTTCGCTCCGGCGTTCCGGATGCGTTCATGATCTACTTCTCCCCTTTGGGAAACTCCGTCGCTTTTCCGCGATGCGACATTGCGATGACTTCTATTTCTTCTCCTCCGAGTATTCCTTCAGCCACGCCGGATCCACTTCCTTTGCTCCCCGCTTGAGCTTCTCCGCCTTGAGCCACTCGCCGCGCGCGTTGTGAGTAGCCGCTCCCTTTTTCGGGAGTTTTTCATTGTGGCAGTAGAGGCAGTTTGCGGCCGGAAAGCCGAGGTCCTTCGCCTTCTTCTGGATGGGGAGCGTGGCGGATGAAGTTCCGCTCAAAGCAATCCATCCGGCCCAGAAGAGAGAGAGTCCCGCGAGTCCAATTCGAGACGCCGAGTTTTGCATCAAGTTCCTCCAATCGTTTCCCCGGGCAAGGCGAATTCAGCGCGTCCGCCACCAATCGCAGGATCTCGCACCTCGTAACAAATCGGAATGATGCGTTTGCATCAGACCTTCGATTCCGCACCTTCCGTTACGCTACCACCGAAAGAGGTTCCGATGAACGTTTTCCCCGAAAGAGCGTTCCGATGAACGCCTGCCGATCACCGAGAGGATCGGGTCGCGGAGCCACCAAAACTCTTGATGGAAAAAACGTGAGCGATATGGTCGGGCGCCCTCCGTGTGAGATCTGGACGGCCGCTCCTCGATTCGGCGTCTGCGCTTGCGCAAGGGCCCTAATTCGGAACTCCTGCACGACGAGGTGGTGCACCTGCATCATTGCGATTCTCGGGCGATCTCGTAAGCTGAGCCAAATGAACGCCCCGCTCTCTTCGAAGCAAACAGGTCGCTCGCGGCTTTTCGCGGCGTCGTTGGCGCTGGTCTCGATTTCGACCACCTTCTCGGCGGCTCCGCGACTTGCTGCGAGAGAAGCTCCGCTCTCGCCTCAGCCTCGGCGCGGTCGATTGCTGCAATGGATTCGACGGGGTCGAGAAGGAAGATGTGCGATCGTCTTCGCAAGGCGGTGGGAGGAGAGTACACTTGTGAAGAGACCGAAGGGCTCGCTTCAGAACAGCCAGGCGTCACGGCGCGCGACCCGCTCTGCTCCAGCGTGATACGGACCGAAGGCGCCAATCAGTTTTTCGAAGGAAGTACGACACAGTATTTCTGCTCGGCCGAATGCCGTCGTAGTTTCATCGATTTCCGACGGCGTCCGAAGGCAGCTTCCATACGCTTTTAAATAGAAAGGATTGCCGATCATGAAGGTCTCCCGTTCGATGATTCGTCTCGCGCCGGCATTGCTCCTGCTCGTTGCGGGAATGCTCCAGGCTCCGCCGGCTTCCGGCATCGCGATGTGGTCGCGCCGGTATAACGTCGCGTGCAATCACTGCCACGCCTACCCCAGCCTCCAGTTGACGGGGAACGGGGTGGATTTCCTGCGCCGGGGACACCGGATCGAAGGGGATTCGCTCGACAAGGACCTTTCACACCAGATCTCCACCCACGCGGAGTGGACCTACGAGATCAAAGAAGGGGAATCGACCGCCTTCCAGACTCCCTCATTTCACTTTCACGCAGGCGGCGCACTCTCTTCGTCGTTCTCCGGCTATGTCGACGCGACGATCAACGACACTCTCGAGGCGGCCTATCTACAGTACACCGCGGAAAAGGGGGACTCCTACTTTACGGCGCGGGCGGGAAAAATCAGCCCGACTCTCGTCCGTAACTACGGCAACGGCCTGCTCGCTTCCGCCTCGACGCCGCTGATCATCACCGATTCGATCCTCGGACAG
>JBBROA010000200.1:0-3760 GCA_038229875.1 Thermoanaerobaculia bacterium | reverse complement strand
GGGAGCTGCCGTCGCCGTGCGCGGCGAAGGCACCGGCGAGCGGCTCGCCTGTGGGCTCGACCGCGCGCCTGCTCCCGGCGTTCGCTACGGCTCCCGCAGCGGGAGGCGCCTCCGTCCCGGCGGTCCGGAGACTCCTCCCGCTGCGAGCGTAGTCATCCTCGTGGTTGAGGCGCGGTCTGCTCCCTCGCCGCGGGCTCGGGGAGAGGGTTGGGGTGAGGAGGCACGCAAGGTTCGTCTTCGCCACGCGATGATCAAGACCCCGAAGTTCGCAGGTAAGCAGAGCATTCACCACTACGGTCGTGATTTGCGCGAGGAGCTGCATTCGCTGGGCCTCGGGAAAGATCCGCCGTCCAGCGACGAGATCTCGCGCCGGATCGAGAAGAGCTGCCGTTAGAGGAGCGCGGACGAAACAGGAACGCGTCCGGGGCGGCGATCCGCCCCGGACTTTGCCATCAGTGGGGAACGGTGACCTGCACGTTCGACGTCGCTGCGCCTCCCGCCGGATCCGCGCACCGGATGGCGATCGTGTAGACCCGTCCTGATCCTGTTCCGGACCGTTCCGCCCGAAGCCGGATGTGGTGGGAGTCGATGATCAGCCAGTCTGTTGGCGTGTTGCCGTCTCCCTGTCCGTTTTCCGGTTCGTTGCTCGTGACGGACAGGCCGCAGAGGACCGGGCTGCCACAGTTGTCCTCCGTCGCGTACCGGACCGTGACAGGAACCATCTTGTGGTTAGGTGGAGAGAGGGCCGGGCGATCCACGCCTGCCCCGGAAATGACGGGCGCCGGGTTCGAGACGGTGATCGACGTCGTGGCCGTGTTGTTGTCCGGGACGGGGTCAAATGGCGCGCCGGCCACGGTCGCCGTATTAAAGAGCACCGCGCCGTCCGCGAGATCGCAGCCGAGTGTCGCCGTGAGCGTCACGACCGCCGACTGCCAGGAGGCGAGCGAGGAAAAGGTCACCACGGGAGAGGTGGCAGTTCCTCCGCAAACACCACCCCCCGTTGCGGTGCAGGAAACGAGGGTGAGACCGGAGGGAATCTGGTCCGTCAACGTGACTCCGGTCGCTGCGCCGGGACCCGCATTCGAGACCGTGAGGGTGAGCGTCACCGTCGTTCCCGTGACCGCCGGCAGGGGCGAGGCGACAGCGGCGACTGAGAGGTCCGCCTCGGGGAAAGCGAAATAGGCGACCGGCATGTCGTGATCGGAGACCCTCTCCGGCCGGTTCGGTCGTTCCGATACGACTCCGGAAAATCCGCGTCGTTTCGCGCGTAGGCGAACCGGCTCTCGAGATCCACGAGATTCTGAGTGATGAGGATGTGGTCGAGGACCTGCGCGTTGCCGTCGAACGAAAACGAGTACTGCTCGGCGGCCGGCAGCGTCTCGACGAGGTCGGTCAGGTCGGGATTGACGAGGTCCTCGGAGGTGAGGACGACCTGGTCGGAGGGCGTGGGCTTTCCCTCGATCGTCCCGAGGACGTCGACGTAGCCGTCGCTGAAGGGAAAGGCGTTGAAGTCGCCCACCAGGACGATGTGCTCTTCCGGATTCGCTGCCTGCCGGGACTGCACGAGGCCGGCGAGATACTCCGCCTGCGCGCGGCGTTTCGCTCGGACGCGGCTCCCGTCGATCGGATCGTCCACGCCCGAAAGAGACCGCAGGTGATTGACGATGACCGTGATCGGGAAACCCGGGCCGGCGGCGGGCGCCACTGTGGCTCGCAGCAGGAGGGGCGGCCTGTCATTCAGGAGCGCCGTCGATCCGCCTGGCGTAACGTACGTGGCGTCCTTCCCGAACTGGCTGACTTCGATCACCGTGACGCGCGAACTCTTGACCAGGAAGCCCGAGTCGATTCCGCCGACGTCATTGCCTTCCTGGAGATAGGCCTGGTATGCGGGGTCCGGCCCGCCTCCGGCGACGGCATCCGAGTTGACCTTTGCCGCGAGGGCCTGCAGTGTCGTGAGGTTTTCCATCTCCTCGACGCCGAGAATGTCGGGGGAGCGCATGACCGCGCGAATCGCGAGCGACGCCTTGTTGAGCCGGCGAGCGAACGCCTCGGCGGTCAAAGCCACGTCGCTCACACCGGGATCGTTCACCGTGTCGAAGAAGCGTTCCAGGTTGAAGGAGCCGACCGTGAATTCCTTCGCCGCGGGAAGCGGGACCGGGATTGCGGCGTGAAGACCACTGACACCCGGAGGAGTCGCCGGATCCGGGAGGATCGTGTACGTGCGGAACGAGTAGTCGAGCGGACCGGTCAGGTTCGTGACGACGGCGCCCGTCGTCACATCGAGGCCGGAGGACCCCGGCTGGGCGTCGCTGTCGACGCGCAGACGCTCGGGGTTCGCGTCGAATCGGGGAACGCAGCACGGAGAGCCGGGGGGAAGGGGATCGGGGACTTCGATCCCCGGCTCCCGGAACGGCCGCGGCACGCCCGTGATGACGCCATAGAAGACGCCGTTCGACGAGGACATTGCGGTTGGCTCGTTGACGGTGCCCGAGGTCGGGGCGATCACCGTGAGCGAATCGACGTGGACGCGCATGCCTTCGTACTTCTCGAGCTGATCGATCGGGCCGGAGGGGGACGTGTCGGCGGCTGTCAGTGTGACCGGGAGAGGGAGCGGGTTTCCGGAGGACGAGGCCGTGATGGCCGGCGAGACGATCTCCGTTGTAGGCGGGCTGCTCGGGTCGGACTTCGGAATGAACTCGGAGACGACGCCTCTCACGAAAACCGCGTCTCCAACGGCAACAGCGGGGGCGCTCGACGTGAACACGAAAACGCCTTCCGACGTGTTCGGGTCGCCGTCCTCCTGTCCGTCGGGAACCTGGATGAAGAAGCCATTGCTCCTCAGTGCGGTCACGACCGACAGCGTCGTCTTGATCGACTGGCCCGTGTACGGGGACACGGCGCCCGCCCCCTGGATGTCATGGATCGCCAGACTCGGCGTCGGGGGAGCGACCGTGAGCGCGATGAATCCGGATCCCATCCGCAGCTGGGCGTCCGTGACCGTGAAGGGAAGGCTCCGCGGTACCGGAGGGGTTCCGCCGGCAACGGTGACCTGGTACGAAAACACCGAGTCTCCCGCCGTGCTGTCCCCGTGGGTGCCGTCGTCGAAAAAGGGCTGCGTCGAGGAGCCTCCGATGAGGGAAAGGTCGCCCGAGACCGACATCCCGGTGCTGGTCGGGTTGCTCCCGGGCGTGACGGCGACCGTCAGACGCACGGCATCTCCGGGCTCCGCGCTCGACGGAACGGATGCGCCCGCGCCACCCGGGCTGGTAGGCGCGCTGCAGGGGCTCAGTGGCGATGCCGTGTTACGCGGCGCCGGGGCACCGCTCGTAAAGTCGACAGAGTTGTTGTCCGTATCGGCGCAGCCGTTTGATGCCCGCAGGGCGGCGGTCGTGTTGGTCAGCGCGGGCGCGGCGGCCGCGCCCTCGAAGCAGTTCGCGCCGTCGTACCCGATGGCGTCCACGACGGATGCGGAAGGGCATGTGCCGGACAGGGCAGCGGTGCCGTTGACCAGGGCGACCTTTCCGGCTGTCGCGGACATGGCGATCGATCCGATCGCATCCGGTGTCGGAAGGTTCGTCGATCCCCCCGCCCCCGCGGACTCCTGGATCAGGTAGTACTGCCCGGGCGCGATCGAGCCTGAAAGGAGGGTCACCTGCCAGGAAGTCCCCGTGCTCGAGGCGTACTGAACGGACCAGCCGGCGAGGCTGACCGGCGACGCCCCGCGGTTGAAGACCTCGATGAAATCGTTCTTGAAGAGGGC
>JBBROA010000199.1:0-3794 GCA_038229875.1 Thermoanaerobaculia bacterium | reverse complement strand
GGAACCGCGCTCGACGACGACATTGCCGTCGAGCCGAAGCTCCGGCCCCAGTGGCTGGCCGAGTACATCGGGCAGAAAAAAGTCCGCGACAACCTGGGTGTCTTCCTCGCCGCCGCGAAGGGCCGCGGAGATCCTCTCGACCACGTTCTCCTGACGGGACCGCCGGGACTCGGAAAGACGACGCTCGCCCACATCGTCGCCCGGGAAATGGGCGCGGGCCTACGCGTCACGTCGGGGCCGATGATCACGCGCGCCGGCGATCTCGCGGGGATCCTGACCAACCTGCAGGCGAAGGACGTCCTCTTCGTCGACGAGATCCACCGCCTGAACCCGGCGGTCGAGGAGATCCTGTACCCGGCGATGGAGGACTTCCGGCTCGACATCCTCATCGGCGAGGGGCCCATGGCGAGGACGATGAAGATCGACCTGCCGGCGTTCACGCTGATCGGAGCGACGACGAGGCCCGGGCTTCTGTCGCAGCCTCTGCACGCCCGCTTCGGGATCGCCCTCCGGCTCGACTTCTACGACGTGGCCTCGCTCGCCCTCATCATCGATCGCTCCTCGCAGATTCTGGGAATCCAGATCGCGCCCGACGCGGCGAGGGAAATCGCGGGCCGGAGCCGGGGAACGCCGCGAATCGCGAACCGGCTTCTCCGTCGCCTGCGGGACTTCGCAGAGGTGGCGGGAAAATCCGCGATCGATCTGGAGACCGCGCGGCAGGCGCTCGCCCGTCTGGAAGTGGACGAGCACGGCTTCGACGAGGTGGACCGTCGGATCCTGTCGACGATCATCGAGAAGTTCGGCGGCGGCCCCGTCGGCATCGGCTCGATCGCGGCCTCGATCGGGGAAGATCGCGGCACTCTCGAGGATCTCTACGAGCCGTACCTGATCCAGGCGGGAGTTCTTCAGCGCACGCCGCGGGGCCGGATCGCCTCCGCCAGCGCCTACCGGCACCTGGGGATCACCGCGCCTCCACGCGACGGTTCGCTGTTCTAGCAGCCCGTGGAAAGAGGGTGTGGGATGGGTGACCGCCGGCAGAGCCGGCGTTCTCTACCGCCGGGGTATGCCTTCGGTAGACGAGTGGCGAGCGCTTCAGCTCTGTCGGGCCGGCTCTGGGAGGCGACGCGACGAAGGCGATGCTGTTCGCATCCCGCGCCGCAGAGGCGCGTCGAAGAAAGCGGAGCGTCAACGAGGTTGCAGACGGCCCCGCGCCGCCGCAACCCGCAGGGCGGACGGGCGTTTGCTCGGCGTTACGCCAAGAAGAGACCCTGGCCGACATGCAGGACGAAAGTCTCGCTGGCGCCTGTCGCCGATTGCAAAAGCCCGAACGCGACACCCGCATCCATTTTTCCACGGGCTGCTAGGAGCGGCGAGATCGGCACGCGTCGCGTCGGGCCACTCGCCCTCCGACCGGAGGAAAGACACGGCGTGGCGTTGATCCCGCTTTCGACTGGCCCCGGGCGTGCAGGGACCCGGCCGTGCTCTCTCGGCCCTCCTCTCCCGCCCTTCCCGACACGAATCTTTTTTCGCAAAGCCGGTCCGGCCCGCCCGGAGCGCCGCGCGGCATGAAAAGAGGGGTGCTGATCTACAACCCCACCGCCGGGCAGCGAGACCGCCGCACGCGGATGTCGCGCCTGATAGCGGAAATGAGACCGCGTGGAGTCGAGCTCGTCAACGCGCCGACCGAGGGCCCGCGCCACGCCACCGAGATCGTCCGCGAATTCGTCGCGCGCGGAATCGATCTTGTGGCCGCCTGCGGCGGAGACGGCACGATCTCCGAGGCGGCGTGGGGGCTCTCGGGGTCGGAAGTCCCGCTCGCGGTGCTTCCGGGCGGCACGTCGAACGTCCTCGCGCGCGAGCTTTCGATCCCGCTCGCGATCGACCACGCGAAAGAGCTCTTAGTCAGCGGGGTCGGCCGGCGCGTGCGCCTCCTGACCGCGAACGACCGCCCGTTTCTCCTCTGGGCCGGCGCGGGGCTCGACGCACGGATCATGGGTCACATGAGCCCGCTCCTGAAACGCTGGTTCGGCCGCGCCGGAATCTTCTGCACGGTCGCCCCGGAGTTCTTCCGCTACGAGTTTCCACGCCTGGAAGTCGTAGTCGACGGCGTGCCCCACGAAGCGACGTTCGCCGTCGTCTGTCACGCCTCGCGCTACGCGGGAGAGTGGATCATCGCCCCGGAGGCCTCGCTCGAGGCGCGCGAGATGGACGTTCTGCTCTTCTCCGGCCGCAGCCGCTGGAAATTCTTCTCACTCTTCCAGCGGATGGAGCGCGGAAAGTCGCGGCACCTGGAAGACGGGATCGCCCGGACGGTCCGCGGCCGGACGGTCGAGATCCGCTCCCTGGAGAGCTATCCCGTCGAGGTCCAGGTGGACGGGGATTGTGTTCTGGAAACTCCTATCGTGTGCCGGGCGTCGGAGGAGGAGGTCACGATCCTGGTGCCTGACGAGCGATAGGAAGTAGAGGTTGAGGGTTGGGGTTGGGGGTTAGGCGGAAATACGGGCGGAGTTATCCCTCTTCCGTCTCACCCCTCACCCCTCAGGTCTTCTCGCGGCTCGTCACCGTCGTCTCGTCGATGAACACCGCGGGTTCTTCCCACGGGTGCGCCGGGAAGAGTCCGAGCTCCAGGACTCGGCGCAATGTCTCGGGCTCACGAGGAAGAACGAACTCGAGCCGCACCGTCGGGGAGTGGGCGACCTCGCCGATCTTGCCGTAGGTCGGGTCCGCGCCTTCGAGAGGGCGGAACTGCTCCACGCCCTCGGCCGAACGCCAGCAGACGCGGTCATAGTGCCCGTGCCCGAGCGGATCCACCGCCGCGATCGATTCGATGACGGCGTCCACCTTTTCCGGCGGCACGAACGTGGTCACCCGATAGACCTGTCGGAACTGCATGTTCACCTCCGAACCAGACCAGGCGGTTGGCGACCCTCGAGGAGCTCTGAACGCTCAACGATCAACGATCAACCCGTTTCCGAACCGCCCTCTCGACGTCCGCCACTTCCTTCGGGGCGCCGCACGAGAGGCATTCCGATCCTCCCGGCGTGACGGCGAGCGTGTCTTCGATCCGCACCCCGATGTTCCACCACTTGCGATCCACACCCGCCATGTCTGCGGGGATGTAGATGCCGGGCTCAATCGTCAGGACCATCCCGGGGGCGAGCGCGCGCGGCGCCGAACCGACGCGGTAGCGGGAGGGGTCATGCACGTCCATGCCGACCCAGTGCGAGATGCCGTGCTTCGTGAATTTGAAATAGGCGCGCTCCCCGACAAGCCGGTCCACGTCGCCCGAAAGAAGACCCAGACGCACGAGCCCTTCGGTCTGCGCCCGGGCGGAGGCCTGCTCGATTTCGTCGTGCGTAACGCCCGGACGGATCCGCGCAATCGCCGCCTTCTGCGCGGCGAGCACCACTTCGTAGACGGCGCGCTGCTCCGTCGTGAAGCGCCCGTTCACGGGATACGTGCGCGTGACGTCCGCCGCGTAATACCCGTACTCCGCGCCTGAATCGTTCAAGAGGACGTCGCCGTCCGCCAGCTGCCGGTCGTTGCGGTCCCAGTGGAGAAAAACGGAGTTCGGTCCCGACGCCGCGATGGAGGGGTAGGCCATGCGCCGGACGCCGTTTGATCCGCAAGCGCCGTCGAGCGCGTGCTGGACCTCGAACTCGTACCGGCCCGGCGCGGCCGCCGCCATCGCAACGATATGGGCGCGCGCCGAAATCTCCGACGCGCGGCGCAGAAGCGCGAGCTCATACGCGTCTTTGACGACCCGCAGCTCGTGCAGGATCTCGCGCGCGTCG
>JBBROA010000198.1:0-3899 GCA_038229875.1 Thermoanaerobaculia bacterium | reverse complement strand
TCAAGCAGGTGCAGGAGCGGGACGCGCAGGGTGTCACTGGTCGCCCTAGAGTATACCAGTGGGAGCCGCGCGATGTAGACCGGTCGTGATCGCCCGATGTAGACCAGTGAAGATCGCCCGATAGAGACCACCCGGTCGGGCTTTTTTCGTCGTTGTCTCCGACCGTCCTCTTCTGCCACCGTCTGGCAAAGGAGGACCCATGGAGCGACTGCTCATGAAGGTGATCGGCGACATTCTCTACCGGCTGCGCCACGGCCAATCTGAACGGGAGATCGCACGCGATCTCCACCACTCGCGTGTGACGGTTCATCGGTATCGGCAACTCGCGGAGGAGAAGGGGTATCTCGACCCATCGTCTCCGCTACCCGATCCGGATCAACTGCTCGCCGCCCTCGGTCCGCCCTCGCCGCCGCCGCGCTCTCCCTCGACGGTCGAGCCGTATCGACCGCTGATCGAGGCGTGGCTCGAACAGAGGGTCGAGCAGGCGGCCATTCACCAGCGCCTCGTCGAGCACCACGGCTACCTCGGCAGCTACTCCTCGGTCCAGCGCTTCGTTCGCCATCTGCGCCCTCCGGAACGACGGGCCGTCATCCGGATCGAGACGGCCCCCGGTCGAGTGGCCCAGATCGACTTCGGAACCGTCGGCCGCCTCCTCGATCCGGTGGTCAACCGCCTGAGGACGGTCTACTGCTTCGTGATGACCCTCGGCTACTCGCGCCATCAGTATGTCGAGTTCGTCTTCGACCAGACGAAGCCCTGTCGGGCCGCGGACCCACGGCGCCACTGGCGCCCCGCGCACGACTTGGATCGGCTGCCATCGCCGGGCGTTCGAGAGCTTCGGCGGCGTGCCGAGGGAGCTCGTCACCGACAACCTCAAGGCAGCGGTCCTTCAGGCGGCGCTGGACGACACCGTGTTGTCGGATCCGTATCGCCGGATGGCCCAGCATTACGGCTGCCTGATCCACCCGTGCCGTCCGGCTTCCCCGCAGCAGAAAGGAAAGGTGGAGAGCGGCGTCCACTACGTCCAGCGGAACTTCTGGGCGGGCCAGGAGTTTCTTGGCCTCGAGGACGCCAATCGAAGGGGCGGCCGATGGGTCCGCGAGGTGGCGGGAGTGCGGGATCACGGAACGACCCATGCCGCTCCGCTCGCGCGGTTCCACAGGGACGAGGTCGCCGCGCTCCTGCCGCTTCGGTCCGAGCCGTTCAGCCTGCTCTCGGTGCGAACGGCGCGGGTCCACCGCGACTGCCACGTGACGGTGGAGGGGAGCTACTATTCGGCGCCTCATCTCCACGTGGGCGCGAGCGTCGAGGTCCACCTGACCGAAGGAACGGTCCAGATCTACGACGGTCTCACGCTCCTGGTCACTCATCCCCGAGCTTCGGGGCGGGGCCAGCGGAGGACCCGCCTGGAGCATTACCCCGCCGAGAAAGCGATCTACCTGGAGCGGACGCCCGAGGTCTGCCGCGATCGGGCGGCTCGGGTCGGCCCGTCGTGCCAGGCGGCGGTCGATGCGCTGCTCGCGGAGAGGCCGCTCGACCAGCTGCGAGCGGTACAGAAGCTGGTCGGGCTGGAGGAGAAGGTCGGACGAGAGCGGCTAGAGGCGGCGTGCCTGAGGGCCCTTCACTACGGCGATCCCCGCTACACGCGCGTCAAGTCGATCCTGGCGGCCGGCATGGAGAACGACCCGCTCTCCCCGAATGAACTCCCGGCGAATGAACCCTCGAAGAACGAGCGGCTGCCTGAAACCCCATCGATCGGGAGCCCACTGGGGGAGGACGGCCCGGGTGAGCCCGTGGCTTCCTCGCCCCGCTCCTATCTCCATGCTCGCGGAATCCAGGAGTTCTTTCCAAAGGAATTCTTTCCGGCCGACCTGTTCGAGCCTCAGCGACCGGCACCGGATCTGGCACGGGAGGGGAGCCCGCGATGTTGAGCCAGACGCTCCTTCCCAAGCTCAAGGAGCTTCGGCTCTCGGGCATCCTCGAGACGCTCGAAGCCCGCGCCGACCACGCCCAGTCCCACGGGCTCTCTCCCGTCGAGTTCCTCGCTCTTCTCCTCGACGACGCGCGCGGGGCGCCGGCGGCGCCGTGGGTCCGCGGCCCGACAGGGCTTCGATCGGCGCCGACAGACCCGCTGGCTCCAGCGCGAGCGCGACGCCCGCTTCGAGAGTCAGAAACGGCTCGTCCAGTTCGACTTCTCGGCGGTTCCCACGCTCAACAAGAGCTTCGTGATGGAGATGGCGACGTGCGCCTTCATCCCCGCTCACGAGAACTGGCTGATCTCCGGGCCGACAGGCACCGGGAAGAGCTTCCTCGCCTGCGCTATCGGCTACGAGGCGATCCGGCTCGGCTACCGAGTGATCTCCGCCCCGACCCATCGGCTGCTGGGAGACCTGTTCGCCGCGCGAGCCGACGGTTCCCACGCTCGAAGGCTCCAGAAACTGGCCACCGTCGATCTGCTGATCCTTGATGACTTCGGACTGCGGCCGGTTCAATCGACCGGAGCTGAGGATCTCTACGAGATCATCCACCGGCGGTATGAAACCGGCAGCCTTCTCCTGACCAGCAACCGGGCTCCCTCCGAATGGGCCGAGCTGTTCGGAGATGCACTGCTGGCGTCGGCGGCTCTCGATCGACTGACCCATCATGCGAGGATCACGACGATCACCGGCGACAGCTACCGACAGCGACACCGTGTCAAAGCCCCTCAATGAAGACCCGAAACCCTCTCAGTGAGGGAAGGATCCTTCCCGCTCTTTCCGTGCTTGCGGGACGCGCGGGGTGTCGAGGGACCCCACCGCAGGCCGGGGATCGAACCCGGATCCCTTCAGATGAATCGTAACGTTACGCATGCGGAAGGAGAGACGCGGTGCCGCAGGAAAGAAAGTTCGACAGCAACGCGCTCAAACAGCCTGTCTCGAAGCGAAGCGAGAGGGCCGCCTACCGGAGACGACGGGAGGCGGCCCACGCCGAGCAGCTGCGCGTAAAAGGTCTGCCCGCGCTTCCGGCGCCGTCGCAGATCCCCGGTCGCGTCCGCTGGCGATCGGCGATCGAGAACGCCTCCGAGCTGCTCGCGCAGACCGCGACGGAGATGCGCGACTATCATGACGATCGATCCGAGCGCTGGCAGGAGACGCCGCGAGCGGAGGGTCTCTTGGAGCAAATCGATGCCCTCGAGTCTCTGCTCGACGATCTGCGCGCCCTCAACGACGAATGAACCCGGGGGCATGCGCGTTCCAAAGCAGAGAGAACGGCGCGGAGGACCCGGCCCCGCATGCCGACTCCGGGTGAACCTCCGGAGGTGCGGTGGAGACGTTCTCGAAGGCACTTCAGCGGCGGCTTCGGAGCGCCTTTCGAGAGCAGAGAAGCCGCCGCTGACGGGTCCGTCGCTCATCACCACCCGATCTGATCCGGGCGATCCAGGAAATCCATCGCAAGAGGACTCTTCGATCAGGTCTGAAATCGTAGTTTCGATGGCCGCTCAGCGACCGAATGACGACAGGAGGTGGGGCCACTTTAGAGTATCAAAGCCGCCAGGACAGGGAGGCAAAACGACACTCTCCAGCGACTGTTTTTCGCTGTTTTGCAAGCTCTGATTCTCGCGTTTCGACGCACCCGTTTTGGCACTTTTTGACAACCTCGAAGAAGCTCGAGTGGTATACATCCACCCGACTTTCTCTGGTATACATCGGGCGGCTATTGACAACAGTGTAATAGATCCAAAACGTTGAATTCGCTCAGAAAAGCGTCCGACTGTTGGTAGTAATCCACAGGGCCGTCAACGTCCGTGACACGCTCGGGTAGAAACCCACGTATCTCCGTATGCGGCCGTGGGTCGTGACGTCTCATCGTTAATTTTCTTCACTGACCAGGAGAAGGTCATCGTTTGATTGACCGCTAAC
>JBBROA010000197.1:0-3917 GCA_038229875.1 Thermoanaerobaculia bacterium | reverse complement strand
GACGCGACGCCTGGGGGAGCTCACGGCGGGCCGGGCGCCCCGGGTCCGGCAGGACGAGACCCGGGCCACGAAGTTTCCGCGCCGCAGGCCGGAAGACGGGCGGATCGACTGGTCCTGGAGCGCCCGGCAGGTGCACGATCTGGCCCGAGCCGTGACGCATCCGTGGCCCGGCGCCTTCACCGATATTTTCGGGGGTAAGACGATTCTCTGGAAAACGTCCGTGCCAAACCTCGGTGCGCACGACAACTTCCCCGGCCAGATCCGGACCGAAGCCGGTCGGCTGTATGTCGCCTGCGGGGACGACCGATACGTGGAGGTCCTGGTGCTGCAGCGCGAAGGAGAGGACAAAATGGAAGCCAGCCGGTTCATCGCGGAAATGGTGGCGCCATGAGGGTGCTCATCCTCGGCGTCAACGGATTCATCGGCAACGCCCTGACGGAACGGATCCTCGGCACGACCGACTGGGAGGTGTCCGGCCTCGACATCGGGAGCGACAAGATCGCGCCTTTTCTCGGGCACTCCCGCTTCACATACCTCGAAGGCGACATCGCGATCAACAAGGAGTGGATCGAGTACCAGATCAAGAAGTGCGACGTCGTGCTCCCGCTCGTCGCGATCGCGACCCCGGCCGCGTACGTTCGCAACCCGATCGCGGTCTTTGAGCTCGACTTCGAGGAGAACCTGCGCATCGTCAAACAGACGGTCCGCTACAAGAAGCGCGTGGTGTTCCCTTCGACGTCGGAGGTGTACGGGATGTGCCCGGACCCCGAGTTCGACGAAGAGCGCTCGACACTCGTCTACGGCCCCATTCACAAGCAGCGGTGGATCTACTCCTGCTCGAAGCAGCTTCTCGACCGCGTGATCTGGGCGTACGGGATGGAGGAAGGTCTCAAGTTCACGCTCTTCCGGCCGTTCAACTGGATGGGGCCGCATCTGGACGACGTCGATTCGCCGAAGGAGGGTTCGAGCCGCGTCCTCACGCAGTTTCTCCACAACATCCTGTACGGCGAGCCGATCAAGCTCGTGGACGGCGGGACCCAGCGCCGGTCCTTCACCTACATCTCGGACGGCATCGACTGCCTCATGAAGATCCTCGAGAACTCGAACGGCGCGGCGGACGGCGGAATCTTCAACATCGGAAACCCCGCGAACGATCTCTCGGTGCGGCAGCTCGCCGAGGCGCTGGTGGCGGCCGTCGCCGCCCATCCGAATTTCGGCGAGAAGGCCCGGAAGACTCCGATCGTGGAGGTGTCTTCGGGCGAGTACTACGGCGAGGGATACCAGGACATCCTGACGCGCGTGCCGTCGGTAAAGCGCGCGAAGGAAATCCTGGGATGGGAGCCGCGCGTCCCGATGGAGGAGGCGATTCGCAAAACCGTCGCTTTCTACCTGGACAAGCGCCCGGCGAAGGGTTGAGCTCGCCGCCTCCAGCCGATCCCGCGCCGCGGCGCGTCGCGCTGAAGGTGGACTGCGACACGCTGGTCGGCACACGGGAGGGAATCCCCGCGCTCCTGGACGTTTTCGCCCGGCGCGGCATCCGCGCGACGTTCTTCTTCACGCTGGGGCCCGACCGCTCGGGCGTTGCCGCCCGACGGGTGTTCACGCGGCGCGGCTTTCTGCGGAAGATGTGGAAGAGCCGCGCGGCCTCGCTCTACGGGTTCCCGACAATGCTGTACGGGACGCTCCTGCCCGCGCCGCCGATCGGGGAGCGTTGCGCCGGCGAGATCCGCTCGGTTGCGGAGGCCGGGCACGAGACGGGCGTCCACGGCTGGGACCACGTGGGCTGGCACGACGGGCTCGACCGCTGGCCAGAAGAAAAGATCCGGCAGCACGTTGACCGTGCGCACGCGGAGTACCGGCGCATCTTCGGAAGCGCGGCGACTTCGAGCGCGGCGCCCGGCTGGACCGCGAACGCTCAATCTCTCGACGTCGAGTCGGAGCGCGGCCTGCTCTTCACGTCCAATTCGCGCGGGGGCCCGCCATTTTTTCCCCGAACCGGCGGGCGTACGTTTGGGACGCTCGAGATCCCGTCGACTTTTCCGACGCTCGACGAGACGCTCGCCTGGGACGATCTTCCGGACGACGCGGCGCAGCGGGATTTTTACCGGCGGGCGCCGCGGGGGACGGAGGTCCACACGATCCACACGGAAGTCGAAGGCCGCTCGCGGCGCGCGCTGTTCGAACAGATCCTGGACGACTGGCGCGCGGACGGCGTCTCGTTCCCGACGCTGGCGGAGCTCGCCCGCGAGACGCTGGCGAGACCGGGAGAGATTCCGGTTCGTGAGCTCGTCCGCACGACCCTGCCCGGCAGGGGGGGGACGGTGGCCACCGGAAAATAGCCCCGGCGCCGCCGGCCGATCCAGTCTCTCTACCGCTCTACGGCTCTACGGCTTCGTGAGGCGAGCCGGCTCACTTCTCCCCTCTTTACCTGCGACAGCGGGGGAGAGGAGGGGTGAGGGGGCAAGCGCCGGGCGCCTCCGGTGTCCGAATTACCGGCTCATCAGGATCGATATGGAATGGTCCTCGGGATTCGCTGTCACCGCGTCCGCGCGATGATCGCCGTTGAAATCCGCCAGCAGAACGCGCTCCGGGTGGCCGCCGACGCGCACCGTGACCGTGCGGGCGGGGGAGAGTCCGTCCGGCCCTCCGAACGCGACCGTCAGCGTGTCGTCCACCTGGTTCGCGGTCGCGGCGTCGGCGTAGCCGTCTCCGTCGATATCTCCGCCGGCGACGTCTCCGGACGCTCTCCCGGTGGAGATCCTGGGGCCGAGGCGGAACCGTCCGCCGCCTTCGTTGAGGAGCGCCGTCAGCCCGTCGCCGGAGGGGTCCGTCCCCTGCCCCGAATAATTCGCCACGAGGATGTCAGGGCGGCCGTCGCGGTTCACGTCCGCAATGTCGATCGCGAAGGGCGACGGTCCGCCGGCAAGCGGGGGGTTGGACGCGCCGGTGAAATGCCCCGCGCCGTCCCCCTTCAGGACCGTCACATGCCCGCTCCCGAAGTTCGGCGCGGTGAGATCGCACCGGCCGTCGCCGTCGAGATCCGCCAGACGGAGATTGCGGTAGGGCTTCCGGCCCGCTTCGATCGGGATGCCGGGCGCCGCGAAGCCGCCCTTGCCGTCGCCGCGCAGGAGCGTGAAGCGGTTCTCCCCCCAGCTGTCGATGACGAGATCCGCGAAACCGTCTCGGTCGGCGTCGCAGACCCCGATCGTATGCGGATGGGGAGTGCTTCGGACACGGAACGGAGAGCCGGGCGCCGGGCGGAATCGGCCGCGTCCGTCTCCGAGAAGGACGGTGACGAGCGGGGCGCCGTGGTTGGCGATCGCCAGATCGAGCGTGCCGTCGCGGTTCAGATCGGCCGCAACGATCTCCGTGGGATCGGGCCCAGCGGGGAACGCGCCGGCGCGCTGAAGTCCGCCCCGGGCGTCTCCGAGAAATACGACGAGATCGTTCGATCGTGCGCTCGCAACGGCGAGGTCGAGTCGACCGTCGCCGTTGAAGTCTCCGCTCGCGAGAGCGGTGGGACTGTGGTCGGACCCTAGACTCACGACACGCGGCGGAAGGAAGGGCGCGCTCCGGACCGCGGCCGGCGCCGGCAGGCCGTGTGACGCGGAATGAAACGCGAGGGCCGTCAGAAGAATCGTCGTCACGCGCCCGAGGATAGGGTCAACGGTGAGGGACATGACCGGAGTCATACCAGAACGTCGCCTTCGCTCACTGCGGGAGCTGCCTTCGCCGTGCGCGGCGAAGGCACCGGCCGGCGGCTCGGCCGGATGCGGCCTCGACCGCCGGCCTGCTCCCTCCGTTCGCTGCGGCTCCCGCATCGAGAGGCTCCTCCTTCCCTTCGGTCAGGAGACTCCTCTCGATGCGAGCTTGGTCACCAGCTCGACGGAAGCGCAGCTCCGCTCCCTCTCCCGGCG
>JBBROA010000196.1:0-3928 GCA_038229875.1 Thermoanaerobaculia bacterium | reverse complement strand
CCGCCAGTCCCGCCGCCTTCATGTAGATGGTGAAGTCGCGGTTCGGCTGCGAAGTTCCGAGGAGCGCCAGGGCATAAAAGGTCTTCGCCTCGAGATCGTCGGGATAGGCGTCGTGCAGCCGCTGCATGGCCTCGGCGTAGGCGAGATCCCGGTCCCGCTTCTCTCCTTCGGCATAGAGCGTCTCGACCGCGTCGAGGTAGGCGCGCTCCCGAGCGGTCGGCGCCTTCGCGAGCCTTGCTTCGCGGGTTAAGCCGAGCTTCTCCAGCGCGGCGCGAGCTTTCGCCGCATCCCGCTGCATCCAGATCGGATGGTTCGCAGTCATCGCCTCGCCCCAGTACGCCATGACGAAGCCCGGCTCGGCCGCCTCGGCCGCCCGGAATTCTTCGGCGGCATCGTCGTACTCGAAGCTGTGCAGCAGGAGGACGCCGCGGACGAATCTCCCCTGGGCGGAGGCCGATCCGGAGGTCGGGAAGTCGATCCGGCCGAGGTCACCGGTCTGCCCTGTCTGCCCGGTCAGCCCTCCGGCCAGAAGGAACAGCGCCGGCGCGATCCATCGAATCCGCATGGCTCCTCCGCTTTGCGAAGGGCCATCGTACTCCGGGCGGGAGGAGCGATCCTGCTCCGGGAATGACGGCCGAATGCCCGCCGTTGCCTTTCATTGGAAAAGCCATGAAGCCACGCACCCTCCTTTTCGGAACGCTCCTCGCCGCGATCCTCCCGGCCGCTTCGCAGGCGCGAGCGGACCGCCTCTGGACCATGCAGCTTCACGGAGGCGGCGTGGTGCTTTCCCTCGACCCGCCGGAGGAGCGAGGCAATCTGCTCGTGTTCCACCGGGCTCCCGAGGGAGCGCTCTCGAGCCTGCCGGCCGATACGGTCCAGAGGATTACGATCGCGAGCGGTCCGGCTAGGAAGCCGCGCCGGTCCCTCGACGGGCAGGTGCTGATCCTCGGGCACGACCTCGATGCGGATGAGCGCGAGGAGGTCGCGCGCTCCGAGAGATCGCCGGCGCTTCCCCCGCCGGAGACTTCGTACGACGACTTCGGGTACATCTCGGCGTACGGAGGCGGAGGCGGAGGCGGAGGCGGAGGCGGAGGCTTGGGCTACGCGCCCGGACCCGGTGTCCGGCGGCCGGACCGAGTGCGGCCCCTCGCGCGGCCGAACGGTTTTCCGATCGTGCCCGGCGCCGTCGGGAGCGACCCCGTCCGCGTCGGCCCGAACGGATTTCCGATCCTGGACCAGCAGCCTGTTACCGGGGGCCACCGTGGCGGGCCGGGGCCCGGTCCGTCACGAGGGCACTGGTCCGGCCACGCGCGGCGCTTCCCCGGTTAGCCCGTCTCAGGCGGAACCCTCGATCCTCTTCGTCAGCGCGGGGGTGCGTCCCGCGAGGCGCGCGCACAACGCGATCTGGCCCCGGTGGTACTCCTCGTGCGAGATTCCGTGGTGCATCCAGGCGAGCCGGGTGCCCATCTTCCCGTCGAACCGGCGGATGAGCTGGAGCATGTGAATCTCGCCGGCTTTGCGGATGCGGGCCGCGCCTTCGGTGTGGCGGCGCCGCAGCGCTTCCAGAAGCTGCCTGCGGCTCGAAAGACGCGCGGTGCCGCGGCCGTGCTCGCGCAGAAGCTCTTCGTAGCTCTTGCGCTGAAAGTCGCCGTCGGGCCGGGACAGCTCGCCCGCCATCAGGCCTCCCGACTCCAGGACGTGGCGGGCGAGCTCGGCGACCGTGCGGCTCTGTCCGCCCGGCCGGAACGCCATGTCCTTCTCCGGCAGGTTTCGGATCTCGTCGATGACGCCGCCGCGCGCGAACTCCCACGCCTCGAGCGCCTCCTCCAGCAGATTCGTCATCTCGGCCGTCTCCCTTCATCGCTCCGGGTCTAGACTGGGCGAAAACCTGGCACCGGATCGTAACGAAAGGAGCTTCCCATGGCTTTCCCGATGTCGCGGCGCCGCTTCGCCGGCGCGGTGGGAGCGGCCCTCGGCGCCTCGCTGTTCCCGTCTCCGTTCGGCGTTTCGCGCGCTCTCGGCGCCCCGGCGCGGGGAGAGCTGACCGATCGGATCCTGCTCGACGCGAACGAGAATCCCTACGGTCCGTCCGCGTCGTCGCTCGACGCTCTCGCCCGCGCGGGACGCGCCGCGGGACGTTATCCGGGCGCGCTCGAGGAAGAGCTGAAGGCGAAGGTCGCCGCGCATCACGGCGTCTCGGAGGATCACGTGGTGCTCGGCTGCGGCTCGAGCGACATCCTTCGCATGGCGGGCACCGCATGGCTTGCGCCGGGCCGCAGTCTCGTGGCCGCCGAACCCACCTTCGAAGCGGTCCTGTCATATGCCGGAGTCACGCACTCGGACACCACACGGGTACCGCTGACTTCGGACCACCGACACGACCTCGACCGCATGGCGGCGGCCTGCAACGAGCGCACGGGGCTCGTCTATGTCTGCAATCCCAACAATCCGACTGGCACGATCGTGAGCGGCGATGCGCTCGAGGCCTTCGTCGCGAAAGTCCCCTCCTCGGCGACGGTCCTGATCGACGAGGCGTACCACCACTTCGTCGAGAACCCGGGGTACAGGACGGCGATGGCGATGATCGAGCGGCACCCGAACGTCGTCGTCGCGCGAACGTTCTCCAAGATCTACGGCATGGCCGGTCTGCGCGTCGGCTACGGCGTGGCCGCGCCGGCGACCGCCGCGACCCTTCGGGGGCACGCTTCGTGGGACAACGTGAACCTCGCCGGGCTTTCGATCGCCATCGCCAGCCTCAAGGACGCGGACCTCATTCCAAAGAACCGCCGCCTCTTGAACGACACGCGCAAATGGTTGTGCGCCGAGCTCGACCGCGACGGACGGCGCTACATCCCGTCGGAGACGAACTTCCTGATGATTCACCTGGGATCCGACGTCACGCCGGTGATCAAAGCGTTTCGGGAACAGCGGATTCAAGTGGGACGGCGGTTCCCGTCGCTCTCGGACTGGCTGAGGGTCTCGATCGGTACGCGGGAAGAAACCGCGACGTTTCTGACGGCCTTCCGGAAGATCGTGCCGAATCGGGCGGCCGCATAACCGTCGCCTCCGCTCACTGCGGGGCCTGCCGTTCGCCGCGGGCGAACGGCACCGCCGGGCGGCTCGCCTGGGGGCTCGACCGCCCGGCTGGCCCCTTCGTTCGCTGCGGCTCCCGCACCGAGAGGCTCCTCCTTCCCTTCGGTCAGGAGACTCCTCTCGGTGCGAACTGATGTGCCGGTGCCGCGGATCCGTTGACCAGTAGAGCGGTTGACCGTTGACCCTTCTCCGCCCGCGGGGCTCGGCGGACGGAACCCCTGGGCGGCGCCTATGAAGTGCCGAAGCCTGCTCGCGTCCAGGCGGCCATCCCGCCCGTCACGTTGGTGATGTTGGTGAAACCGGCGCGTTCGAGAAGGCTCGTCGCGAGAGACGACCGGTAACCTCCGGCGCAGACCGCGTGCACGGGATCGCCCGCGTCGAGCTCGCAAGCCCGGCGGGCGAGCTCGTGGAGCGGGATCCGCCTGGCGTTCGGAATCGTGCCGGACTCCCACTCGCCGGGACGCCGGACATCGAGGACGATCGGAGACTCGCCAGCGGAAACCCGGCGGTGGAGCTCCTCGACGTCGACCTGCGCGGTGGACGCGACTCTTCTTCCAGACTCCTGCCAGGCATGGACGCCGCCCGTAAGCGCTCCGGCGATGTTTTCGATCCCGACGCGCGCGAGACGCATCCGCGCCTCCTGCGCCGCCGCCGGATCCGGGGCGACGAGGATCACGGGCGCGCCGTGCGGGATGACGGCCCCCGCCCAGCTCGCGAACTGGCCCGACAGGCCGATCTGGATCGATCCGGGAAGGTGGGATTTCGCGTACGCCTCGCCGGACCGCACGTCTAGAACCACCGCCCCCGCGGCCGCCGCGCGCTCGACCGCCGCGGG
>JBBROA010000195.1:0-3929 GCA_038229875.1 Thermoanaerobaculia bacterium | reverse complement strand
GACCGCGTCGGACGCGAGGAGCCTCACCCCCTCGGGCTATCGGCCCCTTTACAACGACACGATCGGCGAATGGGGGGTGCGGTTCCTCCTGCGCCGCACGCTGGCGTCCGCCCAGGCCGACGCTCTCGCCGCGGGGTGGCGGGGAGACCGGATCGCCTTCTATGGCGCCGGTCGGGAGATCGCCTACGTCTGGAGGCTGAGGTTCGACTCGCCCGGCTCCGCGGAGAGGTTCGCCAACGCGTGGACCGCGGCCGCGAAGCTCGGCGGGGTCGTCACACGCCGCGGAGCCGATCTCACGATCACGAAGGGCGCGAAGAAAACCGCCAGCCCTTCCTCCTCCTAGAAGCGGCGGCTTACCCGCCCATCTGATTCAGGCTGATCGGAATCAGCACGAACATCTGGATCGCGTCGAACGTCCCGTGCGCGACGATGCACGGCAGGACGTTTCGGTAGAGGACGAATGTCGCCGACAGGACCGCGGAGATCACCAGGATCCCCACTAAGACGAGCGGCTGCCCGTAGACGCCGTGCGCGGCCGTGAACATGAGCGTCGCCGCAAGGGGCCCCACCCGCGTCTGGAGGAACGAGCGGAAGAACAGCTCCTCGACGACCATAGCGGACACGACGATCGCGATCCGCACCGCCAGAGGCTGCGAAACCATCCAGCGGATCGTCGGGTTGACGCCTCCCGGCGCGGAAGGGCCGATCCCCTGCCGGCGCAGCACGTACCAGACGACTACGATCGCGACGAGCGCGATGATTGTCAGCAGCCATCCGGCCAGGCCGATCCAGAGTCCCGCCCCGAGGTCCGCGGCCGGCCGAGCGCTCTTCAACTTCAGGAACTCGGCGAGCGAGGTACGCTTCGTCAGCCCGTAGTAGAGCGCGAGAAAGACGAGCAGCACGAAGTGCACCGCAAAGAGCGAAACGACGGTGAGGTTCTTTCTCTCGGGAGCATTTCCGGCGAGACCGCCCGCAAACGGGATCGCGACGGTCAGCAGCAGGACCGAACCGAGCAGCCCCACCGCCAGGACCCGGCGTGGAGAATCGGTGAGCCCGTCCTGCGCGAGAAGCCCGCGCGAGCGCGCGCGCACAAAAGAGACGAAGATTCCCGCGCAGCCGATCGCCAGCAGGATGGCGAAGAGGGAATTGTTCATGGTGAATCCGCGATCCTCCGGGGGCGGGGATAGTAACATCGCCTGCGCTCACTGCGGGGCCTGCCGTCGCCGCGCGGCGGCAACGGCACCGGCGAGCGGCTCGGCCGGATGCGGCCTTCGACCGCTCTCCTGTCCCCTTCGTTCGCTGCGGCTCTCGCACCGAGAGGCTCCTCCTTCCCTTCGGTCAGGAGACTCCTCCCGGTGCGGGCGTATTCATCATTTCGACTGAAGCGCAGCACCGCCCCTCACCTCTCGCGGGGAAAGGGTCGAGTGAGGGGCGCGGGAACCATCAGCCGTGTTCGCGGATCAGCCGCGGCCCGGATGCATGCATGATGTGCTCCAGAGGTGCACCTTGAAGATCGCCCCGACGTTTGCGGGAATGGTTCTTCTTTTCATCGCGCGGATTTCTTTCGCTGCCTCGTGGCCCGAGCCCGTGTCCGGTGACTTTCACATCCCGAACTTCCGGTTTGCGAGCGGCGAGACGCTCCCGGACCTGTCGATCCATTTCCGCACGATCGGCACTCCGCGGCGGGACTCTTCCGGCAAAGTTCGAAACGCCGTCCTCATCCTTCACGGTACGAGCGGATCGGGGAAAGGCTTTCTCTCACCGAACTTCGCCGCCACCCTCTTCGGGTCCGGGCAGCTTCTCGACGCTTCGCGTTACTACCTGATCCTGCCGGACGGGATCGGCCACGGCGAGTCGAGCCGCCCGAGCCAGGGCCTTCATGCGCGGTTTCCCCGCTACACCTACGACGACATGGTGGCGGCGCAGCATGCGCTGCTGACTTCCGGTCTCGGGATCGACCACCTGCGGCTGGTCCTCGGCACTTCGATGGGCGGCATGCACGCGTGGGTCTGGGCGGAAAAATATCCGGCCTTCGCGGACGGCCTCGTGCCGCTGGCGGCCGTGCCCGGTGCGATCGCCGGGCGGAACCGCGTCCTCCGGAAGATGATCTCCGAGGACATCCGGGAAGACCCGGAGTGGAAGAACGGCCACTACACGGTCCAGCCGCGCGGTCTCCGGGCGGCGGTGCAGATCCTCCTGGTGATGGTCTCGGCGCCTCTCCAGTGGCAGACGCTGGCGCCGACGCGGGAAGCCGCCGACCGCCTGCTGTCGGAACAGATGGCCGCCCGGCTGAACGGGGCCGACGCGAACGACTTCCTGTACGCCTTCGAAGCCTCCCGCGACTACGACCCCTCGCCCGATCTCGAAAAGATCGAGGCCCCCGTGCTGGCCATCAACTTCGCCGACGACACGATCAACCCGCCGGACGTCGGCCTGATGGAGAAGCTGATGCCGAGGGTCCGCAAAGGCAAATACGTCCTCATCCCGACCGGCCCGCTCACAAGAGGCCACACCACCCACTCCTGGCCGGTCGCCTGGGGAGAGCACCTGAAGAAGTTTCTCGAGGAGATTCCGGAGAAGTAAGCCCCCGCGGGCCGGACCAGCCTTTTCGCACGTTCGAGCAGGGGTCGGTGAGCCGTCCGCGAAATCGCGGCCAACGACTCGCCGGTCCCTCACCCCAACCGTTTGGCGTCTTCGCCCACAGTGGCGGATGCGCTCGCCCCGAGAGGAGTCTCCCGACCGGAGGGAGGGAGGGAGGGAGGGAGGAGCCTCTCGGGGCGGGAGCCGGAGCGAACGAAGGGACGAGCCGAGCGGTCGAGCCGACAGGCGAGCCGCTCGGCGGTCGGCGAAGCCGACGTCCCGCAGTGAGCGGAGACGACGGATGGCGACGGTATCTTCGGCTAAACCTCGGCGGACCCTCGGGACTATCCCGCCCCGAATCCCGTAAGGGTGTTCGAGGCCGCCGCTGCGGCTCCTGGAGGTCACTCTCATGGCGAAGTTTCGGCTGACGGTCAATGCGACGCGGCGCGAGGTGGATGCCGAGCCCGACATGCCCCTTCTCTGGGTCCTTCGGGACCGGCTTGGCTTGAACGGCACGAAGTACGGTTGCGGCATCGGGGTTTGCGGCGCCTGCACCGTGCTCGAGAACGGCAAAGAGGTGCGGTCCTGCCAGGTGCCCGTCCAGGCGGCCGCGGGCCGGCGGTTCACCACGATCGAGGGGCTGTCCCCGGATGGGTCGCACCCCTGCCAGAGGGCCTGGATCGAAGAGGACGTATCGCAGTGCGGGTACTGCCAGCCGGGAATGATCCTCGCTGCCGCCGCCCTCCTGGCAGAAAGCCCGCGCCCGACCGAACGCCAGGTCGACGCGGTTTTTTCAGAGCACGTCTGCCGCTGCGGAAGCTACCCTCGCATCCGGCGCGCTGTCGCCCGAGCAAGCGCTGCGGGAGGCCCGCGATGAACTCGTCGCGCCGCCAATTTCTTCAGACCGCCCTTCTCGGAGGGGCCGCGCTGGCGATCCGGGTGCCGATCCTCGGGGAGGAGAAAGCCCCGAAGGGGAAGCCCAGGCCCTTCGAGCCCAACAAGTGGATCACCGTAGGAGCGGACGGGCGGATCACCCTGATCGCGCCGCGCTCGGAGATGGGGCAGGGCGCGCGCACTTCGGTCGCGATGATCCTGGCCGAAGAGCTCGAGGCCGACTGGAAATCAATCGTGCTCGAGCACGCCACTCCGGGACCGAAATATCCGGGCATGCGGACCAGCGGATCGAGCACCGTGTCGGACTGCTGGCGGCCACTCCGCGTCGCGGGCGCCGCCGCACGCGAAATGCTGCGGGAAGCGGCGGCGCGAACGTGGTCCGTCCCGAGAACGGAGTGCCGTGCGGAAAACAGCCGCATCGTCCACTCGAAAACCGGGCGCCGCCTCGATTACGG
>JBBROA010000194.1:0-4036 GCA_038229875.1 Thermoanaerobaculia bacterium | reverse complement strand
GCACCAGCTCTCATGGAGCAGCCTTGCGCGCCGCGCGGGGTGTCGCTCCGACCACGCGGCTTCCCGCTCTCTTCCCATTCGGCGAGACCTGACCCCTAAACTCCTGACCCCCACCTCACACGATCACCCGCACCCGCGCCCGCGCCGAATCCCTTCCCGCGGCGTACTTCTCCCAGGCTCGGGCGAGGCGGCCGACTCCTTCGGCAATTTCCTCCGGCTCGGGGACGAAGGCGAGCCGCAGGTGATCGGCGAACCCGTTCGTCGGCGAGCACACGGGGCCCGGCAGCACGGACACTCCGTGACGGGAGGCGACCTGCGCGAACTCCGATCCCTGCCCGCGCGGCAGCCGGACCCAGAGCGTCAATCCTCCCGCCGGCCGCTTCCAGGTCCAGTCCGGGAGAAGGCGGGTCAATCCGCGAGCGAGCGCCTCGAGCCGCTGCTCGACCTGGCTCCGGCGCAGGTCCGCGACCTCGGCCCTCTTCTCGAGGAGATGCACCGCCATCATCTGGCCGGGCAAAGAGCTTCCGAGGTCTTCCATCGCCTTCCTCCGGCCGAGGCGATGCAGGAGTCCCTCCGGCGCGCGGACCCAGCCGATCCGCAGCCCGCCCCAGTAGAGCTTCGAGAGGGACGCGACCGTCAGCACCGTCCCGCGCTTCGCGAATGCCGCGATCGGCGGCGGGGGAGCGGCACCGAGGGAGAGATCGGCGAGCGTGTGGTCTTCGAGGATCGCGACCCCGCTCTGCTCCGCGAGCCTCGCGATCTCGCGCCGCTGGCGTTCGGGGAGGACCGCGCCGGTCGGATTGTGAAACGTCGGCTGGAGGTAGAGGAGCTTCGCGCGCGGGCGGCGCAGAGCCGCGGCGATGCGTTCGACCGCTCCGGGTTCGGCGGCGGGCGGGACCGGGGCCATGCGGAGCCGCGCCGACCCGAACAGGTCGATCGCTCCGGGATACGTCGGGTCCTCGACGATCACTTCATCCCCCGGCGAGAGCAGGAGGGAGATCACGAGGGCGATCGCCTGCTGAGCCCCGTTGGTGACGAGGATCTCCTCCTCCCGCGTCGGCAGTCCGCGATCGGAGAGCTGCCGGGCGAGCCCCGCTCGAAGTGCGGGCAATCCGAGCGGCATGTATCCGTGGTGGCGGGAGAGAGCGGAAAGCTGCCGCCGACTCCTCGTGAACGCCTCGGTCAAGAACTCCTCCGCGCCGGGAAGATGCGCCGCCACGAACGACACCGCGCCCGGGGAGTGCTCCTCCGTCAGCGCCCGAAGAACGGGATTGAGCATGCCGTGACCCGCATCGCCCTCTCCCGCTCCCGGGTCGGTGCGCGCGCGGGAAAACGGAGCGCCGTCTTCTTGCCGAAGGACCCGCGTCCCGCTGCCCTGCCGGCTCTCGACGCGCCCTTCCTGCCGCAGCTCTTCGTAGGATGCGACGATGGTCGTGCGGCTCACCGCGAGTGCGGACGCGAGCGCGCGTTCGGAGGGAAGCCTGGCGCCCCCGGAGATCTCGTTGCGGTCGAGGAGTCGCGCCAGCGCGGAGGAGAGCCGCACGGACAGGGTTCCGGGGCCGGAGGCCCACTCTCCCAGCAAGATGGCGAGGGTGGCGGGCTCGACCGACCCGGTTCGGCCAGTCCACTCAGGCGTCAAAGTGGATCTTGAATTCATGCTAGTTCGGGGCAAGAGTAAACCGGGCTGAGAATGCAGTCAAAGTGGTATCTGGAGTGGACTGATAACGGAACTGACTGATGGAGGAGGAACGGTCATGACGACCCCGACGCCCCTGCCCGAGTACGCGTTTTTCGACGGCCGGATCGTTCCCTACGGAGAGGCGCGCGTGGGTGTGATGACACACGGTCTTCAGTACGGCACCGGCTGCTTCGGCGGGCTGAGGGGATTCTGGAACGAGGCGGAGGAAGAGTTGTTCGTCTTCCGGCCGCACGAGCACTTCCAGCGCTTCCTGGAATCCGCGAAGCTCCTCTCACTCGAGCTGCCGTATTCGGTCGACGATCTGGTCACCGCACTGGGCGCGCTTCTGCGGCAGGAAGGTCTTCGCGCCGACTGTTACATCCGACCGCTCGCGTTCGCCGCGGAGGAGCGGATCGGCGCGCTCGGCCTCGAAGGGATGCGCTCCGCCGTGTCGATCGTGGCGATCCCGTTCGGGAAGTACATCGAGAACGACGGGGGCGCGCACGTCAAGATCTCCGCGTGGCGCCGCATCGACGACAACATGATCCCGGCGCGCGGGAAGGTCTCGGGCGCGTACGTCAACACGGCTCTCGCGAAGACGGACGCGCAGCGCGGCGGGTTCGACGACGCGATCTTCCTCGACCAGAACGGGCACGTCTCCGAGGCGTCCGCCGCGAACCTCTTCATCGTCCGCAACGGGTCCGTCTCGACGCCGCCTGTCACCGACAACATTCTCGAAGGGATCACGCGCCGGTCCATTCTCGAGATGCTCCGCGACGAGCTCGAAATTCCGGCGATCGAGCGCTCGATCGACCGTACCGAGCTGTCGCTCGCGGATGAAGTTTTCCTGGCTGGCACCGGCGTCCAGATCGTGTCGGTCACGCGTATCGACCACCGCCCGGTCGGAAGCGGCCGGATGGGCCCGGTCACCTCGAGCCTCCGCAAACTGAACTCGGAGATCGTCCGCGGACTCGTCCCGCGGTTCCGCCGCTGGTGCTGGCCGGTGTACGCGAGCGCGGCGGCGGGGGCTCCGGCTCCGGCTCTCGCACGGTGAGCGGGCACGCCGAGGCCGCCGGCCCGGAGGCGGCGGCCTTTCTCGACCACTACGAGAAAGTCCGGCTGCGGACCAGCCGGGTGGTGGACTGCATCCCGGAGGAGCGGCTCGAGTGGACGTGGCGCGAGGGCAAATTCACCCTCGGGGACCTCGTCCGCCACATCGCGGCGATCGAGCGGTTCATGTATGCCGAGAACGTGCAGGGAAAACCGAGCCGCTATCCCGGGCACGGCCCCGAGCTCGCGCGGGGGCTTTCGGACGTAAAGGGTTTTTTCCACCGCACGCACGCGGAGTCGGTGGCTATTTTCGGTGCGCTCACCGACGCGGACTTCGGGGGCAAGAGCGTGACCCCCGCCGGCGCCCCGATTACGACGCGAAAGTGGTTGCGCGCGATGGTGGAGCACGAGATACACCACCGCGGCCAGGTCTACCTCTACCTCTCGATGCTCGACGTCCCGACGCCCCCGATCTATGGCATGACCTCCGAGCAGGTGCGGGAGAGAAGCGTCTAACCGTCGCCTCCGCTCACTCCGCGAGCTGCCTTCGCCGTGCGCGGCGAAGGCACCGGCCGGCGGCTCGGCCGGATGCGGCCTCGACCGCCGGCCTGCTCGCTTCGTTCGCTGCGGCTCCCGCATCGAGAGGCTCCTCCCTCCCTCTGGTCGGGAGACTCCTCTCGATGCGAGCTTAGCCACCATCCCGGCAAAAGCGCAGCTCCGCTCCCTCTCCTGGCGGGAGAGGGTCGGGGTGAGGGGGCCCGCCGGAGTCGGTATGTTTTCGACGGCGGGTTGACCGCGCCGACTTCCCGCGGCGGCTGTTCGGCGCCACCTTCTGGTAGCCCGTCTCCATATAATTCCCGCCCGACACCTACGGCTCGTCTGACGCGCCGCTCGGCGCGGGAAGGAAACAGGAAACGCGATGCGACTCCGCGCTTCTGTCTGCGCTTTCGTTCTGGCGGCCGCACTTGCCGGCCCTTACGGTTTCGCGGCGACTCCCTTACCGGCCGCGGTGCCGCCCGCGGTCAACATCCACGACACGCGCATGCTGTCGGAGCCCGCCATCAGCGCGGATCGGATCGCGTTCATCTATGCCGCCGACCTCTGGGTCTGCGACCGTGACGGGAAGAACGTGCGGCGTCTCACCTCGGACGTCGGCGCGGAATCGAGTCCGGCGTTTTCCCCGGACGGCCGCTCGATTGCCTTTTCGGCCCAGTACGAGGGAAACACGGACGTATACATCGTGTCGGTTGACGGCGGCGTGCCGCGGCGGCTGACCTGGCATCCCGGCGCCGACATCGTGCAGGGCTT
>JBBROA010000193.1:0-4061 GCA_038229875.1 Thermoanaerobaculia bacterium | reverse complement strand
CGCCGCCCTCGACGCGCGCGGTCCAATCCTGGACGTCGACCCCCGTGATCCCCCGGACCGTCCGCGAAGCCTCGCGCACCGCGGTGCGCACCGCCTCTTCCCAGCTCTCGGGCGACGACGCGACGACTTCAATGATCTTGGCAATATTGGACATCGGAACTCTCCTTTCTACTTTCCCGGAAGAGAGGTGCAACAACCGTTCCGGGAAGGCGATTCGCGGCGTCGGCGGCAGCAGGCGACCCGGGCAGCCGACGCGAACCGGGGCGCGGCGGGCCATAAGATCCGACCGTGGATCGCAGACAGCCCGTGGAGCGCAGACAGGTCGCGCAAATGCTCGAGGAGATCGCGGCGATGCTCGAGTTGAAGGGCGAAAACCCCTTCAAGGTACGCGCCTATGAGAACGGGGCGCACGCGGTCCTCGCATTCCAGGGCGACCTCGACGAAGCGGTGCGGTCGGGAGAAATCCGGCGGGTGAAGGGGATCGGGCCGGGGCTCTTCGCGAACCTCGACACCCTGCAGAAAACGGGATCGCTCCCCTACTACGACGAGCTGCGCGCCGCGTTCCCGCCCGGACTGCGCGAATGCCTGAGGGTTCCCGGCTTCGGCGCGCGGAAGGCGAAGCAGGTCCACGAAGCGCTCGGGGTCGATTCGCTCGCGGCGCTCGAAGAAGCGTGCCGGGACGGAAGGATCGCCACGGTGCCGGGATTCGGGGTGAAAAGCGTCGAGAAGATCCTGAAGGGGATCGCAATCGTCCGCGCGGGCGCCGGCCTGCATAAATATCCGCGCGCCCGCGCCCGCGCCGAGGACGTGCTGCTCGCTCTTGCCGGAACAGCCCGTCGCATCGAGCTGGCCGGAGACCTGCGACGCCGCTGCGAAGTGGTCTCGAGCGCCGACTTCGTGGCGGAGACCGCCGATCCGGCCGCCCTCGCCGGGGTGTTCGCCTCCGTTCCGGGGGCGGCCGAGTCGCTGCCGCCCGAAGATGAGACCGCCCGCGTCCGCCTCGCGGAGGGGCTCGTGATCACCCTGCGAGCCGGCTCGCGCGCCGAATTCGCCGCCCTGCTCCTCGACGCGACCGGTAGCGCCGGCCACATCGAGGCGCTGCGCGAGCGAGCCCGGTCGCGCGGCCTTCGCCTCAATCGATCGGGACTCTTCTCAGCGAAGGCGCGCGTGCGGTGTGCGACCGAGGCGGACATCTATCGTGCCCTGGGTCTCGCCTACGTCGAGCCCGAGATGCGGGAGGGGCGCGGTGAGATCGAGGCGGCCGAGCTCGGCGAGCTTCCCGCGCTCGTCACGAGACAGGACCTGCGGGGCCTGATCCACGTTCACACCAGCGAATCGGACGGCCGGGACTCCCTTGAAGAGATGCTCGGTGCCGTTCGCGACGCGGGGTACGAATGGGTCGCGATCACTGACCACAGCCAGACGGCGGGTTACGCGGGCGGCCTGACTCCCGACCGGGTGCTGCTCCAGCGGTCCGCGATCCAGGCGGTCCGTCCCCGGTTCCCGGAGCTCACGATCTTTCACGGGACGGAAGCCGACATACTCGCGGACGGGGCGATCGACTTCGGCGATGAGTTCCTCGAAGGCTTCGACGTGGTCGTCGCGTCGGTGCACTCGCGGTTCGGCCTCGGGAGACGCGAGCAGACGGCGCGCCTCATCCGCGCGGTCCGCAATCCTCGCGTGACGGTCCTCGGGCACCCGACCGGACGGCTCCTCCTTTCGCGAAACCCGATCGACGTCGACATCGAGGCGGTGCTCGACGCCGCCGCCGAGTCGGGATGCGCGGTCGAGATCAACTGCTCTCCCGACCGGTTGGACCTCGACTGGCGGTTCTGCCAGGGGGCGGTCCGGCGCGGGATCCCGATGGCGATCAACCCGGACGCGCACTCGGTCGGAGAAATCGGCCTCGTCCCGTACGGGTTGAACATTGCCCGCAAAGGCTGGGTCACGGCCGCCTCCACGCTCAACGCGAAAAGCGCGGCCGAATTTTCGGAGTGGCTCTCCAGACGCAAGGCCGGAGGCAAATGACGCTGTCGCGGGTGTAGGCGGATCTCCCTCTCCCGGCGCTCCGGGAAGAGGTGGGGGCGAGCCGGCCGTCAGGGACGGCCTGCGTCTTCGAATCTACGTGCGTGAACCCCTTCGCCGGTTCATGCGAGGCTCTTGACGCGGTTACTAAATTACTAAATACTTATTTACCTATGGGACGCCGGGCCAGGATCCAACGAGAGGACGTGCTCGCCGCCGCACGTGACGCCTTCGTGCGCGGGGGCTACGAAGGAACGACCCTCGCCGACATTTCGGCGCGCCTCGGGGTGTCACCGGCGGCGCTGCTCCGGCACGCGCCCACCAAACAGGCTCTCTTCACCGCGGCGATGGGCGCGACCCCGGGGCCCGAGATGCTCCCGCTCGGTTTTCTGGCGGACGTTCCCGGCAACGCGGACCCGGCCGCCGTGCTCCGCCAGGTCGCTAACGCGTTCGTCCCGTTCATCCAGGCGAAGTTGCACGAGAGCCTCGGGCGCTGGGTCCATTTCAAGAAGGTCGCGGGCCTCGGCCGTCTGCCGCTCCCCTTCGACCCGGAAATCCGTCCGACCCCGCCGCAGCGCAACTTGAAACTCCTGGAAGACTACCTCCACCGCGCCCGCCGCGCGGGACGCATTCGCCTCAAGAACCCCCGGGCCGCCTCCGTGGCGTTCGCCGCATCCCTGCACTCGTTTGTGATGCTTCAGGAGGTCGTTCAGGCCCTCGAAAAACCGCTCCCCTTAGACGAGTACCTCGACACGCTGATCGAGATCTGGAGGAGCGGTGTGATGACGAAAGGAAGAGTCCGATGAAGAAGCGATTCCTCCTCCTCGGCGCCCTGATCCTCGTAGCGGGCGGAGCCTTCTGGGCCTTCCGGTCCCGCGGAGGGGAAAAGCCGCTGGTCCTTTCGGGGTCGATCGAGGCGCGGGACGTCGAGGTCGGGTCGCTGCTCGGCGGACGGGTCGCCGCCGTGCCGGTGGCCGAGGGCGCGAGGGTGTCGCGCGGACAGCCTCTCGTGGTCTTCGAGACGGCGTTGATCGACCTGCAACTCCGCCAGCAGGAGGCCCGCGTGGCCGAAGCGCGGGCAAACCTCGCGAAGACCCGGCGGGGACCCCGCGTCGAGGACATCGCGCGGTCCCGTGCGGAGGCGGACAACGCGGAGCGGGAACGGCGCCGTCAGCGCGCGCTGCTCGACCAGGGCGTGATCGGCCAGCAGGCCTACGACGTCGCGGCGACCGCGGCGCGCACCTCGACCGAGACGCTGCGCGAAAAGGAGCGCGGCAGCCGCTCCGAGGACATCGACGCGGCCGCGGCGGCCCTGCAGCGGGAGGAAGCGCAGCTCGCTTATCTCGAGCGGCAGAAGAGCGAGTCGGTCGTCGCCGCGCCATCCGACGGAATCGTCCAATCGATCGATCTGCGGCCCGGAGACCTCGTCGCCGCGAACCAGCCGGTGGCGAAGCTGATCGAGCCCTCGCAGATCTGGGTGCGCGTTTACGTTCCCGAGCCCGCGCTCGGCCGCGTGCGGGTCGGACAGGCGGCGGCCGTCCGAGTTGACACGTTTCCGAACCGGACTTTTCCGGGGCGAGTCGTCGAGATCCGCACGTCGGCGGAATACACCCCCCGGAACGTCCAGACCCTCGAACAGCGCATGGACACGGTCTTCGGAGTCAAGATCGGGATCGATCCCGCGCCGGAGTTGAAGCCGGGCATGGCCGCGTCGGTCGTGATCTCGGAGGCGCGGTGACGGATTTCGGAATCCGGGTCGAGGGCGTCTCTCGCGACTTCGGGAAGGTTCGGGCGCTCGACAAGGTGAGCCTGGCCGTCCCGCGCGGCGAGATCTACGGGCTCCTGGGGCCGAACGGGTCCGGAAAATCGACCCTGATCCGCATCCTGTGCGGTCTCCTCGCTCCGACCGAAGGCCGAGCCTGGGTGGACGGACTGGACGTTTCGAAGGAGAGTGAGGCGATCCGCGGGCGCATCGGGTACGTGTCGCAGAGATTCTCCCTTTACGAGGACCTGACGGTGCTCGAGAACCTCGAGAT
>JBBROA010000192.1:0-4069 GCA_038229875.1 Thermoanaerobaculia bacterium | reverse complement strand
CGAGACGAGGGCGGGAAAGCCCTCGACCCGCATGGTGCGGAAGCCGTAATAGGGAAGGTCTGTCGGGTCCTCTCCGGCGGCGCGGGCGAGGATCGATCCGGCGACCGGCCCCTGGACCGCCAGGAGCGCCCACGCGTCGCTCGCGTCACGCACCTCGGCATCGCTTCCGATCCGTGAGGCCGCCCAGGCGAAGTCCTTCGGCCGGTTCGACGCGTTCACCACAAGGAGATAGTCATCCGCCCCGCGCCGGTACACGAGCAGGTCGTCGACAAACGTCCCCTCCTCCGTCAGAAAGGCGGAGTAGTGGCACCGGCCGTCGGACAGCTTCGAGACGTCGTTCGGCGTCAGGCGCTGCAGCGCGGCCTCGGCGCCGTGCCCCCGGACCTCGAGCTCGCCCATGTGAGACACGTCGAAGATCCCGGCGCGCTCGCGGACGGCGCGGTGCTCTTCCAGGATCCCGGAGTACTGGACCGGCATTTCCCATCCGCCGAAATCGATGAGCTTCGCCCCGAGCTCCCGATGCAGAGAGAAAAGCGGCGTGCGCTTCAGAGCGGCGGCCTCTGCGGGCGCGGACATGAGGAGCGGAAATTAGCACAGTGAGTCCGGATTGAGCGTTCAGCGTCGAGGGTCGGGGCCGAGAGGCCAAAGTCGAGGGTTGAGGCCTGTGCGGCCGAGAGACGGCAATGAACGGGACTCCGGCACAGCCTTTCCGGCTTCTTTTGACTCCCGACTCCGGACTCGAACCTCTGAACCCTCGACGCGGAAAGCCTTCTTCGCCGGGATGGAGAAGAAATATCCTCGGCACGCCATGTCCAGACTGCGAGTTCATGCCTTCTCGGTCTCCATCGACGGTTTTGGCGCCGGTACCGATCAGGATCTGCAGAATCCGCTCGGTGTCCGAGGGCCGGAGCTGTTCGACTGGTTCTTCCACACGCGGACCTTCCAGCAAATGCACGGCAAGAAAGACGGCGAGACGACCGTCGACGACGAGATGGCGGCTAAGGGCTTCGAAGGGTTCGGCGCGTGGATCCTCGGTCGGAACATGTTCGGACCGATCCGGGGTCCGTGGCCGGATGACAGCTGGAAAGGCTGGTGGGGGGACGAGCCGCCGTACCACGTACCCGCATTCGTGCTGACGCACCATCCACGAGCCCCGATCGAGATGAGGGGCGGAACGGTCTTCCACTTCGTCACCGGCGGCATCCACGCCGCACTCGAGCAGGCGAAGGACGCCGCGGCCGGCCGCGACGTCCGACTCGGAGGCGGGGTCTCCACCATCCGGCAGTATCTGCGTGCAGCCTTGATCGACGAGATCCACCTGGCGGTCTCACCGGTCCTCCTCGGGAACGGGGAAAACCTGCTGCAGGGGATCGACACACGGGCGCTCGGCTACGAGTGCGTCGAGCACGTCGCGGGCGCCCGCGCCGCCGCACACCTGATCCTGCGCAAGCGCGACCCGCGTTCCTGAACCGCGGCGACGCGGCCTGTTCCGCCCGATTCCATACAATCCCGTCACTCTGGAGCACAAATGAATCCCCGACCGCCGATGCCCGCTCCAGCTTGTGATTTGTCTCTGCACGCGTCCGTCGCGCGGACCCGGATGCCTCCGTCCGATCCTTTCGGCGACCGCCCTTTCACTCCCCCGCCCTTTGCCCTTCGCCCTGGGCCTTTCGCCGACCTTCGGACGCCATGACCGACGACGGCTCCTCGGCGGACAAGGCGCGCGACGCGGCCCGCCGGTGCGAGGGCGCCGGTCTGCTCCCCGAGGCCGAGATGCTGTACCGCCTCGCGGTCCGCCTGGAGCTCGAAGACCGGGCCGCCTCCTCGGCGTCGCTCGCCCGGGTGCTGATCGCTTCGGGCGCGGTTGAAGCGGCGCGCCCTTTCGCGGGCGATGGCAACGACCCGGTCCTGCTGGCGACGCTCGCGCTCGAGCGGCATGACTTCTCGGAAGCGCGCAGCCTTCTCGACGGCGCGCGCGCCCGGGACCCGTACGACCCGCGGAGCGCTTCCGCGCGGGGGCGCCTCTCCTTCGTCGAGCGAAAATTCAAAAGCGCGGTCGAAGACCTGCTCGAAGCGTCGCTGCTGCGCCCCGACGGACTTCCGGACGCCGCCGACGCCCGCTTCCTCCGCGCCGCGCGGGCGCTCGCGCCGGCCGAGATCGCCGGATGGAGCGAGGAGGCCGCCGCCGCCCGCGGGCGCCTCGAGCGTCTTGCGCAGGCGCGCGCGCCGGGGCTCGCGTGGCCCGACCGGGGCGCCGCGCTCGTGCGGGCGCTGATCGTCCGCGGCGGGCGCTCCGAGGGACTTCTCGAGCGCGCGCAGCGGCTCTCTCAGATGCCGGGGCTCTCGGGAATCGACGACCACGCCCTGCTCGACGCCGCGGGCGGCGGAGAGCTGCGGCGCCTGCCTCCCGGCGCAACCGTGTACCGGACCGGCGACGCGTCCGCGGATGTCTTTCTCGTGCTCGCGGGCTCGATCCAGCTCGTGCGGGAGACTCCCGTCGGACCGCAGGCGATGGGCGACGCGGAGCCGTCGGACTTCATCGGCGAAGAGGCCTTTGCGGCCCTCCCCCGCACTGCCGATGCGCGCACGGCGGCCGGAGCCACTCTGCTCGGGTTCACCCCCGAGTTCCTCTTCGAGACTCCCGCCCGAGCGCCGTGGCTCCGTCACCTCCGGGTCCGCCTCGCGCGGCGCCTCGCCGGCTTGAACGCTTTCTTCCAGGGGTTCTTTCCACCGGGCACGGCCCCGCCGCCTTCGCCCGGCCCTTCGCGCGGTGAAGCCGCCTCGCTCTCGGCGGAAGAGAAGTCGAAATTTCTCGGCAGCGGCGGGCTCTCCGAATCCGACCGCTACCTCTTCGGCGCGTTCGCCGAGGAACGCCGCTATCCCGCCGGGGCGCTCCTTTTCCGCGAGGGAGATCCCGGCGAAACGCTTTACGCCGTGGCTCGCGGGCGGGTCCGCATCTCGCGGCACATCGCGGGCGGCGAGGAGGCGCTCGCGATCCTGGGCCCGGGAGAGATCTTCGGTGAAATGGCGGTCCTGGATTCGGCGTCCTCCGGACGCTCTGCCGATGCGCGGGCGCATGAAGAGACCGTGCTCCTGGAGTTGCGCCGCGATCGATTTGAAGGCCTCGAGAAGTCGGACCCGGAAGGCTGCGCGGATCTTTCGGCTCTGCTGTGCCGCCTCGCCGCGCGGCGCTGCGTTGAAACGGCGGAACGCCTCGCCCGGTGGAGGATCATGGCCGGGCCGGGATGAAGCGGAGAGCTATTCTTTCTTCAATTCCACCTTGATCTCGGCGCGGTCGCTGTCCGCGTTGGGAGCAACGAGAACCCGGACCGATTTCGACTTTCTCCCGGGCGCCGAGATCACGAGGTCGTGAACCATCGGCCCGTGCAGCTTCAGCGGTGAGTCGGGTCCGAACGAGGATGCCGCGCCGAGGGTACGACTCCCCTCCGCAACGGTCGCTTCGGGCGGATCCACCTTGAACACGACGGGACCGACGGTGCGCTCCGACGGCGACGACAGCTTCGTGTAAGGCTGACGGGACTCCCGCTTCAGCTCGTCTCCGACGTCGGCGGTTTCGTCGCTCGCGCTCGCAGACACGAAGATGGCGACGTTCAAGTCGCGATATCCGGGGAGCTCAAACCTCACGTGGTGCCGCCCCGGGCGCGTGAATTCGAGCTTGCGCCCGCCGCCCCGGTCGTCCCAGTCGTCAGCGATTCCGACGTACCGTCCGTCGACGTACATCCTCGCCTGATCGGGGCTCACGCCGAATTTTGCGAACCGCTTCGTGCGGTAGGTGTTGTCAACGCCTCCCGGCGGGCCTGCATCCGAATCGCCGCCGCTGCGCGTCTCGGCGGCGGACTCCGGAGGAGGCGCGGCCGAGACGGGCGGCGAATACGAATCGGTGCTGGCCTCCGCGGGCGTGGCCGGCATCTCGGGCGGCGCCGCCTGGGCCAGGAGCACGAGCAGGGCGGCGATCACAGCGCGGCTCCATCGAAGAGGAGGAGCGCATTGGCCGAGAAGCGTCCGGTGTCCGTAAAGGCGGCGGCAGGAAGGTTGTTCTCGATATTCG
>JBBROA010000191.1:0-4076 GCA_038229875.1 Thermoanaerobaculia bacterium | reverse complement strand
GGACGCTTATACGCCCACCCCTGTCGTCTCGCATGCGATCCTGACCTACAACCGCTGCCGGACGAGCGGCCTCGCCGACGGAATCGTCGTTACGCCCTCGCATAATCCGCCCGAGGACGGCGGCTTCAAGTACAACCCGCCGAACGGTGGCCCCGCATCCACCGAGGTCACCCGTTGGATCGAGGAGAAGGCCAACACACTGCTCGGAGACGATCTCAGAGGCGTCCTGCGGATCCCGTTCGAACGGGCGCGCCGCGCCTCCACCACGCACCCCCACGACTATTCGGGCACCTACATCAGCGATCTTCCGGAGGTCGTCGACGTCGGCGTCCTGCGCGACGCCGGGATCAAGCTCGGCGTCGACCCACTCGGCGGCGCCGGCGTCCATTACTGGGGCCTGATCGCCGAGCGGCATAATTTCCCGCTGACGGTCGTGAGCGATGTCGTCGATCCCACGTTCCGCTTCATGACCGTCGACTGGGATGGGAAGATCCGCATGGACTGCTCGTCGCCCTACGCGATGCAGCGGCTGATCGGCCTCGGGGATCGCTTCGATGTGGCCTGGGCGTGCGATACCGATCACGACCGGCACGGCATCGTCTCGGGGAAGGCGGGTCTTCTGAATCCGAACCACTACCTCGCGGTCGCGATCTCGTATCTCTTCTCCCACCGGACCAAATGGTCGAAGGGCGCCGCCGTCGGCAAGACGATGGTCAGTAGCAGCATGATCGACCGCGTCGCCACTCGACTCGGGCGCCGGCTTGTGGAGGTTCCGGTCGGATTCAAATGGTTCGTGGATGGCCTCCTCGACGGGTCGCTGGGCTTTGGCGGCGAAGAGAGCGCGGGCGCCTCCTTCCTCCGTCGTGACGGCTCGGTGTGGACCACCGACAAGGACGGAATCGCGCTCGGCCTCCTGGCCGCTGAGATGACGGCGGTGACGGGGCGGGATCCGGGCGAACTCTATCGAGAGCTCACACGGGAGTTCGGCGAGCCGGCCTACCGGCGCATCGACTCGCCGGCCACGCCGGAGCAAAAGACAGTCTTGGCGCGGCTCTCGCCGAAGCAGATCCAGGCCACCGAGCTCGCGGGCGAGCCGATCACGAGCAAGCTCACCGAGGCGCCCGGCGGCGCCCCCCTGGGGGGAATCAAAGTCATGACGGCGAGCGGCTGGTTCGCGGCGCGCCCTTCCGGCACCGAGGACGTCTACAAACTCTACGCGGAGAGCTTTCAGGGGGAGGACCATTTGCAGCGGATCCTGGCCGAGGCGCAGGCTCTGATCGCCCGGGTGTTCTCCGATAAGGTCGGCGTCTTATGAGCAACGCCCGAAATCCTGGTTACGCAAAGCCGCTCTATATCCTCCCCTTCGACCATCGCGCGTCTTTCGAGACGGGGATGTATGGCTGGAAAGGGGTGCTCACCGCGGAGCAGACCGCCCGGATCGCAGCCACCAAGCGGGTGATCTACGAAGGGTTCACCGCCGCAGTGGCGGGCGTCGTGCCGAAGGACAAGGCGGGCATCCTCGTGGACGAGCAGTTCGGAGCCGCCATCCTGCGCGACGCGACCGGCAACGGATACATCACGTGCGCCCCAGCGGAGAAGAGTGGGCAGGACGAATTCGACTTCGAGTTCGGCGAAGACTTCGCTCGGCACATCGAGGATTTCGCGCCGACGTTCTGCAAGGTGCTCGTCCGCTACAACCCCGAGGGCGATGCGGCCTCGAACCTCCGCCAGGCCGCGCGGCTCCGGCGATTGTCCGAGTACCTCCGAGGAAGCCGGACCCGCTCGAAATACATGTTTGAGCTGCTCGTTCCCGCCACGTCCGGGCAGCTCGAGGGCCTCGGCCAGGACAAGCAGGCGTACGACCTTCAGCTCCGGCCTTCGCTCATGGTCCGGGCGGTCCGGGAGCTCCAGGACGCGGGGGTCGAGCCGGACGTCTGGAAGGTCGAAGGGCTCGACGTCCGGGAAGCCGAGGGGAAGGTCGCCGAGGAGGCGCGGCGCGACGGACGGCGGGACGTGGGCTGTATCGTCCTCGGGCGCGCCGAGAACGAGCAGCATGTTCGCGCGTGGCTGGCGACGGCGGCCTCCGTGCCGGGCTTCATCGGCTTCGCCGTGGGTCGCACGACGTTCTGGGACCCCCTGGTCGCCTGGCGCGACGGGAAGATGTCCCGCGAGGAGGCGGTGGCGCAGATCGCCCGGCGCTACCGGGAGTGGGTGGACCTGTTCGAGAAGGCTCGCACAGCCTGATCCGGTTTTCTCCGCCTTGATTACAGCCAGCCGTTCGCGAATCCAGCTCGCCGCAGCCCCGTGAAGAGGTAGGGACAATTCCGTGTCAGCCGCCAGAGCAAGCCCGACCGGTAGTTTTCGCACATCAAAACGACTGGCCCCGAGTTGATCCCGTACTCGTACAACGAAGTCCAGCCGTGCTTGCCCGCCGCCTCGCTGGGAAAAGTTAAATTGAAGCTGCACTTGAAACAGTACTTTCCTGTGACCTCCGGATAGACATCTTTGAAATGACGTCGAACCGGGCGAACACTGCGACGAGAGGCGGCGCCGGCGGCGCGACGAGCAGAGACAGATCGGTAAGGCTACGAAGATGAAATATCACGACGTCTGGCTGATCTGGTCGAGCGCGTTTCTCCTGCCCTGGATCGCACTCTTCGCGCTCGACGCGCAGGACCGGCGCGTGATGTGGCGCACGAGTCTCGTGACCGCCCTTCTTGGCCTGACCGAGCCGATCTTCGTTCCGGCGTACTGGAATCCGCCGAGTCTTTTCGAGCTCGCTCAACGAACCGGGTTCGACATCGAGAGCCTGATCTTCGCATTCGCCATCGGGGGCATCGGCGCGGTCGTTTACAACGCGGTGCGGCGACAGCACCTCGTTCCGGTCAGCCTCCAGGAGAGGCGCCAGCCGCTCCATCGGTTCCATCTGGCGGCCCTGTTCGTGCCGTTTGTCCTCTTCGTGCCGCTCTATTTCCTGCCGTGGAACCCGATCTATCCGTCCATGGTGTGCCTGGTGATCGGAGCGATTGCCTCGCTCATCTGCCGCCCTTCGCTCAGGGGCAAGACTCTCGTCGGCGGCTTCCTGTTCCTCGGCCTGTATGCCGTGTTCATGCTCGGGCTGAAGTGGCTTGCGCCCGGCTACATCGAGAAGGTATGGAATCTGCCCGCGTTGCGCGGAGGACTGATCTATGGAATTCCGCTCGAGGAGCTTCTCTTCGGCTTCAGCTTTGGCTTGTACTGGGCCGGCGTGTACGAACACTTCACATGGAGCATGAGCGTGGCGCACGCGGAAGCGAATGCCGTCGGCCCTGACGGCAACAAGTGAGAGCCGGTTCTCACGGAGTCCCGGAGATTCTCCTCGCCGGCCGGAGTGTCATCCTCAATCGCAGACTCACGCCATGAACTCTCCGCCGCCATCCGTCGGCGAAGATTCGTCGGAGGAACGTCTGCCCTTCACACTGATTCTTTCCGGGGGAGGCGCCCGGGGCTTCGCGCACGTCGGCGTCCTCCGAGCCCTTGAAGGGTACGGCTTCCGGCCATCCGCGGTCGTGGGGGTCTCCATGGGAGCGGTCGTCGGCGCGACATACAGCCTTCGGCCTGCAGACTGGTATCCGGCCCTCCTCGCGATGGACACGCGCGCCTTTCCGCGCCCGCTGCGTTCGGGGCCCGCGCAAGGCCGGAGTGTCCGGCAGAAGTTGCGCAGACTCTTCGCCTACCTGCACGCCTCGCGCGACCTGTTTCTCGACTGGGGGGTGGGGATCCACGCTCTCGCGACCGGTACCGAATTACTGCGGTCCCTGACGATGAATAAAAACCTCGAGGACGGGCGAATTCCGATCGCGGTCTGCGCCACGGATCTTCGCGCGGGAGCCCGGGTGGTGTTTCACGCCGGCAACGCCGGCGAGCTCGTCTACGCCAGCTCCGCACTGGCCGGAGTCCTCCCGCCTCTGCGCCGGGGCGATTGGCTGCTTTCGGACGGCGCCTACGCAGATCTCGTCCCCATCGATGTCGCAAGGTCGTTCGGAAACCCCGTCGTCATCGCCGTCAACGCCGGCCAGGCCCTGGAGCGGAGCGAG
>JBBROA010000190.1:0-4108 GCA_038229875.1 Thermoanaerobaculia bacterium | reverse complement strand
TTTGCTTTGCTATGCAGGTTCATCCGGGCCTCCTCGTTGGTTCGCTGCCGGCTTCCACCAACAGCTTCCCACCGCTGCGCCCGGGTGAACAACCTCTTGAGCCTTTACATCTAGGAGCCTGTCCGAGTCATGTCCGTTGCGAGCGCGGCGAGGCCGAAGCGAGAGCGGGAGCGCAGGCTGCTCTTAAGCGGGGGACCCGACGGTCCCCCGAACCCCCTGGCCGCGCGGAGGCGTAGCCCGGCTACGCCGCACAAGCCACCAGGGGTCCAAGGGACTGCAAAGTCCCCTGCCGAGAGTAAGACCGAGCATTCCGCTCGCAGCGAGAGACACGCCTTCGCGCAGCAGGAGATTACGACGACAGGCTCCTAGGCGGCGAGATTGTTCTCGCGCAGGATGCCATCGAGCGCGCCATTCAACGCGTCGAGGCAACGCTCCGCCGCCGCGAGCGCCTTTTTACGCCCGGACTCCGTATCGGCGACCCGGCCCAGAGCTTCGCGCTCAACCTGCCGGTGCCACACATCGGCCGCCTCGTGCACGGTGAAGAAGCGCACCGCGTCGGCGTCATCCATCCCGTAGAAGGAGGCCAGGCCCTCGCGCTTGGTGCGAGCGATCTCGGGGATCTGCGACTCGTACGCGTAGAGCGCCGCCAGCCCTTCGGCCACCGAGCCGGTGCCCGTCGCGTCGAGAAAGCAGTCGATGAGGGCCGCGACCTCGGGCGTGCGCGGCTCAACCGCGAGGTCCGTGGGAGCGCCGAGAGAAGCGGCGAAACGCCGCCAGAGAGCCGGGTGATTTTCTTCGCCGCGCTCTTCTTCGATCAGGTTCTCGAGAAGCTCCTGCCGCAGGGACGGATCCGCCGAGTGCGAATGCACGCCCGACACGTAGCGCGGAAAAGCCGCGACGTGCGGGTAGTAGGAGATCGCGTACTCCCGAAGATGATCCTGCGAAAGCTTCCCCTCGGTCCAGAGGACGTAAAACCGATGCTTCAGCAGGTGCTTCTCGGAGACGAGGCGGTCCAGCGCTTCGAGGAAATCCGTGCGGGTCATGTGGCCTCCGGCAGTCAACAGTTGTCGGTGATCGGTTCTCAATTCCAGCTTTCTGTCCTCTCTATCCTCTCTATCCTCTCTATCCTCTATCCCTAGGGCATCACCTGTCCGCCGTCGATCACAATCGCCTGGCCCGTGACCGACTTCGCGTCGTCCGAGGCCAGGTAGGCGGCCATGCCGGCAACTTCCGCCGGATCGAGGACGCGCCCGAGCGGCGCCATCCGGGCGGCAGTGTCCCGGCCCTCCTCCACGGATTTCCCGCGCATCCGGCCGATCTGACGGAACCCCTCGCGCGCCATTTCGCTTTCCACCCAGCCCGGGCAGAGAGCGTTGACCGTGATCTGACGCGGGGCGAGCTCGAGCGCCAGCGTTCTCGTCAGTCCGATGACGGCGTGCTTCGAGGCCGAGTACGCCGACAGCCCCGCGACCCCGAATCGCCCGACCACCGAAGAGAGGTTGATGATCCGTCCTCCCTGAGGCAGAAACGGGGCCGCTTCCCGGGTGACCCGGAACACCGCCGTGACGTTGGTGGCGATGATGGAGTTCCAGCGCGAGTCGTCGGGGTCGTCGAGCGGCGTCGGGCCACCCAGGCCCGCGTTATTTACCAGGATGTCGATCCGCCCCCAGCGGGCGGTCACTTCCGCGATCGCGTTGCTGATCGAGAGCCCCAGCGTCACGTCGCACTCGATCGCGACCGCGTCGGCGCCGGAGTGCCGGATCTCCGCGGCAATCCGCTCGCAGTCGCGGAGGTTTCGCGCCGCCAGAGCGACGCGGGCGCCTTCGGCGCCGAAACGGCGCGAGATCGCTTCCCCGATGCCCCGTGACGCGCCGGTCACGAACGCCACCTTGTCGACCAGCCGCCGGCAGACCGACGCCGTTTCGCCGGACGAGCGGAGCGGCGCGGTGCTTTCGAGGTCGGAGTCGTCGCTCATCGGGTTTCGGTCGAGGGGTTCGTGAGTTCGTCCGTCAGAGGAGCGGTGGCGGCTAGTCGGACAGCGCGAGGGCGCTTTCGCGCGCTTTACGCAGGGCCGCGAGCTCGGGCGGCAGCGGGAAGAACACGTCCTCTTCGACGACGCGGACCTCCCGGACCTCGGTCGCGCCGAGCGCCCGGAGAGAGTCGAGAATCGCGTTGACCAGGAAGTCCGGCGCCGACGCGCCCGAGGTCACGCCCACGGACGAGGCCCCTTCGAGCCATTCCCTGCGCACGCCGGAAACATCGTCGACCAGGTACGCGCGAGCGCCGGCGAGCTCCGCCTCCTCGACCAGGCGATTGGAGTTCGAGGAATTGCGCGACCCGACGACGAGGATGACCGGCGCCTCCCGCGCGATCGCGCGAACGGCGAGCTGGCGGTTCTGGGTGGCGTAACAGATGTCGGCGCGCGCCGGACCCTGGATGCCCGGAAAGCGCCGCTGCAGCGCTGCGACGATCGGGCGGGTGTCTTCCACGGACAGAGTCGTCTGGGTCAGGAACGCGAGCCGTTCCGGGTTCGCAACCTGCACGGTCTCCGCCTGGGCGACCGTCGACACGAGGGTCATGCGGTCGGCCGCCTCGCCGAGGGTCCCCTCGACCTCCTCGTGGCTCGGGTGCCCGATCAGAATGATCTCGAAATCCGCCCGCGCGTAGCGAATCGCTTCGAGGTGCACCTTGGTGACGAGCGGACAGGTCGCGTCCAGGACCGTCAACCCGCGGGCCGCGGCGTCCGCGCGGACGGCCGGAGACACCCCGTGCGCGGAAAAGATGACGGTCTGCCCGTCGGGGACCTCGCTCAGGTCGTCGACGAACCGCACGCCCCGTTCCTCGAAGCTGCGGACGACGTGCAGGTTGTGGACGATCTCCTTGCGGACGTACAGGGGCGTCCCGACAGCCTCGAGCGCCAGATCCACGATGTCGATGGCGCGCACCACCCCCGCGCAGAAACCGCGCGGAGCGGCGAGGACCACGGTCTTCGGATAGGTCGGGACGACGCTCGTCGCGCTCATCGGGGGACGGATTCTACTCCCCCGACACCCTTCCGGGAGTCGGCCCCGGCGCTCCCGAACCTCTCGTCGCGCCGGAAAAGGGACCGTTCGATCGCGCAGGACTCGCAGAGGCGCTCTCCGGGCTGCGCCTTTCGGCCGCAGTCTCCGTTGTCGCAGATCCGGGGCTCGTGGGGCTGACTCATCGTTTTCTCCCTTTGGTTCGCGAGGTCTCGGACGGCTCGGGTCTTCCCGGGGCAAGAAGCTCCCCGGTTTTTCCCGGGGCAAGAAGGTAATGAAGCAGCTCACGCTCGCAGCGTTCCCTGTAGGCTTCGAAGCAGGCCTCGGGGTCCTTTTCCGTGAGCCACTGGAGCATCAGACCGTCAAAAATGGCCCGGAGGGTCGATGCGGTCTCGCCCGCGTCCCGGAGGAGGAACACCCCCCGCCGCATGCCCTCTTCGACGATCCCGCGGTCGATTTCACGGCAGCCCGCGTAGAAGCGCTCGCCGATCTGGCGGAACGACTCTTTGCGGGCCGCGAGGCCGCAGAAATCCACGTAGGCCCGGAAAAACGCGCGGTTCTTAGACGGCGAAGGGAAGATCAGCGCGACCAAGGCGCGCACCTTGGGGACCGGACCATCGGCGGCGGCGACCGCGTCCCGCATCCGGAGATGGATCGAATCGATCAGCCAGGAGAAGAGATCGCGGAAGAGGTCGTCCTTCGAATCGAAGTAATAGAGCGTCACGCCCTTCGAGACGCCCGCCCGGACCGCGATGTCCTCGAGCGTGACGTTCGAAAAGCCGCGCTCGGCGACCTCGCGGAAGGCGGCCTTCCTCAGGACCAGGCGGCGTTCGGCTTCGTGGGCGGCGGATTTCATCCGGAAAAGTCTATCTGACCGGTCGGTCAGATGCAAGGTCACGAATGACGGTCGGCTGTGGGCGGTGGCGGTGGGCGGACGCTCACCCCTCACCCCTCACCCCTCACCCCTCACCCCTCACCCCTCACCCCTCACCCCTCACCCCTCACCCCTCACCCCTCCCCAAAGCTAGACTCCCCCCCATGCGGATCCGCCTTCTTTACTTCGCCACCTTCAAGGACGTCGCGGGGCG
>JBBROA010000189.1:0-4304 GCA_038229875.1 Thermoanaerobaculia bacterium | reverse complement strand
GAACCCGCTTTTTCGCCGGATGGAAAACGAATCGCGTTCTTGTCTAACCGCGACGGCGGCTCCCAGATCTGGGTCATGGACCTCGCCGGCGGCGACCCTCAGAGGGCGACGTCCTTTCCGACGGGAGTCAACGGATTCCAGTGGGTCGCCGACGGACGTTCCTTCGTGATCGCTTCGGACGTCTTCCCGGACTGCCACGACGTCTCCTGCCTGGAGGGGAAAGTGAAGGCGCGCGAGACCGCCACCGTCAAGGCGCGGGTCGCGGAGCGCCTGCTCTTCCGGCACTGGGACGCCTGGCAGGAAGGGCTGCGCACTCACCTCTGGAGGATCGGGGCGGGCGCGGGGAAATTGCCGGCAGCGGTCGAGTTGACGCCGGGCGAGGCGGACGCGCCCCCCTTTGCCGTCGGCGGTGGCGAGGACTACGACGCCTCGCCGGACGGGAAAGACTTTGTTTACGCCTCGAATCCCGACCGAGTGCCGGCGACTTCCACGAACTCGGACCTGTGGCTGGCACCTCTCGCGGGTGGCGGCCGGTCCGCGAACCTCACGGCCGCCAATCTCGCATTCGACGGATCGCCCCGATTCTCGCCCGACGGGAAGTGGATCGCGTATCGCGCCCAGAAAAGGCCGGGGCTCGAGTCGGACCGTTTCACGCTGATGCTCCTCGATCGCGCGACGGCGCGCTCCCGCGAGCTGACTGCCGGGTTCGACAGCGGGGTCGAGGAATTCACGTGGGCCCCGGACTCGCGCGCGATCTTTTTCACTTCGACGGTCAGGGCGCACGGCGGCATCTTCAAAGTCGGCTTCGAAGGAGCCGCCCCGCAGCGTCTCTGGACGGGAGGAGCTCCGGCGCACCTGAAGGCGTCGCGCGACGGCCGGAAGCTGTTCTTTCAGGCGAGCTTCGCGACCCGCGCGCCGGAGCTCTTTTCCTTAGACGCCGCGGGCGGAAAAGCCGCCGCCGCTCTGACGCACACCAACGACGCGTTCTGGGCCGAGGGGTCCTTCGGGTTGAACGCCGCGGAACGGTGGGTCCCCGCGGCCGACGGCGCGAAGCTGCATGGCTGGCTCGTCCTGCCGCCGGGATTCGATCCCTCCCGGAAGTACCCTGCCGTCCTCCTGATCCACGGCGGCCCGCAGGGTGTCTGGGGGGACGGCTGGTCGACACGGTGGAACCCGCAGGTTTTCGCCGGGTACGGCTACGTCGTGTATGCGGCCAATCCGCGGGGTTCGACGTCCTTCGGACAGAAGTTCGTCGACGAGATCTCCGGCGACTGGGGCGGCAAAGCCTACGACGACCTCATGCGCCAGACGGACGACCTCGTTTCGCTGCCCTATGTTGATAAATCGAAGATCGGCGCCGCGGGCGCCTCCTATGGCGGGTGGATGGTGGACTGGCTGATGGGCCACACCGACCGGTTCGCCGCGTACGTCTCCCACGACAGCGTCTTCAACACGACCGCGATGGCTCTGGAAACCGAGGAGCTCTGGTTTCCGCGCGCGGAGTTCGGCGGCTGGCCCTGGAATTCAGAACTGTACGAGAAGTGGAACCCCTCGCGCTTCGTCGACAAGTTCCGGACTCCCACGCTCGTCGTCACGAGCGAGAAGGATTTTCGCGTTCCGTTCGGCCAGGGACTCCAACTGTTCACCGCTCTTCAGTTGAAAAACGTTCCCTCGAAGCTTCTGATGTTTCCGGACGAGGGACACTGGGTCTTGAAACCGGGTAACTCGCGCCTCTGGCACGCCACGGTGATGGACTGGCTTCACCGATACCTGGGTGGGGCGGAGGCGGATCCGAAAGCCCTGGAGACGGCGTACTCGATTGCCAGATGACGCGATCAACCTCCTGACGCTTCCGCCGGCACGCACCTCTCGGAAGCCCACTCGCGCAGCGCCGTAATCTGTTCGCCCCGCACCACGGATAGCGGACGGGTGGATCGCAGCGCCACCAGAATGTTCGTCGTGTCGAGCGCCGAGCCAGTGCCCCGGGCGTCGTAGAGAGCCGACACGATCACCTGTTCGATCTCGGCGCCCGAGTAACCGCCGGACTCGGCAGCCAGCCGGCCGAGATCGAACTTCTTCGGGGCCTCGCCGCGCGAGGCGAGGTGGAGCGAGAAGATCTCCGAGCGAGCCGCAGGCCCCGGCAGATCCACGAAAAAGACCTCGTCGAAACGGCCCTTGCGCATCATCTCGGGCGGCAGCTCCTCGACGGAGTTTGCCGTCGCGATCATGAAGACCCGGGCGCTTCTCTCCTGCATCCACGTGAGCATCGCAGCGACGAGCCGCTTCGAGACGCCGCCGTCGGACTCGGAGGAGCGGGAGGACGCGAAGGCCTTCTCGATCTCGTCGATCCACAGCACGCAGGGCGCCATCCGCTCGACACGCTTCAAGGCGTCGCGGAGGTTCCGCTCCGACTCGCCGATGTAGGGCGCGAGCAGCCTGCCGGCGTCGAGCGCGAGCAGCGGAAGCCCCCACGACGCGGCGACCGCCTTCGCGGCGAGGCTTTTGCCGCAGCCCTGCACACCGAGAATGAGGAGCCCTCGCGGCGGATCGAGCGGTTTGGCGCCCGGCGCCGGCAGGAACCCGACCTTGCGCGACGCGATCCACTTCTTCAGGCGCGCGAGGCCTCCGACGGATTCCAGTCCCTGGGGTGAAGGATAGAACTGGAGGAGGCCGCCCGTCTCGACGAGCGTTTTCTTGCTCTCCCGGATCCGCGGGCGATCGGCCGCGGTCAAAGCGTCGTCGTCCACGATCGCTCGAGCGAGGGCGCGTTCGGCCTCGAAAGCGGTGAGCCCCTGGAGGTCCGTCACCAGGCCGTCGATGTCCTCGGGGCTCAAAGCGATCCGGACCTGTTTCCCGTGGCGGCGGATCGTCTCCGACACGAGCTGGCGCAGATCGTCCGGTCCAGGGAGCGCGAATTCGAAGCGGATCCCGAGCTCGTCGAGCTCCGCGCGGGCCGGGAGCGCCGGCCCCACGAGTACCAGCGTGCGCGCCGAGCCCTCGAATTCCTGAGCGGCTTCGCGCAGCGTGCGGAGCGTGGTCGCATTGTCGAGATGCGCCTGCGGATCCTTCAGAAGCCACACTCCGTCGCCGGTCGCCGCGCGGATCTGCCTCAGGGCCCACGCGAGGTCGCAGCTCTTCGCCTGGTCGACGGGGTGGCAGGGAGAAAGACCGCTCGCCGCGCTCCAGGTCGAGACCGGCAGCGAGAGCTCGGCGGCCACGCCGCGGACGAGGGCTTCGAAGCGCTTCTCCTCCACCGTTTCGCAGAGGACGAGCGGGTTCTTCGATCGGAAGAGCGCGGCGAGATCTCGGGCGGGAAGATCCAAGGAGAACGAGTTTAAGGGATGGGCTCATCTCATACACTCAAAGGATGCCCGAGGCCCGGAGGATCGTCTCGCTCTGCCCGTCCATCACCGAGACGGTCGTCGCCCTGGGCGGCCTCAAGCGGCTCGTCGCGGCGACGCGCTTCTGCGTGCGGCCCCAGGGGCTCCTCTGGGGGTTGCCCCGCATCGGTGGCACCAAGAACCCCGACGTCGGGCGAATCGTGGACTTGAAGCCCGACCTCGTCTTCGCCAACCAGGAAGAAAACCGTCTCGAGGACGTCGAGGCGCTGCGCGCGGAGGGAATCGAGGTGCTCGTCAGCTTCCCTCGGACCGTGGACGAGGTGCCAGGAGAGATTCGCCGATGGGGCCGGAGTCTCGGAGCGTCCGGAGAAGGCGACGCGCTCGCGGCCCGCATCGAAATCGATTTGGACGCGCTCCGATCGGCTCCACCGCCTCCGCCGTTTCTCTACGCCTACTGGATCTGGAAGGACCCGTGGATGACGGTCTCCGACGACACGTACATCGCGGACCTGGTCGCGCTCGCGGGCGGCGTCAACGTTTACGGCCGGGAAGGGGAGCGGTACCCGGCGACGACGCCGGAAGCGTCGCTTGCTCGGGGAGCGGACGTGCATCTCTTTCCGGACGAGCCGTACCCGTTCAAGCCCGAGAAGCACGCGGCCGAATGCGAAAGGGTCTTCGGTTCCGAAAGGGTGCGCCTATTCGTCGCCGGAGACGACTTCTGCTGGCACGGAGTGCGCACGCTCGACGGGCTCGCGCGCGTGCGCGCGCTGCGGGCGCAGTTCGGCGAATCGGAGTAGGGCCCCCGGAGGCGGCCGGCTCTAGCTGTCGCGGCTAAGGAGGTTGTTCACCCTTGACGCGGGTGGTTTATCACCGAGTGCGGAGTGTCGACGATGGAAATTGTAGTAGTGAAGCCACCGGGGCAGAGCAGAGCGTCGGCGAGCGGAGGAAGTGTAGGGACGCCTG
>JBBROA010000188.1:0-4435 GCA_038229875.1 Thermoanaerobaculia bacterium | reverse complement strand
CCGACGGGAGCGACCTCCGCGACTCCCTTGACACTCCGCAGCCAGTAGCTCACGTACCAGTCGTTCAACGTGCGCAACTGGGAGAGGTCGCGCTGCCCCGTCCGGTCCACGAGCGCGTACTCGAAGCCCCAGCCGACGCCGGTGGCGTCCGGGCCCAGTACCGGCTGCACGCCGGCGGGGAGGCGCCCCTGCAGGCCGTTCAAGTACTCCAGCACGCGGCTTCGGGCCCAGTAGGGATCGGTGCCGTCCTCGAAGATGACGTAGACGAACGACACGTCGAAGTACGAAAAGCCGCGGACGACCTTCACCTTTGGCGCCGAGATGAGCGAGGTGACGATCGGGTAGGTCACCTGGTCCTCGACCAGCGTCGGGCTTCGACCCTCCCAATTCGCCGTGATGATGACCTGCACGTCGGAGAGGTCGGGGACCGCGTCGATCGGGGTCCGCTTGATGGCCCAGAAGCCGCCGCCCACGATCGCGACCATGAGCAGCACCACGATGAATGTGTTCTTCGCGCTGAACGCGATGAGCTTTTCGATCACAGCGTGTTCTCGCCCGGGCGCTTCAGTTGCCGTGCCCGGTGTGGGGCGGGGGCGTCGCGGACTGGGGGGCACCGGGCGGTCGAGCGGGCGGCGCGGCCTTCTTCGGACCAGGGCCGGCGCCCTTCACATCCATCCCGGGCATGCCGATCATCGACTGCATCGCGGACTGGAGGTTCGTCTCGGAGTCGATTAAGAACTGGGCGGATGTCGCGATCCGGTCGCCCGCCTCGAGCCCTGCCAGGAGCGGGTAAAACTCGTCGCCTGGCTGTCCAACCTGGATGGGCCGCGGCTCGAAATAGCCATTCGCGAGGGCGACGATCGCATAGCGCTTGGCCCCGCTGTCGATGACCGCTTCTTTCGGAATCGCCAGTTGCCGCCCGCCCCCGGTGCGGATGACTACAGTCACGTACGTCTCGGGCTTCAGGAGCAGGCCCGGGTTCGGGAACTCCGCGCGGATCTTGACGCGCCGTGTCTGCGGATCGATCTCGGGGGAGATGTAGGAGATCGTCCCTTTCAGCGTGCGCGTGGCCTGGCCGTACGAGAACTCGATCTCCGCCTCCTGGCCGTTCTTGAGCAGCGGGAGCTCGTACTCGAAAACGGCTCCGAGAGCCCAGATGCGCGAGAGGTCCGCGATCTTGAAGGTCGTCATCTCGGGCGTGATGTACTGGCCGGGAAACGCGTTGCGCTCCAGGACGATCCCCGCGAAGGGCGAGTGGAACATCATGGTCTTGCGCACCTCGCCCGTCTTTTCCAGCTCTGCGATGTGCCTCTCCGGGACGTCCCAGAGCTTCAGGCGGTCCCGCGACGCGGTCAGGAGCGAATCCGCCGCGCCTCGCGTCGCGGGCACCGGGCTCGCGCCGAGCTCGGAGCGCGCCTTCAACGCCAGGAGGTACTCCTTCTGGGTCGAGATCAACTCCGGGCTGTAAACGGTGAAGAGTGGCTGGTCCCACCGGACCGCCTTGCCGACGTAGTCGACGAAGACCTTCTCGACCCAGCCGGCGATTTTGGAGTGGACTTGAGAGACGCGAGTCTCGTCGTAGGCCAGCGTCCCGACGGTACGGATTGTCGTGTCGAGCGCGCGCTGGCCGACGACCGCCGTCCGGACGCCGATCAATTGTTGCCGCGCCGGCGAGATATAGACGGCTTTCTCGCCGGCCCCCGGTGGCGGCTCCACTTTCGGATCCGCGCTCATTCCCGGCATCCCGGGCATGGACGCGGCGGCGCCTCCAGTCGCGGAAGTGTCTGGCGCGGGGGCGGGCCGCGCACGCCAGAGGAGGCGTCCGCCCACGACGCCCGCAACGAGCGCCAGGATGGCGATGATCAAGAAAGGCGCGAGGCGCTTCGCTGCGGACGGGGGAGCTTGTGTGGTCATCATCGTCTCCTCAGCGCGACCCCATCGAATCGGAAGAGCCTGACGGCGATCCTCCGCCCGCCGTGCCGAGTGCGCTTCCACCGACGGCGGCCATTCCTCCCGTCGCCGCCATGCTGGAAGTCTCTTCGAGGCTCGCCTCTTCCAGGCTCGCCCGGATCCTCTCGTGATTGGCGAGAAGCGCCAGGAGAGTTCCGCGATCGTTATAGAGCGTGGTGAGCGCTTCCAGGACGGCGATGAACGGGATCTTTCCGGTCTCGTAGTTGGCGATCGCTCCGTCGACCGACATCCGGCCCTGGGGCACGATGCCCTGGCTGTAGAGGTTCGAGATCCGTTCCGTAGTTCGAATCTGCGTCACGCGCTCCTGAGTCCGAAAGCGCAGCTGCAGCTCGACGGACTGAACGGTGCTGTTGCTGGAGCGGAGTTGCGCTTGCGCCTCGGCCAGGGCGCCTTGCAATCGGGAGCGATAGATGGGGAGTGAGAACCCGACGCCCGCGAGGAACATCGGGTCGAGCCCCCCCCGGTTCATGTAGGCGGCCTGGACGTTGAAATCGGGCTTGAACTCTCTTTGTGCCAGCGAGACGCCCAACCTGTTCTTGTCGGTGTTGAGCCGCGAGTTCTTCAACTCCGGACTGATGTCGCTCGCCCACCTCGCGAGACTTTCGAAGTCGCCTTCGAGCGGCCGGAGCGCCAGGTGTTCCGGCGTCTGGAGGTCTTTCGTTGCAGGCCGATTCAAAAGGCGGTTGAGCTCCGCGACGCGAATCTCCGCCTCGGCAGCCTGTTCGGAGCGCAGCTGCTCGATACGCGTAACCTCGATTTGCACGCGCAGGACGTCCTGCTGAGCCCCCTGGCCCACCGAATACCGGGCGCGGGTCACTGACTCGATCTGCTTCCAGGTCCCTTCCTGCTCGCGGATCAGGTCGAGGCGGTCACGGGCCAGTAGAAGGCCGTAGTACGCGCGCTTGACGGCCGCGGCGAGGCTGAGCTTCGTGCGCTCGATCTGCTGCTCAAACTGGCCGGCCTCGATCGTCCGGATCTCGCCGCGCAGCCGACGCTTGCCGGGGAAGGGCAGATCCTGGCTGCCCATGAAGGCGAGGGTGGTCATGTTTCGCGAGCCAAGACTGGGCGCGTAGCCGTCGTTCGTGTACACGACCGACGCCATCGGGTTCGGCAGAGAGCTCGCTTGCACGGGGCGGGCCTGAGCCGCCACGAGGGTTTCGCGCGCCGCCGAGACATCGGAGTTTTTGGAAAGAGCCTCTTCGATGAGGGAGGCCAGGAGCGGGTCGGGGATAGGCGCCGGCGTCTCCGAGGCGGCCAGAGGTCCGCCGGACACGAGGGCTGCGGTCAGTGTGAGCACGAGCGTCCGTCTCATAAGGCTAGTCCTTTGAGTTGGCGGCGCCCGCCGTCATCTCTTCCGAAATGATTATCTGCAAATATTAGAGGTTGTCCGCGGACAGTCCGTTCTCCGGCGGATGCGCGGCACGGTTGACCGGCTGTGACCGAAACCTGCGATTCTGTCTCGGCATTCCGCTCTGTCTGTCCGACGGCTTCCTCGATCCGAGGCGCAGAGCCCGTTACCCACATTTGGTTCGCGCGCGTCGACGTTGCGCGCAGGGCCCTTTCCCCGAGGCCTCCAGAAGACAAGACGGAACCGTCCGTGGCGCCAGCGGCTAGCGACGGGCGAACCCCACAGACTTCGCTGGGAATGCCCCCCCTCCGCCGAGCGCCTGTTCCGGAAGCTCACGACGCGCCTCCGGCCCCTGGCGCCACGGCCGCCCTAATCTCAGAAGGTCCAAAGCAGGTGAAAGAGCGCCGCGTTGGTTGAAACATCCAGTTGCTTCTGTCGGGACGCTTCGAGCACGAGCCGTCCCGCGGTCGCCTCGGACTGGTAAAGCCTGAACGCGCAGCCGAGAGTTCCCTTGCGAGTCCGGTCGATCCCTGCGTCGTCCTCGGTCTTGATTTCGTCGTACCGGGCGAAGGGAACCCACCATTCGGTCGCCTGCACGTCGACCTGCCCGTAAAAACCCCGCACTTTCTTGTCGGAGAGCGTCGAGACTCGGTCCTGACCGTAGAGGTAGGCTCCGGCCAGACGGAACCGGTCTTTCGTGAAGTTCCCGACGAATCCCTTACGATCGTAGCGGTCGGAGAGGAACCCCGCCATGGAATCTCCGAGGTCGTACCCTCCCCGGTAGTAGTAGAGACCGACTCCGCTGATTCCATCCGGTAGGGCGAATTCCCCAGTCGCGTAAATGTCCTTGTGGTTCTTCACCGCGGCCTGGCCTCCGACATCCTCCCCGTTCACCACGCCGCTCTGCACGAAGAGGGACTTCCACCGGCCACCCACGTCGACGCCAAAACTCGCGCGCGCCGGCGTGAAAGGGTTCTGTCCGAGGATCGAATCGGTGATGATCAGCGGCGTCGAGGCGGAAGCGAGCAGGCCGTTGCCGTAGTTACGGACGAGAGTCGGGCTGATTTTTCCCGCCCGCGCCGTAAAGTAGGAGTCCCCCTTTTCCGCGGTGTACTG
>JBBROA010000187.1:0-4470 GCA_038229875.1 Thermoanaerobaculia bacterium | reverse complement strand
TCACGGCGGGCGCGTACCTCTTTTCGGCGCGCGCCCGCGAACTCGTTTCCTCCGCCCCCGCCGACAGGCTGCGAGGTTTTCTGCGCTGGCTCGTGACGGAGGGAGAGCCCGTGCGCGCCGTATCGATCGCGCAGGTCGTGGACGTGGACCGTGGACGCGACGTCCAGGTGGCGGAGGATCTGGCGCGTCGGCAGCCGGCAGCGCGGGAGGCCGGGTCGTGACCCCGGAGCGCGCCTGGGGGGTCTACCGGGAGCTCGTCCATTCGCCCGGACGCGAAACGGACGATGCGCTGGTCCTTCAGGCCGTGGCAGAGTGCCTGGCCCGCGAGGGGATCCCGACTCTTCTCAAGACGGCCGAGGACGTCGCGCGCGCCGCCGACGGTCTCGATCCGCCTGAGTCTGTCTTCGTCATGTGCGAGCGGCTCCCGGTCCTGGAGACCCTGGCCAGGTGGGAGGCTCGGGGCGCCTGCGTGGTGAATCGGCCCGGGGCCGTCAGAAACACCTATCGCGACCGGACGGCCGCGATTTTCGCTCGGGAGGGGATCTCGTTCCCGTCGAGCGTTCTCGTCTCGACTTCGGAGCCCCACCCCGCCGGCCCCGGCGGCGGAGCGGATCTTTCAGGGGTCTGGATCAAGCGCGGGGACGTCCATGCGACGCAGGAAGGGGACGTCGTCCGTCTGCGAGACACCTCCGACGCTCTCGCGGCGCTCGGAAATCTTCGGCGGCGGGGGGTCGCGCACGCGCTTCTCCAGGAGCACGTCGAGGGAGACCTCATCAAGTTCTACGGGGTCGCCGCGCCCGAACCCGGCGCGCCCGGGTGGTTCCAGTGGTTCTACCATCGCGACCAGGACATCCGGAACTACCCGTTCGACCCGGCGGTTCTGCGGCGGGGCGCCGAAAGCGCCTCCGCGGCCCTCGATCTCGAGGTGTGGGGCGGCGACGCCATCGTTCCGGCGGGCGGCGATCCCGTCGTGATCGACCTCAACGCGTGGCCGAGCTTCGCGCTTTTTCGCGAGACGGCGGCCGCCCGCATCGCCGCGCGGCTGGCGGCGCGGTTCCGGTCGCGCGTGCGGACTCGAGTGACAGAATGACGAGGGCGATGCGCGCAGAGGAGGAGACGTTGGCGGGACCCCGGTCCCGCGATCTTTTTGCGCGGGAGAGCGCGCACATGGCCCCCGGGTTGCAGTCGATTGCCCTCTACTCGGGGCTCGCGATGGCGAAGGGGCGCGGGAGCCGCCTCTTCGACGAGGACGGCCATGAGTACATCGACTTCGTCGCCGGCATCGGTGTGGGCAGCGTCGGGCACTGCCACCCCCATTACGTCGAGACCCTGAAGAGCCAGATCGAACAGCTGACGTTCGGAAGTTTCACCACGGAAGTTCGAACCCGGTTCCTGGAGCTTCTTGCCACCGTCACCCCGCCGGGGCTGTCGCGGATCCAGCTCTTCTCCGGGGGAGCCGAGGCGGTCGAAGCCGCGTTCCGCCTGGCCAAGTCCGCGACGAAGAAATTCGAGTTCATCGGATTTACCGGCGCCTTCCACGGAAAGACCGGCGGCGTTCTGCCGCTGCTCTCCGGCGAGTTCAAGCATCACCTGGGGCCCTTCGTCCCCGGGCTCTACACCGCCCCGTATGCGAACTGCTACCGCTGCCCCTTGAAGCTCGAATATCCGGCCTGCGGCCTCGCCTGCGTGGACGAGCTGCGCCGCACGGTGCGAGAGGATACGGCAGGGGAGATCGCGGCGATCATCATCGAGCCGATCCAGGGCACGGCGGGCAACGTGATTCCGCCCGCCGGCTTCCTGCCCGCGGTCAGGGAGGTCGCCCGCGAGAATGGCGCGCTCTTCATCGCCGACGAGATGCTCACGGGGTTCGGACGCACCGGCAGGATGTGGGCTTGCGACCACGAAGGAGTCGTTCCCGACGTTCTGACGGTCGGCAAGGGGATCGGGGGCGGGTTCCCGCTCGCCGGCCTGATTTCGACGGACGAGCTGACCGCCCACGCTCCGTTCTCCAACCCGAGCGGGAGTTCCTCCTCGTACGGCGGCAACCCTCTCGCCGCGGCCGCCGGTCTGGCTTCGCTCGAGATCCTGATCGGGGAGAAGCTCGCCGAGAACGCCGACCGCGTCGGCCGCGCGATGCTGGCAAAGCTGCAGGAGATGAAGGAGCGGCACCGTTTCATCGGGGACGTGCGCGGCCGCGGGCTGCTTCTCGGGGTCGAGCTCGTCTCCGACCGGGCTTCGAAGGAGTCGCTCGACAAGGTCTCGACCCGGGCGCTCTTCCAGGAATGTTTGCGCCGCGGTCTCGTTTCGATGTGCTACTCGTCCTCCATCCGGATCAACCCCCCGCTCGTCATCGACGAGCAGACCGCCCTGGAGGGGCTGCAGATCTTAGACGAAGCCATGGCGGCGGTCTTCGCCTCGAAAAACTGAACCGACGACGATGTGGCGTGGAGCTCTGATCGGCGCGGGCCACGTGGCTCTGGAAGGACACCTTCCCGGCTGGATGTCGAGGGAGGACGTCGTCATCACCTGCGCCGCGGACCCGCGGGCGGCCGCGCGGACGACGTTCGCTGCCTCGTTGCCCGGGGTCGCCTGGCACGACTCTGTGGAATCGCTGCTGGCCTGCGAGCCGATCGATTTTCTCGACATCTGCACTCCCCCCGACGCGCATCCCGCCGCGATTCGCGCGGGGCTCGATCGCGGACTCCACGTGCTCTGCGAAAAGCCGCTGGTCCTGGACCGCGACGAGCTCTCGCGCCTGACGGAGCTTTCGGAGCGCCGGGGCTGCGTGCTCGCCTCCGTCCACAACTGGAAGCACGCTCCGATCCTGGCGGAGGCCACGGCACTCCTGCGCTCCGGCGCGATTGGAACCCCGCGACACGTCGATTGGGAGGTCCGGAGACTCGGGCCCTCGATCGCCGCTGCGATGACAGACGCCGGGAACTGGCGGCTGGATCCGGCGCGCTCCGGAGGCGGCATCCTGGTCGATCATGGCTGGCACGCGGCGTACATGGTCACGGACTGGATTCCCGGACCGCTCCAGGCCGTGTCCGCGCGGCTCGAGACCCGGAAGCACGATCGGTGGCCGGTCGAGGACACAGCCGACGTCCTGCTCCGGTTCGAGGGCGGGCAGGCGCGTCTCTTCCTGACGTGGGCGGGCGAGGTGAGGCGAAACCGCATCACGATCGAGGGAACTGACGGAGCGATGCGCATCGACGGCGCGGTCCTCGAGATTCAGGGCCGGGGCGCCCCGCGGAGGATCGAGTACGCCGACTCGCTCTCGGAAGGGTCCCACCATCCCGGCTGGTTCGCCGCAGTCGCCGAAGGCTTCGTCGCCGCGATGTCGGGGGGACAGGCCTCGCCCAGCCTTCGCGAGGCCGCCCTCTGCGTCGAGGCCATCCGGCTCGCCCAGGAATCTTCGCGGCAGGGCGGGCGGACGATCGAAGCCTTCGGATTCCGACCCGATCTTGCCGCCGCTGTCTCTCCCCGGAGGCAGGGTTGAGCTTCCAGGCCGCCTTGCCCATCCGTCTGTACGTGCTTGCCCCGGCCGCGGATGGCGTCCTTCCGGCCACCCCGATCCTGGGACTCCCTCTTGCGCGGAGAGTCGTCCTCGCCGCCCAAAGGGCCGGCTTTTCGGAGATCCTGTTCGAAGACTCCCCGGGCCTGTCGAGGGCGCTCGAAGGGACGGGCGCTCGGGTTGTGGCCGCTTTCCCGGGAGAGGCTTCGTCTCCGGAGGCGGTGGTCCTTCCTTCCGGCGCCATCCCGCGCGTCGCCTGGCTTCGCGCGCGGCGGGAGCGGCCAAACGCAGACGATCTTCAGGAGGGCGGCAATCCAGGCGTCTTCGAGGTCCGCACTCGAGCGGACCTTCCGCGAGCCGAGCACTGGCTGCTGGAGGGCCTCGTCAAGGAGACGGAAGGATTTTTTTCCCGCCATTTCGAGCGCCGTATTTCCCTGGCGATCACGCGCCGCCTCGTCCGGACCGCCGTCACCGCCAACGCGATGACGGCGGTCTCGGTCGGGGTCGGCCTCGTCGCCTCTTCGTTCTTTCTCTCGTCATCGGCCTCGTGGCAGTTCGCGGGCGCGTTGCTGTTTCTCGTTCACTCGATCCTGGACGGCTGCGATGGCGAGATCGCCCGTTTGAAGTTCGCGGAGTCCCGACTGGGCGGCGTCCTCGACTTCTGGGGAGATAACGTGGTCCATTCGGCGGTCTTCGGCTGCATGGCGATCGGATGGAGCCGGGCGGCGGGCGACGTTCGGCCCCTCGTCGCCGGCGGGGCGGCGATCGCAGGCACGCTGGCTTGCGCCGCCTTCGTCTACCGGCACGCGATGGCCCCGGGGCGCGACGGCCCGCAGTTCACCTCTGTCACGGCGGGGCCCGCCACGAGCTTCTCCCGTCTGGCCGACGCCCTCGCGAGGCGGGACTTCATCTATCTCGTGATCCTGCTTTCCGCCTTCGGCCGCGCGCACTGGTTC
>JBBROA010000186.1:0-4660 GCA_038229875.1 Thermoanaerobaculia bacterium | reverse complement strand
CGACGTCGCGCCGCCGATACAGGGTGAGCTCGCCCTCGGAAAGGCCGCCGATGTCACGGCCGCCGACTAAGACCCTCCCCGCGGTCGGGCGATCGATCCCTCCGAGCAAGTGCAGGAGGGTCGATTTGCCGCCTCCCGAGGGGCCGAGCACGCCCAGGAATTCTCCGGAGGGCACGTCCAGGTCGACTCCCGCCAGGGCGACCACGGGCTCGGCTCCGCCATAGATCTTTCGTAGGTCGCGGCAGGCGAGGGCGGGCGCCGGGGAAAGGGACGGCGATGCGACCGGGACGGGGGAAGGACGCACGAGGGCGAGGATATCGGATAGATTCCGCGCATCGATCCCGTGTCGAAGTCGTCCCAAGGTCCGCCGCGCTTCCTTTCTCCGCTGCTGCGGACCTTCCGGCAGCGGCCCCTCGTCGTCGCGTTGACCCGGCGGGAGCTCTCGGCCCGGTACCGGGGGACCGCGCTCGGATTCGTCTGGTCTCTGATCAACCCGCTGCTGCTCCTGCTCGTGTACGCGACGGTCTTCCGGTTCGTGTTCACGCCCCGTGCGGACGTGCGGCCGTACGCGCTGTTTCTGTTCGGAGGCGTGCTCGTGTGGGCCTTCGTCTCCGCGGCGCTTCTCGACGCGGCGGAGACGTTCCGGACCAACGGGCCCCTGCTTCGCAAAACGACCGTCGCGCCCGAGGTGTTTCCCGCAGTCGCGGTCGGCGCGCGGTTGAGCCATCTCTGCCTCGCGCTGCCGGTCCTCGCGCTCGCGATCGTGATCGCGGCGTTGCGGGGATCCGTCTCCCCGGGCGCGGCGCTCTTTCAGTTCCCGTTCGTGCTCCTCCTTCTCGCGGCCACGGTGTTCGGCCTGGCGCTCGCGGTGTCGTCGCTCGCCGTGCATTTCGGGGACGTGCGGGATCTGATCGGCAACCTGCTGACGCTCGCTTTTTTCCTGACGCCGGTCCTCTATCCCGCGGCGTCCGTTCCGGAGCGGTGGCGGCCTCTCCTCTGGCTGAACCCGTTCGCGGTGTTCTTCTCGGCGATCCACGACAGTGCGTTCTTCTTCCGGCCGATCGCCCCCGCCTCCTGGGCGGGCATGGCGCTCACCGCCGCGGCGTCGCTTTTCGCCGGGGGCTGGATCTTCGACCGGCTGCGGGAATCGATCGCGGAGGAAGCCTGAGCGTCGGCGGCACCGAGGCTCTGCCCGCCGTCTCCGTCCGCGGAGCGACAAAGCTCTACCGGCGGTACGGCCGGAAGCGCTCGATCGGGACGCTGAAGACGGCGCTTCTCTCCGGATCGGCGGGCAGCGCTCTCGCATCGGACGCGACAGTGCCCGCGCTGAGGGACGTTTCTTTCGAGGTCTCCCACGGCGAGACGGTGGGGATCATCGGATCGAACGGCTCCGGCAAATCGACGCTCTTAAAGCTCCTCGCCGGCATCCTGCGACCGACGAGCGGAGAGGTGGAGGTCCAGGGGAGGCTCGCGGCCCTGCTCGAGCTCGGCGCGGGCTTCCACCCGGAGCTGTCGGGCCGGGAGAACGTCGAGATCGCCGGCCTCCTCCTCGGACTGTCGAAAGGCGAGATTGCCCGGCGCTTCGACGACATCGTGCGTTTCGCCGAACTGGAGGAGTTTCTGGATGCGCCGCTCCGCACCTATTCCTCCGGGATGGCCGTCCGCCTCGGTTTCTCGATCGCCGCGCACAGCGACCCGGACGTCCTGCTGGTGGACGAGGTGCTCGCGGTCGGAGACGAGGCGTTCGCGCATCGGTCCGTCGAGAAGTTCTCGGAGTTCGAAAAGGCGGGGAAGACGATTCTGCTGGTGTCGCACGACCTGTCTCTCGTCGCGGCGCGCTGCGGGCGAGCGATCTGGCTCGACGGGGGCCGGCTCCTCGCGGACGGGCCAGCGGCCGAGACGGTGGCGCGTTACCGCGAGCGCGTCGCCGAGCGCGAAGGGGAGAAGCGGCTCGCACCGGGTCCGGGGTCGCCCGCGGTCTCGATCGGCTCCGGGCGCGCGCGCATCGTCGCGGTTCGAATGGTCGACGGGCGGGGCCGGCCGAGCGGCCGACTGCGCTCCGGGGAGCCCGCCGCGATCGAGATGGACGCCCGGGCCGATCCGTCGCTGCGCGATTTCGTGTTCGGTTTCGCGATCTCGACCGTGTCCGGTCAGGCCGTCTTCGGATCGAACACCGCGCTCGACGGTTTGACCGGGGAGGACTTCACGGGAGAGGCGCGGGTGCGGATGGACATACCGGTCCTCGCTCTCGCTCCCGGCGTGTACTCGCTCGACGCCGCGGTGCACGCGCTCGACGGCGCGCCCTACGATTACCGGCGCGACGTGCTCCGTTTCGAAGTGACGTCCGAGACCGCATCCGCGGGTGTCTGGAGCCCGCGCCGCCGATGGCGCGCGGAGGGTGGCGTGCGATGGAAGGAATGAAGGAAGAGAAGCCGCTCGAAAGCCCCTCGAAGCTTCGCGCTTTCCTGCGCCGCCGGTTCACGCGCGAGGGCTCTCTCGGTCTCTATATGACGGTCGGTTTCCTGTTCTCCGCCGTTCTCGTCGTCCTTCTCTCCCTGATGCTCGACGAGGTGACGGAGCTGCCCGGCCCGCTCGGTATCGACCGCTCGGCGACGATGGCGGTGAGGGAGCTTCAGACCCCGGCGCGAACGAGACTGCTGCGGGGGATCACGGATCTGGGCGACTACAGGTTCCTGGTCCCGTCCATGCTGATCGCGTCCGGGCTTCTCGCCTGGAACGGCCGCCGCGTTTCCGCTCTCCTTTTTCTCGGGGCGGTGCTCGGCGGTTGGGCTCTCGAGTCGATCATGAAGATCGCGTTCCACCGGCACCGCCCGGACCTCTGGCCCGCCCTCGTGACGGAAAAGACCTTCAGCTTCCCGAGCGGCCACGCGACGATGTGCACCCTGTTCTTCGGGGGCGTGGCGGCGCTCGTCTTTCATGTGACGAAAAAACGCGCCTACCGGGCCGCCGCCGTCGCCGCCGCGATCCCGCTCATCCTGGCCGTGGATTTCTCCCGCGTTTATCTCGGCGCGCACTGGCTCACCGACGTCGTGGCCGGAACCCTGCTCGGCCTCTTCTGGGTGGTGCTCTGCGCGACGGGAACGGAGTACTTCGCCCGCCGGTCGCGCCGCACGGCAAGATGAGCCTGGCGCCTTGTGTCCCGTCTGATTGTCTCCAATGACTTAGGAGATTCCTGCTCGCGACAATATAGAGTGCGAGCCCCCACGGGTGGGAACCCTGAAAGAAGTTATGACCAGGCGTCCAACATGGACCCTCTTTTCGAAACTTCTTGGAAGTCGTCTGCGACCGCATGCACCGGACGCGCTGAGGTGATCGTTAGGGCCGGCCGCGGAGTTTCAGGTGTCCTCGCCGGCTTGCTGTTTACCTCTGTTGTCGCTGCCCGCCCTGCGTCCGCTCCGTTCGAAGCTCTTCCGGACCTCAAGGTCGCCGTTCAGCCCGCTTTCTTCAATCCATCCCTCGGCCAGAAAGTCGAGATTTCGGCGGTCCTCCCGAACTCCGCTGTGATTTCAATCTCGATTCTCGACCCGGATGGTTTTGTTGTCCGTCATCTCATCTCCCGGAGCCGCGCGCCGCGCGGCCGTCGTGCGTGGGTATGGGATGGCCGCGACGACCTGGGCGAAGTGGTCTCCGACGAAGCCTACTCATTCAAGCTCGACATAGGGTCGCGCGCCGCTTACTTCCCGGCTTCGGAGAGGCAGCAAGAAATTTCCATCGAACGCGCCGACTTCGACGCTCATCGAGGACTCATCTCGTACGAGTTGCCCCGAGCGTCGCGCGTCAGGATCACTGCCTCCGATGGCGTGCAGGGCGGGATTTCCAGAGTGATTGTGGATTGGCAGCCGCGGACGGCCGGATCCATCCTCGAGCCCTGGAACGGATTCGATGAGAGCGGACAAATCAACATCCTGAACAGCCGGGAGTCCCGCATTTCCATCGAGGCGCGCGCACTTTCGAAGAATCCTCTCATCGCTCTGGGAAACCGTGGTTTGACCTTTCAGGATCGAAAGGCGAAGCGCGCGGGCGAGTCGCTGTTGACGAAGTGAGGTGCTAGATGAAGCCCGCCGGCAGCGACTCCCTTCTTTTATCTCTCCGCTCCGCGGCGATCCTGTTGATCGCCGCCCTCGCTCTGCCCGGCCGCGTCTCGGCGCAAACGTCAGTCTCCGGAATCGTTTCGGCCAGTACGACCTGGACGGCGGCGGGAAGCCCTTACATCGTGACGGGAGATGTCTACGTGCAGGGGGTCGGAGCGCCGGTGCTGACGATCGAGGCCGGCGTGACCGTGAAGTTCAACGCCAACACCACGCTGTATATCGGCTACAACCCGTCGGGAGGTCTTCAGGCCGTGGGGACGGCGGCGCAACCAATCGTGTTCACGGCCAACACGCTGACGCCGACGCCGGGTTACTGGCGGGGCATCTGGCTGTGGACTTACGCCGCTGCGACTTCTCAGATTGCGTACGCAACGGTGAGCTACGGAGGTGTGAGCAACAACAACGGCGGGATCAACATCAACGGCAGCTCGCCAACGGTCAGCAACGTGACTGTGCAGAACAACATCCATTCGGGGATCACGGTGACGGGAGGGGCGGCGGCGATCAGCAACGTGACTTCGACGGGGAACCAGTGGGGCATGGTGCTG
>JBBROA010000185.1:0-4787 GCA_038229875.1 Thermoanaerobaculia bacterium | reverse complement strand
GTCACCCACAGGAACGGTTGCTCGCCACCTTCCCGGCTACCCATCGACATCGTGCCCCCCCTCGACTGTCTTTGCCGATGACAACGAGTCTGGCAGTTACTTCATGCCGACAAAATCAGACTTTTTCCACGGGCTGCTAGACTCGAGACTGACGCCGATGGCGACACGAAGTCGTCAGGGGTTCCGAAGGATTTTCCAATTGTTTTCCCGGCCATGAAACGGAAGCGGTTTGGAGACTGCGTGTTCGATCCGGCGGCGCGGCAGCTGCTCCGTGCCTCGCGTCCCGTTGCGCTATCCCCCAAGGCCTACGGTCTTCTCGAGTTGCTTCTCGAACGCGCTCCGGCTGCGCTCTCGAAGGAAGAGATTCAAAGCGCGCTCTGGCCGAAAACGATCGTCTCCGATTCGAGCCTGACCAACATCGTCGCCGAGGTCCGGACCGCTGTGCGCGACCGGGCCCGACATCCAGCTCTCATACGAACCGTGCACGGATTCGGATACGCCTTCTGCGGCGCGACCTCTGATGAGGAACTCCGAGCGCCGGCGGGCGTTTCGGCGCCCTTTCAGCTCGTCTTCGGGAACAAGAAGATCCCGCTTTCTGAGGGAGAGAACGTTTTGGGGAGGGACCCCGAGGCTAACATTCACGTCGATCATGCATCCGTCTCGCGGCGCCACGCGCGGATCTCGATACGCGGAGATGCAGCGCTGCTGGAGGATCTCGCCAGCCGGAATGGAACGTTCGTCGATGAGCTGAGGATCGCGAGTACTTCGAAGCTTCAGGACGGCAACGTCATCCGTCTCGGGCCCGTCCGGCTCACGTTCCAGACGCTTACAGCGGCAGGCTCCACCGCTTCAGATCTCCAGCGCTGAACCGGTCGAGTGGCGCGAATTGGCGCGCCTGTTCGAACTGGTCGGTCTACCGCGGCGGCCTCCTGATGGATCCCAGGCGGCGCGTTTGCTGAACCGCGCTATGCGTAAAGCCGCCGCCCCTCAGCTCTTTTTCGGCACGGCCTCGATCAGAAGCGCCAGCGCTTTCTTGAGGCTCTGCGACGCCGCGGGGGCGCCTCTGTAGTGCCCGAGCCGCACGACGACGAGATCGTGGGACGGAATGATCATGGTCCATTGCCCGCCGGCGCCGTCCATGTAGTACGCCTCCTTCGGCACCGGCCAGGTCTCCTCGCCGTTCAACCAGAAGAAGGCGCCATAGATCGGGCGATTGTCCGCCTGCCATGCCGGCGCGAGCGTGCTGACGAACTTCGACCAGCCTTCCGGCAGGATGCGCTCGCCATTCCACACGCCGTCCTGCAGGTAGAGGTTGCCGAGGCGCGCCCAGTCCCGCGCCGACGCGAGCTCGTATCCCTGAAGCAGGAAGTCTCCGAAGGGATCGGTCTCGACGACCATCGTCCGCATCCCGATCTTGTCGAAGAGTGCGCGCCGCGGGAAGGAGTGGTACCTCTCGCCGCGCTTCTCGACGGCGAGTCGGATCAGGTAGTTGGTCAGGACCGGATCGGTGTTGTGGTACCGGCCGATCGTGTCGGGCGGCCACTGCAGCGGACGCGTCGCGGCGTATTGAAAGGAGTTCGCCGTTCCCGTGTAGAGGTAGACGTGATCCGGGTAGGTTCCCGCAGGGTCGTAGTCGGGATCCTGCGGCGCCTTGATGCGCAGGCCGCTCGACATGTGGAGCAGATCCACGATGCGGATCTTCGCGCGCGGATCGCCCGGGGACTGCCATTCCGGGATCGGCGCCGGCTGCGTCAGCTCGTACGCGCCCTGGCGGATCAGCACGCCCATGAGCGTTCCGGTCACGCTCTTGCCCATCGACCAGCTCTCGAGTGGCGTCGATGACGTGATGCCCTCGCCATACCGTTCGCCGACGATACGTCCCTTGTACGTCACCACGACAGCGGCGGTCATCGCCGCGGGCGGATCGAACGCCGCGTCCACCGCCTGCTTGACCTTCGCCAGGTCGATCGCGTCCGGCGGCAGGGGCTCCTTCGGCGGCGCGTCCCCCATCGGCCACGGCTGCTTCGCGGGATCCTGCAGCTTGCTCGGGACCCGGACGGGCTTGAAGGCGAGCGTCGTCTGCCGGATCGGCAGCGTCACGCAACCCTGGTCGCCGGTGTACACCGCGACGCGCGACGCGCGCCCCGGCACAGGGACCTCGACCGTCTTCTTCACGCGGTCGATCACGGGCTTTCCGAGCTTCGGCCGCTGGTCGAAAGGCGCCGTGAATCCTCCGACGTTCTCGGCGGCAAACTGCGGATCGAGCCCCGAGATGAAGACCGCCGAGCACATGACTTTCGCGAACCCGGCAGCGTGATGGTCGAGCGGCTCGCCCGGCGGCGGGACGTACGGCGTGTCGAGCTCGAAGGACTTTGCGCGAGCGATGAGCGCGGCGCGGGCTTCGGCGGGGGTTTGGGCGCGCGCGAGTGGGGCCGGCGGCGCAATGGATGCCGCGGCCGCGGCGAAGATCAAGGCGCGGATCGGCCGCGTGGGGAATCTCATGGATTTCTCCTTCGGCTGTCGGTTCGCGGCATGGTATCTCGGCGGACTTCGGATCCGGCGCTGCGACGACAGCTATGCGTTCTCCGGCGTACCCTTTCTAGGTTGTTCGGCGCGAGTCTCTTCGACCGCGGTCTGCAACTTCACGCCGTCCGCGGCGCAGATCGAAACGCAGGGCTTCGCATGCACGATCTCCTCGTGCGGCGTCAGGCACTCGAGCATGTGGAACGGTCGCGCCGTCATGCCCGGTGATCCCCTGGCGGCCGGGGCCTGAACCTTGAGGCTTCCGGCCGCCTTGCGCGCCGCGCCTTTGTGAGGCTTCCCGCGATTTGCACAATGCCGGATTCGCTATTATCCGCAGCAGCGATTCACCGCCCGTCTGTCAACAGGAGGACGTTCATGCACCACACCTCGAAGCTCATCGTCGGCGTCTCTCTCGCTCTCGTGCTCTCGGCCTCGGTGTCCGCGCAGGAAAAGGCCGCGACGCCGCACAAGACGGCAGGGAAGGCTCACGCGGCCGCCACGCACGTCATCCTGAACGCGGCGGATCTCCAGTGGGGCCCTGCGCCGCCGGGACTTCCCGCCGGCTCTCAGGTGGCGCTTCTCGCGGGCAATCCGGGCGCGAGCGGGAGATACACCGTCCGGATGAAAGCGCCGGACGGATACAAAGTCCCGGCGCACTGGCATCCGACGGGGGAGAACCTCACCATCATTTCCGGAACGGCCATGCTTTCGTCGGGCGAAAAGCTGGACGAAGCGTCCGCGGTTTCATTGAGCACCGGCGCCTACGCGGCGATGCCCCCCCGGATGAAGCACGCGCTGTGGTGCAAGGGCGACACGGAAATCCAGATCTCGGGCGACGGACCGTTCGCGATCACGTACGTCAACCCGTCCGACGATCCGAGAAAGCCCGCTAACGCGAAATAGTCCAGACAGAGCTCGCGGTCGGGGGCACCCTCCGTCCGTCGAGCGGCAAAGCGATTGCACGCAACTCCGGAAAACGAGGAGGTCGGAAATGGCCAAAGCGAAGAACGCGGTCCCCGAAGGGTTTCACACGGTCACACCGCAGCTCACCTTGGACGACGCGGCGCAGGCGATCGACTGGTACAAGAAGGCGCTCGGCGCGCAGGAGGTGTCGCGCTCGCTCGGTCCGGACGGAAAGGTCATGCACGCGGAATTGCGGATCGGCAATTCGCCCGTGATGATGAACGACGCCATCGGCGGCGGCAAAGGTCCGAAGTCGATGGGCGGGTCGCCGGCCTCACTGTGGATCTACGTCGAGGACTGCGACGCGATGTTCCAGCGGGCCGTGGCAGCCGGCGCGCGCGTCGATCCCGGACCCATGGGGCAACTGGCCGACCAGTTCTGGGGCGATCGCACCGGAACCTTCACCGACCCCGCCGGGTACCGGTGGACGATCGCGACGCACAAAGAGGATCTTTCGGCCGAGGAGATTCAGCAGCGGCAGGAGGAATTCTTCAAGCAGTTCGCGCCCTAGCCCAGTCAACGCCAGGGTGCCCTGCCTAGGCGCTGCGTCGCCGCCGGTCGCCCGTGCTCGAGTGGAACACGAGCCGCCGGACCCGGGCTATTCGAAATAACCGTTGACGTCGATCACGGCTTCAGCCGTGCCGATCGCACAGAACGCCGCAACATCTCCGGCGCTGCCCAGCGGCAGGACCGCGTTGACGGCTCGCGTTTGACCGGCGGCGAAATTGAGCGTCGAGGCCAGAGGCCGGGTTGTTCCGGCGGCGTAGACCGCGAGAAAGCCGGTCGCGGTCGGCTGCGTGACTGTGACGTTCGCCGCAATCGCCTGAGCGGTCGTCGGGACCCCGCAGCGCCCGGCCAGAACGAAGATCCGGGCCGTGCCCGCCGCGAGCGCCGGCCCGCCCCAGGCGCCAGTCGGACCGCGGGTGTCTACGACACGGCAGGGCGCGACGCTGTAGAAGCGCGCGCCCGCGGAGTAGGTGAAGCTCGACGGGAGGGTTGCCGACTGGGCGTCGGGATTGGTCACCGTCACACCAACGGTTCCGGCAGACGCGGAAGAGGGGCTGTTCGCCGTCAGGGTCGCGGCGCTCGACACGCTCACCGCAGTCGCGGCCGCGGCGCCGAACCGAACGGTCGCCCCGCTCTGAAAGTTCGTCCCGAGAATCGTCACGAGCGTGTCTCCGGCTACTGGCCCGGATCTCGGCGAGATCGAGAAAATCGTGGGTGCCGAGCTGCACGGCGGCCTCGGATTGCCGGCGCCGAGCAGAGGTCCGGACCCCGGCGCGGTTCGCTGCATTGCCCCT
>JBBROA010000184.1:0-4798 GCA_038229875.1 Thermoanaerobaculia bacterium | reverse complement strand
ATCAGCTTGGCCAGGCCGAAATCGAGGATCTTGACGCGCCCGCCCCTGGTGACGACGAGGTTTTCGGGCTTCAAGTCTCGATGGACGATCCCCTTCTCATGGGCGGCTGCCAGCCCCTCGGCGATCTGCCCGGCGTAATCCGTGGCTCTTCGCACGGAAAGTTGTTCCGCAGCGAGCACGTCCCGCAACGTCTCGCCCTCAAGGAGCTCCTGAACCACGTACGGCGCACCCTCGTGCTCGCCGATGTCGAACACCGCGGTAATGTTGGGGTGGTTCAGCATCCCCGCCGCGCGAGCCTCCTGCTCGAACCGCCGCAGCCGGTCGGGGTCGGCGGAGAACGACTCAGGGAGCACTTTGATCGCGACCTCGCGCCCGAGCCGCGGGTCGCGCGCCCGATACACCTCGCCCATCCCCCCGGCGCCGATCGCCGCGAGGATCTCGTAAGGGCCGAGATGGGAACCGGGCGAAATGGACATAGTGGGTTCACAGGATTCTACGTTGCCGAAACGCGCGTCACGGCCTTCGGGTGGCGGCTCCCTCGGCCTGGGCGTGCACCCCGAAATATCGATAGAGCCACTCCGGGAGGTCCGGGGCCTCGAATCGGGAGGCGACATCGTGGGCGATTTGCGGAACGCTCTTTTTTCCCCTTGTACGACATCGCGGAGTCCGGGAGATCACGCGCAGCGACCGGATCTCTGCGAGATCCGCGATCAGCTCTTCCGTCATTCCGTCCGCGAAGTACTGATGCGCGGGATCGTGGGAGTAGTTCTCCAGCGGGAGCACGGCGAAAAACGGGTCGGCGCGAAGCCCCTGCTCGCGTGGCACTGGTGTCGGAGCTGGTTTACGGCATCCCGGCCAGCAGTTAGGCCCCCGCTCGTTTTTGCTTCGTTCGGAAAGAGTCGTGAGGCTTCTCGCGGCGTTCGGGAGTTGAGACTCCAGAGTCGACGGCCTGACCAGTCCCCGCCGGAGGCTAAAATCTGCGAATGAAACTGAGTCTAGCCATCATTTGTGTTTTCGTCTCCGGCGCGCTCGGAGAGGCAGCTTCGAAGGCGCCGCCCTCTTCGGGCCTCGAGGCGAAGATCGGAAAGCTCGTCGCCTCGTTTCCGGGGGAGATGGGCGTCGCGGTCCACGATCTGGAGACCGGAAACGAGATTTCGGTGCACGGCGACACCCGGTTTCCCACGGCGAGCCTGATCAAGCTGGCGGTGATGGTCGAGACTTACCACCAGATGGCGGAGGGAAAGCTGGCCCGGGAGAAGGTCGTCGTGCTCGTGGAAGGCGATAAGGCAGGCGACGAAGGAATCCCCTTGAACCAGCTCCATGCCGGGCTCGCGTTGACGATCCCGGATCTCTTGAACCTGATGATCGCGTACTCCGACAACACGGCGACGAACCTGCTCGTCCGGGAGGTCGGGGCGGCCAACGCCGACAGGCGGATGGAGTCTTACGGGCTGAAGGACACGAAGATCTTTCGGCCGACGTTTCGAGACGGGCATGCGGACGTCTTTCCGGAGCTCGAGCGCGAGTTCGGCCTCGGCATGATCACACCGCGCGAGGCGGCGCGGCTGATGGGTCTGATTGCTGACGGAAAGGTCGTCTCGCGCGCCCGCTCCGACGAGATGCTGGTCATTCTCGGCAACCAGTTCGACCGACAGATGATCCCGCGCTCGCTTCCGTTCGAAAAGGAGAAGATTTTCGTTGCGAACAAGACCGGCTGGGACGAGGAGAAGCTCCCGGACTCGACGGGGGTGAAGGGCGAGATCCGTACGGACGCCGCGTACGTCAAGGGGCCACACTCGCGCTACACGATCGCGATCTGCACGAGGCGGGGCAGGGACAAGCGGCCCGGCGCGGACAACGCCGCGCTCGTCACCGGCGCGGCGATTTCGAGGCTGGTCTATGACGAGATGGAGCGGCGGCCGGGAGCGCGCTGACCGGACTCCTAACGGCCGAGCTCCGCGAACCAGTTCAACGCGACCGTCGTCGGAGTGATCGACTCCCGCCCAAGCGTGCCCACCGCCAGAAAGCGCGAACCGTCGGGGGACGGGAGATACCGGTTTCGCGTGACGGACGTTTCGAACCGGCTCTGAAAAAGAGCCTTCGGTTGTCCGGCGGCAAATTTCGGATCGGTCACGATCCCGACGGCCATGAACTTCTGATCGTCATCCCGGTAGTACAGCTCCCTGCCATCGGCACGCCACCTCGGCTCGAATCCTCCGCCCGTCGATATCTGCCACTTGCCTCCCGGGGTCGGAAAACTCTGCACGTACACCTCGGGGCGGCCCGACTGGTTCGACTGGTACGCGAGGTAGTGCCCGTCCGGGCTGATGACCGGCAGGGCCTCGAGAAACGGAGTCTTCAAGAACGGGAACGGCTTCCCGTCTCCGAACATCGGCAGGATCCAGATGTCCCAGCCGGTGTCCTTTCCTCGGCTCTGGAAGGCTAGGTAGCGCCCGTCCCGTGAGAAGTCGCCCGGAAGCTTCTGCTCGCCCGTGTGGAGCATCAGCTTCTGCTCGCCCTCGCCGTCCGCCGGTTTTTCGTAGAGATCCCATCCACTTCCTGCCCGGAAAACGATCCGGCGCCCGTCCGGCGACCAGACCGGGGCGATGGGTTCGTCCCCGGAAAACGTGAAGCGGGAGTTGACCCCCCGGGCGAGGTCGCGCACCCAGATATTCGGCCTGCCCGTCCGGGGGTCGGCGAGATCGAACGCGACCCGGTCTCCTGTGGGAGAGAAGGTGGGGTTGTGGTACTCCGCGGCGTCGCCGAGCGTTTCGAGGTCCTTCCCGGCGCGATCCACCCACAGCAGACGGTTTCCGGACTCGCCCGTGCGGTAAACGAGAGTTCCGTCGCGCGACACCGAGAAGCGGGCGAGGCCGACCGAGTCGGTGGCGATGTGCTCCGCGAGAGGAACCGGTTCGCCCTTCGTCTTGCGGCTCTTCAGGTCGAACGACTGCGCGACGAGCGTCCTGTCGCGGGCAAAGAGGAGGTACCCGGGCGGCGTGTAGGTGACGAGCGTCTGAGCCGGGGCGAGCGGGAGAGACTCCGTCGAGTCGATCAGGCCGATCCGGTACATGCTGTCGTCCGGTTTCTCTCCGGTCGTCAAGTAGAGAAAGTGGAGGCCGTCGGGCAGGAATTCGGGCCAGCCCACACTCGTCTCCTTCCGGGAGGCCTCCGGCTTGACTCCGATCGTGGGGGTGCCGCCGCCCGCGGACACGCGGTAGATGGGATCGTTGCCTCGCCCGTCGAACAGGATGACGCCATTCGCGCTCCAGGTCCCGTCCGATCCCGTGGGGGCGTCGCAGATCTTCTGCGCGGGTCCGCCGGACGCGTCGATCTTCTTCAACTTCCCGTCCGCGAAGAATCCGAGAAAGCGGCTGTCCGGCGACCAGAATGGCCGGGTCGTGCCCTCCGTGCCCGCGAGAGGTTGAGCGGAGAGCCCGTTCAACGGACGCAGCCAGATCCGCGTCTTCCCCGTCGAGTCCACGGCGTTGAACGCGATGACGCGTCCGTCCGGTGAGATGCGCGGAGCGTCGATCGACGTGACGTCTTCCGGCGTGGCGATCTCGAATCTGACGGTTCGAAGAGGAACCGGCGCGCGTCGGGCGAACGCGAGCCCGAAGGCGGCGGCGGCGAGCGCGAGGGCCGCGGCGACGCCCCAGGCGATCCGCTCCCGATTCTTGCGGCGCGCGGCGACTGGAGCGGGAAGCCCCGCGAGCGAGCCGCCCTCCTGGATCCACTTGAGCTGGAGAAGGACGTCGCGCGCGGTCTGCCACCGGTCCTCCGGGTCCTTCGCGAGGCACGTCTTCACGACGCGGTCGAGCGCCGGCGGCGTCATCGGCTGCACGACCGAGATCGGCGCCGGTTCGTCGCGGAGGATCGAGCCGATCAGCGACGCCTGGCTCTTGCCTTCGAATGCCTTGCGTCCCGTCGCCATCTCGTAGAGCACGGCTCCGAACGCGAAGATGTCGCTGCGCGCGTCCGCCTCTCGGCCTTCGAGCTGCTCGGGCGCCATGTACTGAAAGGTTCCGAGGATCGTGCCGGCTGTCGTCAGGTTCGGGGCGATCGTCGGAAGCGCCGTGAGAGACGAGTTCGGGCTCACCGGCGCGATCGCCTTCGCGAGGCCGAAGTCGAGCAGCTTCACTCCGGACTTCGTCAGCATCACGTTGGCGGGCTTCAGGTCGCGGTGGATGATTCCCTGCCGGTGAGCCTTCTCGAGGGCATCCGCGATCTCGATCGAGAAGCGGAGAAGCTGTTCGACCGGCAGCGGTCCCTTCGAGAGCCGGTCGGTCAACGTCTCGCCCTCGAGGAACTCCATGACGAGGAACTCGACGCCGTCCTGGCTGCCGACGTCGTAGAGCGCGCAGATGTGAGGGTGCGACAGTGAGGAGATCGTCTTCGCCTCGCGCTCGAAGCGCTGGCGGACGTCCTCGTCTTTAGAGAGATGGTCGGGGACGACCTTGATGGCGACCGTGCGATCGAGGCGCGTGTCGAGCGCCTTGTAAACCTCTCCCATGCCGCCGGCGCCGATCGCTTCGACGATTTCGTACGGGCCGAGCCGCGATCCGATGGACAGAGTCATCCGCTTACCTCCCCAGGGTGCCAGGCCAGTTCAATACGACGTTCGTCGGGCCGAGAGCGTCGCGGCCGAGTGGCGCGACGAAGACGAAGCGCTGGCCGTCGGGAGAGGGGCTGTAACGGTTGCGCGTAGCTCCCTGCACGACGGACGCGGCGAAGAGGGGTTTCGGGATGCCCGCCTGGAACTCGCCCTCCGATCGGATCTCGACCGCCAGAAGCTTCT
>JBBROA010000183.1:0-5061 GCA_038229875.1 Thermoanaerobaculia bacterium | reverse complement strand
CTGCGTCTTTCGGGGCCCTCCGGCCTTCGAGCTCCTCCCGCCTTCGCGTAACGACTCTCCCGTAGTCGAAACGCGTCCCCGGCATCTGCCGGATTCAGGCGGCCTTCGGGCCGGAAGGTGGGTTACCCGTGTCCGAGTCGATCTCGATCTCGAGCTCCAGCGCTCTGCAGGGCCTCTCCCCGTCTCCGGGCGGGGTCTATCCGTTCGTCCCTTCGGTTTCCCTGGACACGCTGTGGTTCCAGGTGGCCGGGACGCTCTGCAACCTGAAGTGCACCCACTGTTTCATCTCGTGCTCGCCCACCAATCACAACCACGAAATGCTGACTCTCGCGCAGGTCCGCGAGAAGCTCGAGGAGGCGATTCCTCTCGGGGTTCGCGAGTACTACTTCACGGGCGGCGAGCCCTTCATGAACACGGAGATGCTCGCGATCCTCGAGGAGACGCTGCGCCAGGGCCCCGCCTCCGTTCTCACCAACGGGCTTCTTCTGACTCCCGAGCGGTGCCGCCGCTTGAAGAGGTTGTCGGACGAGAGCGAGTATTCGCTCGACATCCGCATCTCGATCGACGGGTACACCGCGGAATCAAACGACCCGATCCGCGGGGCGGGCACGTACGAAAAGATCCTCGCCGGCATCCGCAACCTGGCCGCCGCGGGGCTGAATCCCGTTCTCACGGTCACGGAGGCGTGCGGTGAGGCGGCCAGCGCCGAGGGACGAACGCTGTTCCTCGGCTGGCTGCGGGAGATCGGCCTGCCCCGGCCGCGGCTCAAGGTGCTGTCGCTCTTTCGCATCGGCGCGGAAGAGCAGCGGCTTCGCGCCTACGAGTCCTGGGAATCCCTGCGGGGACGCTCCCTCACGCGGGACGAGTCCGAAAAGCTCCAGTGCTCCTCCTGCCGGATGGTCACCTCTCGCGGCGTCTACGTCTGTCCGATCCTGATCGACGAGCCGTCGGCGCGGATGGGCGCCTCGCTCGGAGAGACCCTGCGGCCCTTCGAGCTCGCGCACCCCGCGTGCTTCACCTGCCACGAGTACGGCGTGACGTGCCGGACGTGACGGGCGCCGACGCCCCGCGGCTCGCCTTCTTCGGGGGCATCTACAACAACTGGAGGGCTCTGGAGGCTGCCGTCGCGGACGTCCGCCGCGCCGGCGCCGACGCTCTCTACGCGCTGGGAGACCTCGGGGGATTCGGACCGCACCCGGAGCGCGTCTTTCCGATTCTGCTCGACTCCGGCGCTCAGTTGATCCAGGGCAACTACGAGCAGTCGCTCTCGACGGGAGCGACGGACTGCGGTTGCGGTTACACCGACCCGCGCGACAACCATTTCGCGCAGATCTCCTATGACTACACGGCGGCGAATACGTCCCCGGCGGCGAAGCAGTGGATGGCGACGCTTCCGGCAACGCGGCGGCTCGAGGTCGCCGGCCGCCGGGTGCTCCTCGTCCACGGCTCCCCGCGGAAGATCAACGAGTTTCTCTGGGAGTCCAACTCGCCCGTGCCCTTTCTTGAGAAGCTCCTCGACGATTTCGAGGCCGACGTCCTGGTCTGCACGCACACGGGGCTCCACTGGACGAGGAGACTGCCTTCCGGCCGCGTCGTGGTCAACGCGGGCGTTCTCGGCCGGCCGGCGAACGACGGGACGACGAACGTCTGGTACACGCGCGTGACGTTCGGACCCGAGGTGACCGTCGAATTCGTCCCCGTCCCGTACGATCACGAAGCCCTCGCCCGCGAGATGGAGGAGGAGCGGCTTCCACCCGAATTCATCGCGACCATCCGCACCGGATGGTGGACCACGTGTCTCGAGATTCTGCCGGCGAAGGAACGGGAGAGGGGAAAACATTGAAACTGCCGGGGCAGCCTCCGGCCGGGGAGCTCAGCTTGAGTCCACGCCACCGTTTCTGCGTCCCGCGCGCGGCTCTGCTGTTCGCGTGTTTTTCGGCGGCGGCCCTGTCCCTTTCCGCGCAGACGCCGACGCCCACCCCGGCCCCGGGAGGAGAGAACCCGTCTCCCGCATCGCCCGACGACGCGAAGATGCGCGCCGAGGTCGAGCGCCAGATGAAGATGATGGAGGCGAAGCGCTGGACAGTGGGCTTGAACCCGAACGGGGGCGGCGCCTACATCAAGTCCCCCGACGGAAAGGTCTATTTCCGGCTCTACGGCTACGCGCAGCCGATCTTCACTCTTACGGACTCGACGAACGGGCTGGCGTTCGGGACGACGGATTTCCGGATCCGGCGGGCGCGACTCGATTTTTCCGTCGACTATGACGACATCTGGAAGCTCTTCATCGAGATCGACGGGCAGGCGAGCGGCGGTGGGACGGGCCTGGTCGAGGGTTACGTGCAGTCGTCTTACATCAAGGGACGGCACTACCTGCGATTCGGGAAGTACATCAGCCCGTTCTCGTCCGAGAATCTTCGCTCCTCCCGGGCACTGGATACCGTCGAGAGGTATATCGCGCTGAACACGATGTTCGGGCTGCCTGGGCTCGACGTGCAGTTCGGACCGATGGCGTGGGGTTACGTCGACGCCGGCCACAAGCTGACCTATTACGCCGGCGTGTTCAACGGGAACGCTAGCGCCGCGGTCACGACTGTCAACGGGTACGGCGGCAATGCGCGCGACAACAACAAGCAGAAGGAATTTCAGACGCGGCTCAATTTCCAGCCGATCAAGGAGCTCACGATCGGGGGGGCGTTCGACTACGACCAGGAGCTCGATCAGAACCTTCAGCTGTCGAGCTACTCCGGCGCGAAGCTGATTGCCGTGACGGTGCGCGGCAAGCGGCGGGGTTTCGACGCCGACCTCCATTGGAAGAAGGACAAGTGCTCGTTCGACGCGGAATGGCTTCATGTCGATTTCCCCGACAACCCGAACAACGCCCACAAAGAGGTCAAGCTCCACGGCGGCTACGCCCAACTCGGTTATTGGGTAAAGGGAAACGAGACGAAGGGCTTTCAGGGCATCCTTCGCGGAGAGTACGCGGAGCTCGAAGGGCCGGCGGTCCAGACGGTCCGCGGACGGACCATCGAGGCGATCACGGCCGGAACGAACATCTGGTTCAACGGCTGGACTCGGCTCCAGATCGACGCGATCGAAGAACACGTCAACGGAAACGGGAACGGCGCGCTGACGGGAGGATCGAAGTGGCGGCCGACCCTCTTGACCGAGCTGCAGGTGAAGTTTTGATTCCCCCTTCCATGGAGAAGAAGATGAAAAGAACCCTCATCGGACTCGCGGTGGCGGCTCTCGCCGGCGTTTCCGCTCAAGCGCAGGACAAGACCGTCATCCAGTACGACTGCATTCCGAACTACGCCAACTGGGGCGGCGTCACGGCGCTCTACAAACAGAAGACCGGAGTGACCGTGCCCCCCGATCCGAAGGGGTCCTCGGTCGCGCTCGCCGCCATCGAGAAGGAAAAGGACAACCCCGTCGCCGACGCCGGCTATTACTCGGGCGCGATCGGATACTCGGCGGCGCAGAAGGGTCTGCATCAGGCCTACAAACCTCAGGGCTGGGAAAAGATCCCGACCGAGTTGAAGGACCCGTCGGGTCTCTGGTGGACAGTTCACACCGGCACGATCGCGTTCGTCGTCAACACGGCGGCGCTGGGAGGGGCCCCGGTTCCGCGATCCTGGGCGGACCTTTTGAAACCCGACTACAAGGGGAAGGTCGCCTACGACGATCCGACGTGGGGCGGTACGTCCTACACGATGCTCTACGGTTTGAACGCGCTCTTCGGCGGCGACGACAGAAACTTCAAGCCCGGACTCGCCTACCTGAAGAAACTCGACGCTAACGTGCTCTCGTACCCGCGCGAGTCGATCTACAACGGCGTCCTCCGGGGAGAAGTGCCGATCTGGATCAACGCGGACGGCAACGGCTACAAGATGAAGCACGCGGATCACGGCCCCATCGAAGTGGTCATCCCGAAGGAGGGCACGTTCTCGATGCCGCTCGTGATGGGGATGGTCAAGGGCGCGCCGCACCCTGAGGAAACACGCCGTTACTTCGACTGGCTCCTGACGGCGGAGGCGCAGGCGGAGTTCTCGCGCGGCTTCTTCCGTCCGGTAGTCGACGGGACGATCCCGCCGGAGATCGCGTCGAAGTTTCTCCCGGCCGCCGACTACCGCCGCGCGCGCGCCCTGGATCTCGCACGGATGGCCGCTGCCGCCGACGCATTGAAGAAGGCGTGGCTCGACGAGATCCGGCGGGGCCGGTGACGGGGACGCCCGGCGCGTGACCGCGCGATCCCGCACCGGCAGCGACGCGATCGGGCCGTCGGCCGCGTGGCTCGCCCCGGCGTTCGTCTTCCTTCTCTTCGCGTTCGTGGTCCCGTTCGCGGCTCTCCTCCGGGCGGCCGGAAGCGGAAGCGGAAGCGGAGCGCCCGGCGCTCTCGCGCGTGAGCTCGCCGGAGTCTGGACGCATCCGCACACGCGGCGGGCGCTCTCAAACGGTCTCGCGCTCTCCGCTGGCGTCTCCCTGGCGGCGATCCTGCTGTGCCTGCCTCCCGCCGGCCTCCTCGCGCGCCGCAGATTCGCCGGACGTGGCGCCGCGCGGCTGCTCCTTTCGGTGCCGCTCGCGTTCTCGGGAGTGATCGTCGGCTTCCTGGCGATCGTCATGCTCGGCCGCGTCGGGTTCATCCCGGCGGTCGCGACGGCGCTCTTCGGACGCCCTCTCGGAGCGGGCCTCGCCTACGCGCTTCCCGGGCTCTTCCTGGCGTATCTCTTCTTCGAAATCCCCCGGGCGGTTCTCGCGCTCGAGGCTGCGTTTGCGCGGCTCGATCCCGAGCTCGACGCCGCCGCCCGAAGCCTCGGCGCGGGGGCGTGGCAGCGATTTTCCCGCGTCACGCTTCCGGCTCTGCGGCCCGCGCTCTTCGCGACGTTCGCGACGACCTTTTCGGTTTCACTCGGCTCGTACGGCGCGGCATTGATCCTGTCCCGCCGGTTTTCCGTGCTCCCCGTCGAGGCGTACCAGGAGTTCACGGCGTTCGGCAACGACGCGGGAGCGTCGGCGATGGCGCTGTGGCTCGCGGCCGTTTCGATCGCGGTCTCGGCCGCG
>JBBROA010000182.1:0-5069 GCA_038229875.1 Thermoanaerobaculia bacterium | reverse complement strand
GCCTCTCCGCGTACGAGCGCCACGGCGTGCGGGAGGAGCCCCGCGATGGCGCGCAGGCAATCCGCGGCGCCGCGGGGCGAGCCGGGGAGCGCGATCACGATCGTTCTGTGGCGGACACCCGCGACCTGCCGCGAGAGATATGCGGCCGGAAATCCATCGCCCGTCTCCGACCGCATCTTCTCCGCGAGACCCGGGATTTCGAAAGCGATCGCGTCGCGGACCGCCTCCGGCGTGCGGTCGCGGGGAGAGACTCCCGTCCCCCCGGTCAGGATCACCACGTCCGCTTCTTCGCGGTCGGCCCGCCCGCGGATTTCGAGGGCCACCCGGTCGCGGTCGTCGGGAAGGACCTCGCGCGAGACGATCGTGTGCCCGATCCCCGACTCCGCGAGGGCCATCTCGCACGCCGGACCGCCCCGATCCTCCCGCTCTCCGGCTGAAACGCCGTCCGAGACGGTGACCAGAGAAATGCGGATCAGCGGGGACATTTCGTCCATTATTTCGGACGTTGTCACATTCCCCAAGCCGCTAAAGCGGGGAGTTTCGGCCGGGCGGGGTTTTTGCACCTGTCCGACACGGGCCGCTCCTCCGATATTGTCTGTTTGTGCGGCCCTCACTATGAAGCTTTGCCAGGCTTGCCAACGCTGCTTTTCGGACGCCTCGCGGGGGTGCGTTGAGCCCGCGCACCCGCCTCTCGTCGAAGGTCCGCCGATCGACATCGCCGTGGGCAACACTTGGGTCCTCGAGCGTCTGATTTTCTCGGATTCCGCCGGCGGATCGTTCATCGCTCGGAGCCGCAAGACAGGAGTGCCCGCGAGCATGCTCGTCCGCCGTCCGCCCGTGGGTGAGGACGACGCGCTCTTCGCGCTCTTCGTCCACGAGTCCGCGTTCCTCGCCAATCTCGAAGAGCTTTCGATCGCCGGCGTCGAAGAGTTCGGCTCGTTGGCGGACGGGGGGGCGTACGCCGTTCTCGAGTCCACCGGGGATGAGACGCTTCGCGCGCTCATCGAGCGAGAGGGGCGCCTCTCGGTTCCGTTCGCCGCCTCGATCGGCCGCCAGGTGGCCGAGGCAGCGGCGGCTCTCGCCGAATCTGGAATTCTGCCCGGAGCGCTCACTTCCGATCGCGTCGGCATCCGCCGCCGCGAGCTGCGGCCGGCCGTGCGCCTGGCACGTTTTCCGGGGACCGTGCTTCAGAACGCGGAGGGCGCCGAGATCCCGACGCTCGGCGGGCTCCTCTACGAAATGCTCTCGGGTCAGCCGGCTGGGAGGCATGCGGGTACGGGGCAGCCGCCGCCTCCTATTCAGCGCGCCCGACCGGATCTTCCGGAGTCTCTCGGTTGGCTCGTGATGCAGTGTCTTCATCCCAGCGACACGGCGCGACCGCGATCGCTCGCCGAAATCGTCCGGCGGCTGTCGCCGTTCGAGCAGGTCGCCGCCGAGCCGCCGCGCCACGTCGAAATCCCGGCCGAGCCGTCGCTCCCGGTGGCGGCCGAGCCTCCGGTCGAAGCGTTCCGACTCCCCGCGCCGCCTCCGCCTGCCGTGTTCGTGCAACCTCCGCCCCCCGAGGAGGCGTCGCCGGAGATCCCTCCGCCCGCGGCCGTCATTCCATCTGCAGCGGAGGAGGCGCTGCCGCCGCGGCCGCTCGCCATCGAGCCTGCCTTCCAACGGGCGTTCGCGATCCCCGAGCGGCCGATGCCGCCAGGCATCCAGGAGCAGCCGATGCCGCCGCGCATCCAGGAGAAAGAGACCGCAGACACCCCTCCGCGGAACCCGGCGCCGGCGCCCGTGGAGTCGGCCCCTGTCCTCCCGCTCTCACTCGAGCGAACGCCCGGTCCTACGTCGCGTGGAAACGCCGAAGCGTCGGGAGAGACGCCGCCGGCGCCGGACACCCCAACTGCCTGCCCCGCGAGCCCTCCGGCCCTTCCGTGGGCGGCTGAGCTCGCGGCGGATTTCCGGAACCGGCAGCCGAAGTCCTCACCGGCGGATTCCGCCATCACGGCGGAGATCCCGATTCTCCGGCCCCGCTACTCCTATCGAAACACCCCGCATCCGCCCACGGTCAAAAAGGACGACGACGCGGGGCCTCGGCCGATGTTCTTGGAGCCTCCGTCCGCTCCGGTTTCCTCCGTCGCTCCACCTCCGCCCCCCGCGGCACCGGTGCGCCCGGCGTGGCGCAGTCGGCCGCCGGTCTCCCGCGGCTCGTTCGAAGTTCCGCGCGAGAGCTCCCCGTCGGGATCGATCCGCAATCGACAGAACTTTCCACCGCCTCCAGCCCCTCCCCTCGGCGGCCCGTCGTCCGGGTTGGCCCGGACGTTCGGCGGCCCGTTGTCCGGGTTGGCCCGGACGGCGGCACCGCGCCCCGCGGTATCAAGCCCGCCCGGGCGGCAGATTCCGATCTCCGAGGAACGGAGGGAGGCGCGTTCTCCAGCGCCGGAGGACGCGTCGTCCTCGAGCGTCGCGGCGAACGAACCGGTACCGGTGGACTCCGGGATCGGCAGCGTGACCGTCGGCGAAGACCGGACGGGCGAATTCGAGACCGCCCGCAAGGCCCCGCGACCGGGCTTCGTCTGGGGAATCGCCGCTGCGATCGCGGCAGGCATCCTCGCCCTGTTCTGGTTCGTCATCGAAGCGACGCCGCCTCGGAAAGACGCGCCTTTAGTCGGCACCCGTCCGGGCCGGATAGAGGTGGAGACCTCGCCCGTCCGAGCGACGGCCGCGCCGGGAGCGGCGGCAGCTCCGATTTCCGGCGACATCACCGCGGCGGCGGAGCCGTCTCCCGCCGTGACAGCCCCTTCCCGGTCCGGGCCGTCGAGCACGAAATCGCGGCTCCCCGCGCCGGAGGCGGTTCGCCCGGCGCCGCCGTCCCGCGTCGCGAGCCGCGAGCGGGTCCCGGCCGCACCCGCGCCTTCTCGGGAATCGGAGCCCGCACCGCCGCCGGCAGAAAGCCGAAACACCCTGGTTCCCGCCACGGGCGGGCTGCGCGATGCGCTGGACGCGTGGGTCGACTCAACCAACGCGCGCGACCTTTCCGGGCACATGCGCTTCTACCTGCCCCGCGTGAACACCTTCTACCTGACCCGCAACGTCTCGCGCAATTTCATCCGCCAGGAGAAGGCGCGTCTCTTCCAGGGCGGGTCGGTGTCGGTGACGGCCGGCGAGCCGGAAATCGACCCCTCTCCCGACGGGAGGACGGCAACGATCCGCTTTCGGAAGCGCTACGCGGTCAGCGGCGCGCGGGGTGAAAAGCGCGGAGAAGTGCTGCAGGAGATGAAGTGGGTCAGGACCCCCGACGGTTGGCGCATCGCGAGCGAGCGCGACGCGAAGGTCCTGGCGAGCCGGTGAGCCGGTGAGCCGGTGAGCCGAAGACAACCTCGAACCCGACTACGTCCCGCGTTTGCGCCGGTAGGTCCCCGTACGGCCCCCTCGTTTCTCGACTAAGAAAATCTCCGCGATCGTGATCGAGCGATCGAGCGCCTTCGCCATGTCGTAGATCGCGAGGCACGCGCCCGCGACCGCGGTGAGCGCCTCCATCTCGACTCCCGTCCGGGCGGCGGTGGACGTCGTGGCTGTGACGGACACCGACGAGGATCGCGCGTCGAGCTCGCATTCGACCGAGACGGAATCGAGAGCGATTGGGTGCGCGAGCGGCACGATCTCGGCCGTCTTCTTCGCGGCGAGAATCCCCGCCAGGCGCACGACCGCGAGCGCATCCCCCTTCGAGAGCCGCCCGTCGGCAAGCGCCCGATATGCGGCGGCGTTCATTCGCACGGTGCCGCGCGCGGTCGCGGTCCGGCGCGTCGTCGGCTTCGCGCCGACGTCGACCATGCGGGCGCGGCCGCGGGAGTCGAGATGCAGCAGGCTCCCCCGCAGGGGTCCGGTGGACCGGGGCCGGCGCGGCTGCTTCCGCCCGCCGTCGCCGGCGCCTGGCGGCTCTTCGGGATCACTCATGGCATCGCCTCCTCCGGCGCGCGACGGAGCCGCCTCACGCGCGCTCCCTCGCGATGGCCCAGTCCTGCACGGTGTTCAGGTTCGTGAACGCATTCCCGGAGGGATCGAGCGCTCTCCAGGATTCCTCCGAAAATCGCTCGGCGCCAATTTCCTCCGCCAGCCCGCGAAGAGAACGGTCGCCTTTCTCCGCCCGCCGGCGCGCGGCCGGAAGGACGGCGCGACGCCAGACGCCGGCGAGAGGCTCGAGAGCTCCGGCGACTTCGGGCAGCACCGCGGACGCGTCGCTCCCGAGGCTCGCCGCCGCGAGCGCCCGCACGACCGAAAGCGGAAGCAGTGGAAGGTCCACCGCGAGCACAAACACGCGGTCCTCAGCCTCTTCGAGCGCGCGAAGGAGCCCGGAGAGCGCGGACCTTTCCCCATCCCCGTCGAAGAGAAGGCGCGCGGAGCCGAACGGGAACGCGGGCGCCTCGCGCACCACGAGCCAGATTGGGGATAACGCGCTCGCAAGCCTCGAGGTCTGATGCTCCGCGAGCGTTCCGGTGCCGTAGGGGAGGCCGCCTTTCGGCGATCCCATGCGTCGCGAAGCTCCTCCGGCGAGTACGGCGGCCGGCATGTGGATGCGCATCGCGACGATGCTAGCAGGCTGGCGCGGGCAACGAACCCGCCTGGACGCCCGCTGACACGGACGACTCGCCGCTGCTAGCATCCGCGGCGTGATCTCCGTCATCGTTCCCGTCCGGGGAGAGCCTCCCGAGATCGCGGAGCGTTTCCGCCCGTTCGCGGCGCACCCGGGGGCGGAGCTTCTCGTGGCCGACGGCGGCAACAGCCCGGCGACCGCGGAAGCGTTTCGCCGCATCGGCGCCCGGGTCCTGACGGGCTGCGGAACCCGCGGCGCGCGCCTCGCCGCCGCGGCGGCGGAGGCGACGGGAGACCAGTTTCTCTTCCTACATTCCGACTCCCGTTTACCGGAGGGCGCGCTCGAGGCGGTCGCGCGCTGCCTCGGCAACGGCGCGCCGGCGGGCGCTTTCTCGCTCGCCTACGAAAACGCCGGGGCCGGCCTCCGCTGGATCGCCGCGTGGGCGAATCTCCGGTCACGCTGGCTCGGCCTGCCGTTCGGCGACCAG
>JBBROA010000181.1:0-5077 GCA_038229875.1 Thermoanaerobaculia bacterium | reverse complement strand
GAAGGTCTTGAACCCGCTGTCGACCGTCGAAGCGGTGGAGCTCCTGACCGAGAAGCTCGACAAGACGAAGAGCAACGGAGAGTTCCTGTCGATGATGTCTCAGGGGTAACGCCGGGAGTTGGGCGCTGGACGCGGGCGAATTCCGCGCCTTCCCCTCCCGCAGAGCGCCCAGCGCCTTCTCAATGCGTTTCTCCGTCGTCGATTTCTTAAACGCGCGGCCCCTGACCTGGGGGTTGCTTCACGACCCTCCACAAGACGCCGAAGTCTCGAAAGACCTGCCGTCGGTCTGCGCCGACCGGCTCGCGCGGGGAGAAGTCGATGTCGGGCTCATTCCGTCGATCGAGTATCAGCGCATCCCCGGGCTGCGAGTGGTGCCGGGGCTCGGAATCGCCGCCTCCTCCGAGGTGCGCTCCGTGCTCCTCGTTTCGAAGGTGTCGCGCGAGAAGATCCAGTCCGTTTCGCTCGACCCCGCCTCGAGGACATCGGCCGCGCTCGCCCGGATCCTTCTCGACCGGCGGTACGGCGTGCGGCCGGAGTTCATCGACGGTTACCGGGACGACACGGACGCGAAGCTCGTCATCGGCGACCCGGCGCTTAAGACGAACCTGAACGGATCTGTCGTGCTCGACCTAGCCGCGGAATGGCGCGCGTTCACGGGCCGGTCCTTCCTGTTCGCGTTTTGGGCGGTGCGCGCCGGGGCGGATGAGGGGATGGCCGAGCGGATCGTTCGCGCGTCCCGGGACGCGGGAAGGGAGCACTTTGGCGACATGGTGCGGGCGGAGTCCGCCGAGTCGGGCCTGTCAGAGGCCGTGGTCGAGGACTACCTGCGCCACAGCCTCCACTACGACCTCGACCGCGCAGACTTCGGCGGCCTGGAGCTCTTCTACCGTCTCGCGGCGGAAATGTCCCTCATTTCTGCCCACCGTCCGCTCGAGTTCGTGACGCACGCGCCCATGCGGGCTCTTTGAGCGACGTTCCTCGGGCCGAGCCGCATCCCCGCGCGGGAGGCGCGGATGAAGCCGCCGCCGCTTTCCCGGCCCGCCGGATGCTCCAGACCGTCGTGCTCGTCTCGGGTGCGGTCCTCATGTCTCTCGAGATCCTCGGGTCTCGTGTGCTGGCCCCGAAATACGGATCTTCTGTTTTCGTGTGGGGGAGCCTCATCACGACATTCCTGATCGCCCTCGCGATCGGTTACGCGCTCGGCGGCCGGTTGGCGGACCGGCATCCTTCCCGTTCCCTGCTCTCCGCCATCCTGGCGGCCGGATCCGTTGCGATCCTTCCCGCCGTCACCTGGAGCGCGCCGCTGCTCGAACGCTTTTCCCAGCTGGGGTGGGACGTTCGCTGGTCGTCGCTGGCGGCGTCGCTTCTCCTTTTCCTCCCCTCATCGCTCGCTCTGGGTATGGTCACTCCGTTCGCGGTTCGGATCGCGATTCGGAGGATGGAAAGCGCCGGTTCGGTCGCGGGCGGCTACTCGGCGCTCTCGACCGCCGGCTCGATCCTCGGAACACTCGGGACCGCGTTCCTCCTGATTCCCGCGTTCCCTTTGCCGGCCCTGCTCATCGGACTCGCCGCCACGCTGGCGGTCTGTGCGCTTTTGCTCGCCGGCGACCGGCGCAGCGCCCTTGCCGCCTTTGGCGCGATCGTGACGTGCGCGGCGGTGGTTTCGTTCTCCGGTCCTGTTCCCCGTGGATACGAGACAGTCCTCTTCCAGAAGGACACGGCGTATCACCACATCACGGTGACCGAGCTCGATGCGACGCGCTACCTTCGCTTCGACGCGCTGACTCAGAGCGGCGTGAACATCCGTTATCCCGACCGGTTCGTCTATTCCTATACCGAGGGCCTGCTCGTGCCGTTTCTCCTCCGGCCGTCGACCTCGCGCGTCTGCGTGATCGGGTTGGGCGGCGGAATCGTCCCGCGCGCGGCGGCTCGACTCAAACCCGGCACTGCCGTCGACTCGGTCGAAATCGATCCGGTCGTCCGTGACGTCGCCCTCAAGTACTTCTTGTACGAGGAGAGCGGCATGATCCGGACGTTCATCGAAGACGGACGCGTTTTCCTGTCGCACCCCGGTCCCGCGTATGACCTGATCGTCCTCGACGCGTTCAACTCGACCGGAGTTCCGTTTCATCTCACGACTCGAGAATTCTTTGCGACGGCCCGCTCGCGCCTGACGGCCGACGGCGTTCTGGCCGTCAACTTCATCGGCCAGATGATGGGCAAGGATGCGCGTCTCTTCTGGGCGGCGTATCGGACGATCCGGCGGCAGTTCGGGCAGGTGTATCTGTTGAGCTCGGAGATCGCCGCGGGCGACATGGCGCCAAAGGGAACAATCGTCCTGATCGCGACGATCTCGGCCGACCCGATCGACATGACGAGGCTCCGCGAAGCCGCCGCCCGCCTCCCGGCATCGTGGCAGCGGACCCGGATTCCCGCGCTGGCCGGCCAACTCGTCCACGGACTCGAGCCGCCGCCCGGCACGCCGGAGCTCATGGACGCCTTTGCGCCGGTGGAGGCGCTCCAGCACTACTAAATTTTTCGTCCCCTCCGGAGGGTAGAATCGAGTCATGGCCGATCGCCGCACGGACGCGATTCTCGACCGCGCGCTCGCGGGTGAACGGCTCTCTTCGAACGACGCGGTGGCGCTGCTCGAGGAGGGCCATCTCCTCGCCCTCGGCGCTGCAGCCGACGCGATCCGGCAGCGGAAGAACGATCCGAGAGTCGCGACGTACATCATCGACCGCAACATCAACTACACGAACGTGTGCATCTATCGGTGCCAGTTCTGCGCCTTCTACCGCCCGTCGGCGAGTCACCCGGAGTCCTACGTCCTCTCCTGGGACCAGATCGGCGAAAAGATCCGGGAGACGATCGACCTCGGCGGCACGGGGGTCCTGCTCCAGGGAGGAGTGCACGCGGAGCTGCCGTTCACCTTCTACGAGGAGATGTTCCGGTTCATCCGGACGAACTTCCCGACGATCCACCTGCACGCGCTCTCTGCGCCGGAGGTGTATTTCCTGCAGAAGCTCACGAAGGCGCCGATGCGCGACGTGATCGCCCGGCTTCGCGACGCCGGACTGCAGTCGATCCCGGGCGGGGGAGCGGAGATCCTCGAGGACTCGGTGCGGCGGCGGATCTGGTCGCTGACGAAGGCGCCCACCGAGAAATGGGTCGATGTCCACGAGTCCGCGCACTCGCTCGGAATGCGCACCACGGCGACCATGATGTTCGGCGTCGGGGAGACCTACGCGCAGCGCGTCGCGCATTTCGAAGTCGTCCGGGACCTGCAGGACCGCACGGGCGGCTTCACAGCCTGGATCCCGTGGACGTTCCAGCGCGAGAACACGGCGCTCGACGAGAAGGTCGATGAGGCGGGAGGTTTCGAGTACCTGAAGACTCTCGCGGTGTCACGGCTGTACCTCGACAACATCCGCCACGTGCAGGGATCCTGGGTCACGCAGGGCTCGAAGATCGGACAGGTCTCGCTCTCCTTCGGGGCCGACGACCTCGGCTCGATCATGATCGAGGAGAACGTCGTGTATGCCGCGGGCGCCCGCAACCGGATGACGGCGCCCGAGATGCGGCGCCTGATCGCCGACGCGGGGTACGAGCCGGTGCAGCGCCGGACTCTGTACGACGCGTGCCGCGACGCGTGCTGCGCGGCGCCCATTCCGGAGCCGAAGAGCTCCGCGGCGGCGCTACCCGTTCTCGCCGCCGTTTAGCCGTTTAGCCGGCCCGCGGGAGGGACGGCGATCGGGCCTATCGCGAGGCGATCGCGCGCGGGGCCCGGGCGGTCCGGGCTGTGGCCGTGGCGGCCGTGGCGGCCGTGGCGCCGTTCCTGTGCGACCGCTGCCAGCAGGAGCCGCCCAGAAAGCCGGCGACCAGGAGTGCCGCCCCCAGGATCGACCGCAGCACGACACGCGCCTGCCGCTGCTTCCACGGCGGCACGCTCCGGAAGTGAACGCGCAGCGCGGATTCCGAGGTCTGCTCGGCCTGCCAGGAACGCAGGTCGATCAGGAGGTCCGCGGCGGACTGGTAACGGTCGGCAGGGTCCTTCTCGAGGCAGCGATACACGAAGTGGCGCAGCTCCTCCGGGATCTTTTCGGACTCGGGGTACTTGCGAGGATCGTCACGGAGCACGGCGCCGAGCGTGTCGACCGGGGTGTCGCGCATGAAGGCGCGGCGGCCGGTGAGCATCTCGTAGTAAACCGCTCCGAGCGAGAAGATGTCGCTGCGAGGGTCCGCCCGCTTGCCCCGAACCTGCTCGGGAGAGATGTAGCCCGCGGTCCCCATCAGGACGTGGCCGCTCGATTGGGAGGAGCTCGCGAGGGTCCCGTCCCCGCCCCCGACCGGAACCCGGGAGGTCGGCCTCTCGACCCGGGCAATCCCGAAGTCGAGGATCTTCGCGCGGCCGTCGTTCGTCAGAAAAATGTTCTCGGGCTTGATGTCGCGGTGGACGACTCCCTGCGCGTGTGCCGCCGAGAGCCCGTCCGCGACCTGCGCGGTCAGCTCTGTCGCGCGCTTTTCCGCGAGGGCGCCGGAGCGCAGCCGGTCGGCGACGGTCTCTCCCTGGAGGAGCTCCGTCACCGCGTAGGGGACTCCGTGAAACGCGCCGGTGTCGTGGATCGCGAGGATGTTCGGGTGGTTGAGCGCGGCGACGACGTGGGTCTCCCGGGCGAAGCGCCGCAGGGACTCCTCGTCGTTGGCGCCCGCGGCGGACAGGAGCTTCAAGGCGACCTCGCGCCGCAAGCGAGTGTCGCGGGCGCGATAGACCTCGCCCATCCCCCCCTTTGCCAGGGGAGCCAGGATCTCGTAGGGGCCAAGCTGCTCGCCTGTCGAGAGGGACACGGGGTAAGCATAACCGTCGCCTCCGCTCACTGCGGGAGCTGCCTTCGCCGCCGGCGAAGGCACCGGCCGGCGGCTCGGCCGGATGCGACCTCGACCGCCGGCCTGCTCCCTCCGTTCGCTGCGGCTCCCGCATCGAGAGGCTCCTCCTTCCCTTCGGTCAGGAGACTCCTCTCGATGCGAGCTTGGTCACCAGCTCGACGGAAGCGCAGCTCCGCTCCCTCTCCCGGCG
>JBBROA010000180.1:0-5376 GCA_038229875.1 Thermoanaerobaculia bacterium | reverse complement strand
GCCCAACCCGTACGGCGTTCTCGACCCGGGCACCGTCGTCCACGAATGGTGCCTCGGCTGGCGCGAGCCGGAGACGCCCGCCGCGCCCGGCAGTCCGCCGGCGATTCCTCGGCGCGCAAGCCGCGGAGGCTCCTGGCGCCACCGGGTGCGATGGTCCGCGCCGTCGGCCCGCAGCAGTCTTCCTCCGAATTTTCGGTACTCCGACTACGGCTTCCGGGTGCTAAGGGGGGTCGCGCAAGAGCCGGACTGATTTCGACGGCATTTCCCGCTGGCTCGTCCTGTCAGGCTCTGGCTCCGCCCCTCACCCCGGCCCCAGCGGCGCTTCGGTCGTGGGCCGCCGGATCGCTACTTCGCCGCCACCTTCGTCAGCGCGGCGCGGATCCCGGCCCCGATGTTCTCGGGAGTGTCGACGCCCCAGAAGTGCAGGAAGAAGAGCCGCGGGGTTTCGCGGAGCATGTGGGAGTGCAGCGCCGTCGGCTCGATGCCGTGCGCGCGCAGTTCCCGCATGACGGGATTCACCTCCTCCGCGATCAGCACGAAATCCCCGGTCGTCGCGACGCGGTCGCCCGCCGCCTGAAAATTGATCGCGGTCGCCATTCCCATCGCGGGAGACACGTCCATCCCGGCGTCGCGAATCGTTTCCGGCCGCGGGATCGCGAGCTGGAGCACGCGGCCCGCGAGCGTTCCCTTCCGCCCGACCGCTTCGGCCACGCGCGCGAAAAGTTTTTCCTGATCCGGGGAAACTTTCGGGGGGGCGGCCGGCGGCGGTGAGAGCGGAGTCGCGGACCGGCCGAGCGCGGCCTTCAGGGTGCGGGCGAGCTTTCCCGCATCGCCGCGCCCGTCGTAGTGGACGTACAGGAGCCGCGGCATCTCGCGGTTCAGATGATTGTGAATCGCGAGGATCTCGAATCCGCCGTCCTGAAGCGCGCCGAGGACCGCAGGCACCTCGCCGCCGGTCAGCACGAGGTCTCCCACGACCTCCGCGTCTCCGCCCATCTTTTGAAAGGCCGCCCAGGAGCCGAGCGCGAGCGGAGGCTCGATGAGGACGCCGTCGATTGAAACCTGGAGGTCCGTCCTCGGCCAGGAGAAACGGTGCACGCCTCCCGGCTGGTCCTTTCCCGCCTGTTCGAAGATGCGGTCGACGTCCTGCCACGCGGAGGGCGAAGCGGACTGTGGGGGCAGACCCTGGAACAGGAGAAGCAGGCCTGCAAAAAGGGCAGAAGTCATCGGGGCCTCCCTCGGACGTCGACGCAGCCAGTCGAACGGGCCGCCCCCGATCCTGTCATTTCCGAAGACTCCCCGTCGGCGAAACGGCCCGAAACCGGCCTTTTTGACGCTCTTGACACCAATAACAGATTGCGATATTCATATAGCGATCTGCTATGAAACGCCATGAAGCTCGGTGAAAAGCTCCGCTACCTGAGATTCGTGGAGGGCACCCTTCGGGGGCTCAACCGCGAAATGACGCAGGCCGAGCTTGCGCGGGCTATTGCCGCGGAGCTTTCGACCCCGATCAGCCAGGCGTATCTGTCCCAGATCGAAAGCGGGGCGCGGCCGCATCTGACGAACACCAGCCGGATGCTCCTCGCGAAGTTCTTCAACATCCATCCCGGATACCTGGTCGATGATCCCGAGGGTTTCCACCAGGAGCTCACCTCGCCGGTGCGCGCGCTCGAGGACAAGCTCGACCTCTGGCTGATCCAGGGCGGCGAGCGCTTTCACCGCGACCCGGCGCTGCGGCGCGCCCTGCTGGCGATCGCGGCGAGCCCCAGATCGCGCGAGTGCCTGCTCCTGCTCCACGGGATCGTCGAGACGCCGCAGCTGGCGGAGCGGCTTTTCGAAATCCTGGCGCCGGTCCCCGCGCCGTTCAAGACGCCGGGCGCTTCCAGCCGGGGAAAGGCGCCGGCCGCGCAGCCGAAATCCGCCAGAAAACGGAGGGAGTCATGACCTGGGAAAACTTCTACCTCGGTTGTTTCCTGGTGGGCTTCGCGCTCGCGGCGGCCTCGTTCGCGGCCGGGTTCCTCCATCTCCCGTTCCACGGCGTGCACCTGCCCCACGGCCCCGGCCACGCTCACGGCGCCGGGCACGGACCGGGTGAGGCTGGCGTCGCCGCGCATCCGAACCGTCCGTCGGGCTCGCCGCTGAACTTCTCGACCGCCATGGCGTTCATGGCCTGGTTCGGCGGTACGGGCTACCTGCTCACGGGGCACTCGAGCCTCGCGACGCTCGTCGTTCTAACGGTCGCCACGGCGGCCGGGACCCTGGGAGCGGGAGTCGTGTTCGGCTTTCTCACCCGAGTGCTACTGCGGCGGGAAGCGGCGCTTAATCCGGCCGACTTCGAGATGGTCGGGGTGCTCGGACGCGTCACGGTCCCGATCCGCAACGGAGGAACGGGAGAGATCACGTTCTCCCAGGGGAGGACCCGGCGCTGTTCCGGGGCGCGTCTCGAAGGCGCCACGGACGCCGCGAAGGGCGCGGAGGTGGTCGTCACCCGGTACGAAAAGGGAATCGCTTACGTGCGTCCGTTCGAAGAACTTTGAAGGAGGCGGCGATGCTGGGCATTTCTACCAACGTCCTGATCGTGGTCGGATTGATGGTTCTGAGTGTCATGTTTCTGATGACGCTTCTCGCCCGGATGTTCCGGAAGACCGGACCGAACGAGGCGCTGATCGTGTACGGGTTCCGAGGCACGCGGGTCGTGAAGGGGCACGGGACGATCATCTTTCCCATGGTCGAGAGCGCGCGTGAGCTCTCGCTCGAGCTCATGTCTTTCGACGTCGCTCCCAGGCAGGACCTCTATACGAAGCAGGGGGTCGCCGTCAGCGTCGAGGCAGTCGCGCAGATCAAGGTGAAGTCGGACCCGGAGTCGATCGAGACGGCGGCGGAGCAGTTCCTCACGAAGACGCCGGCCGAGCGCGAGGGGCTGATCCGGCTCGTGATGGAGGGCCACCTGCGCGGGATCATCGGGCAGCTCACGGTCGAAGAGATCGTCAAGCAGCCCGAGATGGTCGCCGACCGGATGCGCTCCACCTGCGCCGACGACATGAACAAGATGGGTCTCGAGGTGATCTCGTTCACGATCAAGGAGGTCAAGGACCAGAACGAATACATCACCAACATGGGCCGTCCCGACATCGCCCGGATCAAGAGGGACGCGGACGTCGCCAGCGCGGAAGCGGAGCGCGACACCGCGATCAAACGGGCGGAGGCCCAGCGCGCCGCCGCCGTTGCGACCGCGCAGGCGGACCAGGAGCGCGTGCTCGCGCAGACGCTCTCGATGGCCAAACAGGCCGAGGCACAGCGCGACATGGACATCAAAAAGGCCACTTACCAGGAGCTCGTAAAACGCCAGCAGGCGCAGGCGGACAAGGCCTACGAGATCCAGACGAACGTCATGCAGCAGCAGGTGATCGCGGAGTCCGTCCGCATCCAGCAGATCGAGAAACAGGAGCAGGTCAAGGTGCAGGAGGCGGAGATTTCCCGGCGCGAGAAGGAGCTGATCGCGACCGTCCTGAAGGGCGCGGAAATGGAGCGTCAGCGGATCGAGACGCTCGCGTCGGCGGAGCGACAGAAACTGATCCTGGAGGCGGAAGGGCGCGCCGCGGGCATCCGCACGCAGGGCGAGGCCGAAGCCGAGATCATCTTCAAGAAGGGCGAAGCGGAGGCGAAGGCGATGAACGTCAAGGCCGAGGCTTACCAGGGATGGAACCAGGCCGGCATCCTCGACAAGCTGTTGAGCTCCATGCCGGAGATCGTCCGCGCGATGTCGGAGCCTCTCTCGAAGGTGGACCGGATCACGGTCGTCTCGACGGGCAACGGCGACAGCGCCGGAGTGCACAAGATTACGGGCGACATGACGAAGATCGCGGCGCAGGTGCCTGCGCTCTTCGAGGCGCTCTCGGGAATCGAGATGAAGGATCTGTTCGGCAAGATTCGGACGATGACGGACAAGAGCCTGCCCGCGACGGCCGCGAGCACGGCGACAACCGCCACGCCCGCGAAGTAACGGAAGAAAGGAGTCGGATCATGGCGCTGTTGGAACGGGTGGCGGCTCTCCTGAGGGCGAACCTGAACGACCTCATCGACAAGGCGGAAGACCCCGAGAAGATGATCAAGCAGGTCATCATGGACATGCAGAACCAGCTTCTGCAGGTGAAGACCTCGGTCGCGATCGCGATCGCGGACGAGCACATGCTCGCCCGGAAGCAGAAGGAACAGGAGAACAAAAATGCCGAATGGATGCGCAAGGCCGAGCTGGCCGTCCAGGCGGGCGACGACGACCTCGCCCGCGGGGCACTGGACCGGGCGATGAGCTACCGGGCGCTCGCGGAAGGCTTCGAGCAGCAGGTCGGCGATCAGCGAGGCGAGGTGGACAGCCTGAGGTCCGCCCTCGGCAAGCTCGATCAGAAGCTCGCGGAGGCGAGGTCGAAGGCCGAGCTCTTAGTCGCGCGGCACCGCCGGGCCCGTGCGGGCCTGAAGGCGAGCGAGGCGGCCGGCGCTTTGACCGACGGGGCGGGGTCTCCCACGTTCGACCGGATGCGGGAGAAGGTCGACCGGGCCGAGGCGCTGAACGACGCCTACCGCGAGATCTCGGGGGATTCGCTGGAAGACCGGTTCGACGCGCTCGAAAAGGAGCAGCGCATCGAGGCCCTCTTGAACGAGATCAAGTCGAGGAAGCTGCTCCAGGCGTAACCGTCGCCTCCGCTCACTGCGGGAGCTGCCTTCGCCGTGCGCGGCGAAGGCACCGGCCGGCGGCTCGGCCGGATGCGGCCTCGACCGCCGGCCTGCTCCCTTCGTTCGCTGCGGCTCCCGCCCCGAGAGGCTCCTCCTTCCCTTCGGTCAGGAGACTCCTCTCGGGGCGAGCTTAGCCACCAGTGTCACGGGAGCGCAGCTCTGCTCCTCTCTCCCCGCCGCTCCGGAGAGAGGGTTCGGGTGAGGGGCTCAGGACCGATAAGCCGAGCCCGTTGACGTCCGGAGGGGTTGAGACCCCGGGAGGGCCAGACCTCGCAGAATTCAGACAGGTGTGCAAATTTTGCGTGTCGTCGAGGCCCGAGACCGGCGTGATATTCTTTAAATGTCCGATTCGGGCCGGGGAGTGGGCACTAGGGCCTCTCTGCCGGACTTCGGCGAGAAAGCGGGGCGCACCATGGTCGAATACTTCATGAGGACATGGTTCTGCAGACATTGCGGCCGCTCGAACACGACCCCCGTCGCTCTCGACGGACGCGTCACGTGCGAGTTCTGCAAAGACGTCATTCGCATCCAGCCGAGCCGCGATCGCGGCGGTGAGACCGCCAGTCAGCTTTCACGCGTCGGGCCCACAAACCCGACCGGGGCTTAAGGCCAGAACCGTCTATCTCGAGGCGACTCGCCCCT
>JBBROA010000179.1:0-5683 GCA_038229875.1 Thermoanaerobaculia bacterium | reverse complement strand
TTCGGCCTTTCAAGCGTCCCGAAAATCGCCCGCCGCTCGTTATCCCGAAGAGAGTTGACCCGGATCTGCCCTCAGAGATTGACCACGACGACGAACGGGTTCCGGTTCCAATCCTCCTGCGTGAACACCCGGCTCCCGACTCCCCGGGATCGTAGACCCTGGCGGAATGGATTTCCGGAAGTGTCCTTCCATTCGTGGCCCGACGTACGCTCAGGTGGGTCAGCCCGTTCGGGCGAGGCCCAGCACGGCGCGGCGGGCGAGACGTTGACGCCGAGAATCGCATGCCGAAGCCTGCGCGGGGAAGGAGCGTCAGCCGGCGCGACGGGTGACGGCAGTCAGCCAGCCGGCGATTTTTTCCAGAGCGACGGGAGAAATCGTTTCTTCGATTTGCCCGTACTCGTCGATGTTCCCGGTTCGGGCCGTCTGGAAGAGGTGATTCAAGCCGGGCAGCTCGACGGCTTCGAAGCGGCGATTTCCGCCGGCGGCGAGCGCTTTCCGAATGGCAGGCAGATTCTGGCGCGCCGACACCTGCAGGTCTTTTTCGCCGATGAGGGCGAGGACCGGACAGCGCACTCTCCTCAACGCGATCGCCGGGTCGTAGGTGAGAAAGTAGCGGAACCACGGCGAGCGGATCTGTTCGAGCGTCGCCGGGATGAGCGCGTCGGGAACGACGCCGGCGAGCCGGCCGCGCAGGTCCTTCTCGAGCGTCTCGTCGTCCCGAGCGCCCTTCACGGCTTCCAGAATCTGCCGCTCCTCCGCAGACGCCTTCTCCGCCTCCGCGCGACTCTTGCCGCTCGACTCGGACAGTCGCAGCGTCTGGGCCACCAGTATTTCGTCACCCGGAACCCCCGGACCAGCCAACATCACAACGAAGGCGACGTCGCGATTGCGTGCCGCCACCATCGGCGCGATCTCGCCCCCCTCGCTGTGACCGATGAAGCCCATCCGTTCCGGATCGACCTCGCGGCGAGTCTTGAGATAGGCCAGAGCGGCTTCGGCGTCGGTCGCGAAATCCGCGGTCGTTGACGCGGCGAAGTTACCCCCGGATTTCCCGACACCGCGATCGTCCGCCCGGAGAACTGCGAAACCGCGCCTCGAGAGATAGTCGGCGAGCACGAGAAAAGGGCGGTGGCCCATCAGGCTCTCATCCCGGTCCTGCGGCCCCGATCCCGTGATCAGGAACACGGCGGGAAATCGAGCGCTTCCTCTCGGAAGGGTCAGAGTGCCCGCGAGGCGAATACCCGCCGCCGGATTCTCGAACGTCACATCTTCGTCCTGGTAGGGATACGGCCGAGAAGGGTTCTGAGGGCGGCGCTGTTCGAGCTCGGCACCGGACTGGACGCGCTTGAGGACGAGCGGGAGAGAGTTGCCACGCTGGGTCCACGTGCCTTCGATCGCCGTCAGATCCGGAGAGATCTTCCCCTCGAACTTGCCGGCCAGAGCCTTCCACTCGATCGTGAGCGTCGACCCTTTCCGGGCGGCCGCCGACGCGGGGATCCCCTTGCCCCCCTGGTCGGGGCTGTCCAGCGTCGCCGTCAGACCGGCGCCGGTCGTCGCGATGTGGAACACGATCCGCAACCTCGCGCCCGCATTCAGGATCCCGAGCCAGGTGCCATCGACGTCCGACGGCTTGACCATGCCCGGGTCGGCCGCGCTCGGCGCCCGCGCCACGCGTTCGAACGTGAGAGGCAGGCGCTGGCTCTGCATCCACGTTCCGTCGATCTTCGCGCCGTCGTCGGCGACCTGTCCCTCGAAGGAGCCGTTGACCTTGTCTACGCGAAAAGTCAGCTTCGACCCGGCGAGCGAGATCGACGAGACGGGGATGCCACTCGCGCCCTGGTCCGGGCTGTCCATCGTCGCGCTGTATCCGCCGCCGTCGCCGGATGCCGTGACGTGAAGGACGACGCGGACACTGGCTCCTCCCGCCTCGAGGGTTCCCTGCCAGTCACCGGCGATGCTGTTCTGGGCCGCGGCGGCGCCTGCCGCGGGCGCGACGAGCAATGCGTACAGGAGCAGGGTCTTCATGCGGATCACCCCACGGAAATGATATCGCTCGAGGATTCGGGTTCTTACCTTCCCGCTGCCAGTAGCGCTTTGAGCCGCTCGATTGGCAGCCCCTCCGCCTTCGCGCCACGATATCCCCGCGCGCGTCAGGGAGAACTAATCGGGTCAGTCTTGATTCGATCCCTTCTCCATTTGGAGATGCTTCCGGAACAGGTCCTCGGGCGAGGCGGGCGCCGTCGTCGGTCAGCCACACGGACCTGGCCGTTCCCTTCGGGTCGGAGATGTAGCCTTTCTCGAAGAGATGATCGGTGATCTCCCAGGAGAGGCTCTTCCAAGCTCTTACGCGACCGGTCTTTTACTTCCATGAGCTCAGGGACATCAGCGCGAGCGTTCCCGCGCGCCGTGACGTGGTACACGGCTCCGGGAACGTCCAGGCGGAGGGGTTGCGCCATCAGGCGGGCTAGCCGCGCGCGGGGACGATCGTGGAACATCTCTCCTGAATTGTCGCGAGGCGGGCCGCGGAGAACCGGGAGGCATCAAGTCAAGACTGAACCCCAGGAACCGCAGGAACCGGAACCCCCAGGAAGCCGGGACCCGGAACCCGCCTCCTCCCTCCCCTCCCGCGGAGCGCCCCCACCGCCTTGGATGGAGCGGATCAACAACCGGGCCGGACGGGCTCCCACCCTTGCTAGAATCCCCTACCCCGCTTCGGAGAAGATTATCAACGCTCCAGAAAGTATTGCCCAGCTCGCCCTGCGAGACGCCACGCTCCACGTCGCCGCCGACGGCCGGCTTTCGGCGGAAGCGGTCCGAGCTTTTCGCCGCGCCCGGCGCAGGTCGTCCGAGCCGCGGACCGCCCCGCTCGCCGAGCCCGAAATCCTCGGAAAATTCGAGTCGCTCCCGCCGGCCGCCCGCGCGGCGCTCGTCGCCGCGATCGCACGAGACGACCGCTGGCGGCTCGCCGCGTTTGATCTCGGCCGCGGGCATGCCGTTCTGGTGAGAGCGCTCCGGCGCGTGCTCGCGTGCTTCTCACGGTGGACACCGACCCGATACCTCCTCGAGGTCCTCGTCTCCGCCGTTCAATCGGGCTCGGCCTTCGCGCTCCACGCCTTGTCTCGCCGAATCTCCGCGGCGCGGGGCCGATGGCTTTCCCGTCCGCAGCTGGGCGACCTGTTCGCCGCCGAAGGTCTCGACACCCGCCGGTTCGTCCCGTGCTACGCCCGAGACATTCCGCAGCCGGTGAAGTACCGGGCGTTCTGGCACGACGCGGACTCCCACACCACGGTCGGCCTGGTCGTTGGCATCGACCTGATCGAGAATGCGGACGGATTCTGGTTCGTCGAGAGCAATCTGGATTGCGACCTAGCGCGGCGGACTCCGATGTATGAGGGGACATCGGACCCGCTCATTCGACGCCTGCTCGACTTCACGGCGGCCGGGGGATATCGCCGGCTGGTCGTCCTGCCCGCCTACACCTCCGTCGATCCGGCCATGGTGTCGCAGTACGACGAGGAGGGCCGCGCTCGCGGCGTCTCGGTCGCGGTGATCGAGAACGCCTTCCGACCGCGTTTTGGACATCCAAAGAGCATCGGCGTCCCGCCGCTTCGCGACCCGATGACCCTGCTCGTTCGCAACCGATACGTGCGCACCAGCGTCGACTACGTGGTGCAGAACAAGAGGGCGGCGGGACGAGCCCTCCGCCTTTACAGGGAACACTCGGGAGACTCGTCGTTTCAGTTGCCGCCGACGAGCGATGCGCCCCTGCTCGGAGCGACGCTTCCCGCCGATCCCTTTCCGAACGTCGTTTTCAAGTTCACGGAACGCGACAACGGGGCCGGGGTGTTCTTCCTCAAGGCATCCTCGGCTTCCCATGCGCGAGAGCTCCTGGGGGAGACCTTGCGGAAGACGGCTCCAGCCGACCCGGTCTCGAGGATCTACTCGCGCTTCGAAGACCCGGAGGGCATCTTTCAGCCCTACATACCGACTCCGTTGACGAAGGACCGCCGATTGCGCCGGACTCGCGCCTACATCCTCCTGACCCCCGTCGGCGTCGAGTATCTCTGCGCGCACCGGCTGGTATGCGCCAACCCCGTGCCCCTGGAGCTTCCCTTCGGGATCGTGCGCGATCCCCAGCCCTACCTCGTGAGCTCCCGCCCCGGCCGCCGGCTCGAGATCATCCCTCCCGACGAGGAGCGCAGCCTCCGGAACGCCGCGCTGGGGATCGCCCGGGGACTGGCCTGGGCGATAGAGTACGGCTTCCAGACGGGTTCCCGTTCCGGAGACGACGCCCAGGCGACGAACCCGAGGACGTGAGTTCGGACGTCGGCCGGCCGTCGGGGAGCGCGTCGAAAGGAGCAGGCAGATGGAAATCGCGCGGCGGTCTTCCTTTCCTCTCTACCCCGCGGCGCTTCAGGTGCTGCAGCTCGTCCGGGACTTCGGCGTGTTTTTCTCTCCCTCTTCCGGCGAGGTGTACATCGGCGCCGCTCGCGTCATGATGACGGAAGAGAACCAGTGGATCTTGCCGATGATCGAAACACTTCAAGCCTTTCGACTCTGCGCGAACGAGAGCTCGTACATCCGACTGACAGCCGAAGGGCAGAGCCTTCTCGCGGCTCACGTCGGCGAGAAGATGGAGTACCGCCCGATCGCGTACGCCGGCGAAACGCAAGTCGGGTTCGGCGACGGAAGAACATTTACGGTCGGCCGTCCCCCCTCTTTCCCTTCGAACGCCTAGCCGAACCGCGCGCTGTTCGGCCACACGGACACGGGGGGCTGAGGGGGTCAGTCTAATTTGATGTCTTCTCCATTTCGAGTGTTCCGGAACGGGTCGTCGGCGAGGCGCGCGCCGTCGTCGGTCAGAAACACGAACTTGGCTGTTCCCTTCGGGTCGGAGAGGTAGCCCTTCTCGAAGAGATGATCGGTGATCTCCCAGGGGAGACTCTTCCAGGCTCTTACGCCACCGTTCTTTTCCTTCCATGAGGCGAGGTGCATCAGCGCGAGGGCCATCTCCGCTGCCTTGTCTTTGTCGTAGCTCAACAATTCCGTCCTGGCCAAGACCTGGTAGTGCCCGCTCATACCATCTCGCCGCTCCTCGAAGCTCGTCGAGGGCCGCCTGGTGAAGCCTGACGCCTGGGTTCACCGCGGTTTGCGGGACTCTCCGAGCTGCTTCTTGGCGGCTTCCCAATCGATCAACTGAACGCTGCCCTGGTCGTTTCGGCGTTCGCCGATCGACCTCCGCAAGCCATGCTGCCTCAACCCCAGCTTCCGGCTCACCGTCCAGACTCGCGATGGCCAGTCTTGATTCGATGTCTGTTCATTCGGGTTCATTCTTAGCTCGACGTCTTCTCGACGTGGACCTGAGTGAGGAGTGGTCCGTTCACCCCGGGGCGCATGCCCTGGCTATTTCTTCTTCCGGCGGGGTTTCGTGACCCGCTTGCGCCGAGAAGAGGCTTTTGACTTTCGTCCGACAGACGCCGGAGCGAGCCCGAGCCGGATCAACCTTTCCGCAAGCACGTAGATATCGTCTCTCGCTCCGGCACGGCGGAGCCCGACGGCCACCACGAAGACCCGAGAGCTGGAGGACGATACGGAAAAGATCAGCCGATGTCGCTGGCCGATCGCCCTGAGGCTTCGAAAGCTAAGCAGGCACTCACGGAGCGGCTTGCCCTGTTTGTCAGGA
>JBBROA010000178.1:0-5718 GCA_038229875.1 Thermoanaerobaculia bacterium | reverse complement strand
GTCCCTACACTTCCTCCGCTCGCCGACGCTCTGCTCTGCCCCGGTGGCTTCACTACTACAATTTCCATCGTCGACACTCCGCACTCGGTGATAAACCACCCGCGTCAAGGGTGAACAACCTCCTTAGCCGCGACACCTAGGAGCCTGTCCGGCCGGCTTCCCTTAGCCCTTAGACTTCGCGTCCATGCGCACAACTCTTCGCCTGGCCCTCGCGTCGCTCGCCTTTTCCATCTTCTGCGCGGTAGCGGTTCCCGCGGCGGGATCGCCGTTCACGCTCGAGCAGGTCTTGAGCGCTCCGTTTCCGTCGGAGCTCGTCGCCGCGCCATCGGGCGGCGCGGTCGCCTGGGTCTTCGACGCCCGCGGCGCCCGGAACATCTGGATCGCGGAGCCGCCCGAATACCGCGGCCGGAGCGTCACTTCCTACCGCGACGACGACGGACAGGAGATCTCCGACGTCGCGTTCACGCAAGACGGCCGGACGCTCGTGTACGTGCGCGGCGGAGACGCGAACCGGAGCGGGGACATCCCGAACCCCGCGCTGTCTCCCGAAGGGGCGGACCAGGCCGTGTACGTGATCGCCACTTCGGGCGGCGCTCCGCGCCGGCTCGGCGAGGGACACTCCCCCGCCGTCTCGCCGAAGGACGGGCGCGTCGCGTTCGTCTCGAAAGGGCAGGTGTTCTCCGTCCCGCTCGCCGGATCCGACAAGCCCTCCGCGTTCTTCAAGACGCGCGGCGAGGCCGAATCCCTCCGCTGGTCTCCGGACGGCGCGCGCCTCGCCTTCGTGAGCCGCCGCGGCGACCACTCCTTCGTCGGGATATTCGATCCGGGCGCCCGAACGATCCGCTATCTCGACCCGAGCGTCGACCGCGACCAGGCGCCCACCTGGTCGCCGGACGGCTCGCGCGTCGCTTTCGTGCGCGTGCCTTCCTCCCGGGCGCTCCAGAGCTTCCGGCCACACCGGGAGGCGGCGCCCTGGTCGGTCCGGGTGAGCGACGCGTCGACAAGTGCGGGGCGCGAGGTCTTCCGCGCGGCTCCTGGAAAAGGCAGCGTGTTCCGCGGCGTCGTGGCGAGGGACCAGATTCTCTGGGCGGATGGAAAGGATGGAAACCGGCTCGTCTTCCCATGGGAGCGCGACGGCTGGACGCACCTCTACGCGGTAACCTCTTCCGGAGGAGCGCCGGCGCTGTTGACCCCCGGCGACTTCGAGGTCGAGTACGTCTCCCTTTCGGCGGACCGCCGGACAGTGCTCTTCAATTCCAATCAGGGAGACATCGACCGCCGGCACCTGTGGAGGGTCAGCCCTTCGGGAGGCCCGCCCGTCGCGATCACTTCCGCGCAGGGGATCGAGTGGAGTCCCGTTGGGTCCGCGGACGGCCGCGTGGTCGCGTTTCTCCAGTCGGACGCGAAGAAGCCACCGCGCCCCGCGATCTGGCGGGAAGGCGCCGGCATCCGGGAGATTGCCGCGGACGCCCTCCCGGGCGATTTTCCGGAAAGCGCGCTCGTCGTGCCGGAGGCGGTCGTGTTCCCGGCATCGGACGGGATGAAGATCCACGGCCAGCTCTTCCTTCCGCCCGGAGGCTCGGCGTCGCGCCACCCCGCGGCGATCTTCTTTCACGGCGGATCCCGGCGGCAGATGCTCGTCGGGTGGCACTACAACTACTACTACCGCAACGCGTATGCGTTTAATCAGTACCTCGCCAGCCGCGGGTTCGTCGTGCTCTCAGTCAATTACCGCAGCGGGATCGGCTACGGGATGGAGTTCCGCGAGGCGCTCGACTACGGCGCCACCGGCGCGAGCGAGTTCCGCGACGTGACAGGCGCCGGGCAATATCTGAAGTCTCGTTCCGACGTGGACCCGGCGGGCATCGGCCTCTGGGGCGGCTCTTACGGCGGCTATCTGACCGCCCTCGGGCTCGCGCGCTCATCGGACGTTTTCGCCGCGGGCGTTGATTTCCACGGAGTCCACGACTGGAACCTCGTCATTCGGAACTTCGAGCCGACCTACGATCCGGAGAAGAACGCGGCGGCGGCGAAGCTCGCGTTTGATTCCTCGCCTCTGGCGTTCGTCGAATCGTGGCGATCCCCCGTGCTCCTCATCCACGGGGACGACGACCGCAACGTTCCGTTCGGAGAGTCCGTGAACCTCGCCGAGGCGCTTCGCGGGAAGAAGGTGGAGGTCGAGCAGCTGATCTTTCCCGACGAGGTGCACGACTTCCTGCGGCACGAGAACTGGCTGCGCGCGTACCGGGCAGCGGACGAGTTTCTGGAACGACGGCTGAGGAAGTAGCTTCAGCTCTCGCAGTCGACTAAAGACGGATGAGGATGACCGACCACTCCCTATGAAAGATCGGATCGTTTTCTCGAGCGGAGTCGGCCGCCGGTGCCCCGAGTGCGGTTGGCCCGAAATCGACTGCCGCTGCTCCTCGACACTCGCCCGCGGGAAGGAAGCCGTACCTGCGGTCATCAACGCCAAGCTGCGGGTCGAGAAGCGCGCCTCCGGGAAGAGCGTGACGGTCGTTGACGGGCTTCCGGACAACTCCGAGTTTCTCGCCGCCCTGACGAAGGAGTGGAAGAAGGCATGCGGGACCGGGGGGACCGCCGGACAGGGGTGGGTGGAGCTGCAGGGAGACCAGCGCGAGAGGCTGCGCGAGCTGGTGGTCCGGCGGGGCTGGAAGGTGAAAGGATGACGCGGCCATGACGACGCGCGTTTATCTGATCCGCCACGGCGCCACGACGCTGTCCGCGGAGGATCGGTTCGCGGGGGCCACGGACATTCCGCTTTCGGACGTCGGCCGCGCCCAGGTCGAAAGCCTCGCGGCGCGGCTCGCGAGAGACCCCGTCGCGGCGTTCTACGCGAGCCCGATGGGCCGCACCATGGAAACGGCGCGTATCCTCGCCGGGCCTCACGGGAAGGAGCCGATCGCGCGGGACGGCCTGCGGGAGATCCACCACGGCCGATGGGAGGGAAAGACCCGGGCGGAAGTCGAGGGTCTCTATCCCGAGGAGTACGCGCGCTGGGAGACCGATCCTTTTTCGTTCGCCCCCGAGGGCGGTGAGAGCGGGCTCGCCGTGACCGCCCGCGCTCTTCCGGCGCTGCTCGAGATCGTCACCGCGCACGAGAACCAGCACGTCGTGATCGCCTCGCACAAGGCCACGATCCGGCTGCTCGTGAGCTCTCTTCTCGGATTCGACGCGCGCAAGTACCGTGACCGGCTCGACCAGAGTCCCGCATCGCTCAACATTCTGGATTTCAGCGATCCGGCGCGCGCGCGCCTGACGCTCTTCAACGACACGTCGCATTACGCGACCGCGGAGGCGGGCCTGCCGTCGGAGCCGTCGGCCCGGCTGTCGAAGTGGTTTGACGCCCCAAAAGAAAAGAAATGAACGTCGAGCGAAAGGCTCCGATGATGAATCCGCGCACGCTCCGGCGCGTGCATCTGTACCTCGGTGCACTCTTCGCTCCCGTGCTGCTGGCGTTCGCGGCGAGCGGCGCATGGCAGGTCTATCGGTGGAACGACGCGAAGAAGGATGGGAGCTACAAGCCCCCGGCCGTGATCCGGATTTTCTCCGAGATCCACCGCGACCAGACGATCGCGAAGGGAACCCCGGCTCGCGCGGGAATCAAGGCGTTCATGTTCGCGGCATCTCTGGCCCTCATCACGACGACGATTCTGGGGATCGTGATGGCGTACCGGTTTACCGCGCGTCCGCTCACGGTCACTCTGTGCCTTCTCGCCGGCATCCTCGTGCCGGCGGTCCTCCTTCTCCTCGGCCGATAGCGGCGCCTCGTGCCCGCCGGCGGCCGGGAAGAGAGTGAGGTCCCCGCGGCGGCGGTTTTGACATGCCCCGTCCGCGGCTGCGGGGCGCCGCTGTCGCGCCGCGGAACGGTCTGGTCGTGTGCTCGGGCGCATGCGGTCGACGAGGCGCGCAGCGGCTACCTGAACCTTCTCCAGCCGCAGGACCGCCGGTCGAAGCACCCGGGCGATTCGAAAGAAGCCGCGCAGGCGCGCCGCCGGCTGGCGGATCGCGGACTCGAGGACGTCATGCGCGACGAGGTGCTGCGGGAGTTCGACGCGCTTCCCGGCTTGGGGTCTCGCGCGGTACTCGACGTCGGCTGCGGCGAGGGTTTCCTCGCCGGCGCGCTCGCGGCGCTCCGCCCGGTCGAGGCACACGGAATCGACATCTCCGTTCCAGCGATCGAGCTCGCGGCAAAGCGGTACCCGCGCGCGCGAGTACGGTGGATCGTGGGCAACGCGGACCGGGCTCTCCCGTGGGCGGACGGCTCGTTCGATCTCGTGCTCTCGATCACGGCGCGCCGAAACGGACCGGAGATGCGCCGCGTGCTCAAATTGACCGGGCGGCTCGTTCTCGCGGTGCCGGGCCATGACGATCTCGCGGAGCTGCGCGAGGCGCTGCTCGGGCATGCCACCGAGCGTGACCGCGCCGCGTCCGCGATCGAAGAGCTGGCGGCGGATTTCGAGCTACTCTCCCGACGAAGTCTCCGCCATCGAGCGAACCTCACTCGATCTGAAATCCAGGACCTGCTGACCGCGACCTACCGAGGTGGCCGTGTGAGCGAAAGCGAGCGCGCCTCAGGAATCGGAAACCTCGAGGTCACGATCAGCCGGGAGCTGCTGGTGTTCGCTCGGAAAGGATGAGCCCGTGTTCGGCGAACATCACCGGACAAGGCTTGCCGAGCTCTGCCCCCGTCACCCGCGCCCTTTCCGCGCCCGGGGAGAGGGGTAGAGCTGCGTCCCGCTACGTTGATGGCCGGCGGCGAATTGATTTTGACCTCCTGATGTGACATCCTTCGGTCTTCCGCCGGTCTCGCAGGTCGAGCCTCCGCGGGCAGCGGTCCAACCGCGAACGTAGGCCTCGCCGGCGAATCCTCCGTTCAAATCATTCAGCCGGAAAGACATAGCGGCGCAGCGCTGTTTTGGAGCGCCTCCGCGGAAACGAGATTCATGCCTTTCTCCACGTTCGGACTCCATCCCGACCTCTTGAAGGGGGTCAAGGAGATGGGGTTCGTCAAACCCACCCCGATCCAGCAGGACACGATTCCCCCGGCCATGTCCGGCAAGGACGTGCTTGCCTGCGCCATGACCGGCAGCGGCAAGACAGCCGCCTTCGGTCTGCCGATCTTAAACCGGCTGATGGGCAAGCCTCGCGGCAAGACCCGCGCGCTGATCGTCACTCCCACGCGGGAGCTCGCCGCGCAGATCGACGAGCATCTGACCGCGATGGCGGTGCACACTCCTCTCTCGTCGGCCGCCGTCTTCGGCGGAGTCGGCATGGGCCCCCAGGAGCACGCGTTCCGGCGCGGCGCCGACATCATCGTCGCGACTCCCGGCCGCCGGCTCGACCACGTCCGCGTCCCGTACGCGCGCCTGGATGCCCTCGAGGTCCTGGTGCTCGACGAAGCGGATCGGATGCTCGACATGGGATTTCTCCCGGACATCCGCCGCGTGCTGAAGCACCTGCCGGCGAAGCGCCAGACGCTGTTCTTCTCGGCGACGATGCCGCCTCCGATCGTGACGCTCACGCGCGAGATGCTCCACAACCCGTTTACCGTGAACCTCGAGCGTGTCGCGGAGCCCGCCGTCGGGATCACGCAGGCGGTCTATCCCGTCTCGCAGAACCTGAAGGCGCCGCTGCTCCTCGAGCTGATCAAGAGGGGCGACTTCCGCAGCGTCCTCGTCTTCACACGCACCAAACACC
>JBBROA010000177.1:0-5804 GCA_038229875.1 Thermoanaerobaculia bacterium | reverse complement strand
GCGACGCCGAGGCGCGGCGGGTGGTTTCTGGCCGGCTCCGCACGCCGTCGGGGGAGTGGCGCGGCCTGCGGCTCTTCGTCGTGAAGGATTACGCCAGCATCCGCGTCAGCCGGCTGACACGCGAGAAGGGCGCGTGGCCCCCCCGCAAGGGCGAGATGCTGATCGAACGCGACGCTTTCCAGGTCGCGCGGGCGAAGATCGGCGACCGGGTCACGATCCGGACGGCCCGCGGAACGGAGCGCGAGCTCCGCGTCACCGGCTCCGTGCACGACGTGGGACAGGCCCAGGCGCGAATGGAAAATATCGTCTACGGCTACATCATTCTCGACACTCTCGCAGAGCTCGGCGAGGAGCCGTTTCTCGACCAGCTCCAGATCTCCGTCGCGAAAGACAGGCTCGACGAGGCTCACGTCCGCGCGGTCGCGGCGGACGTCGCGAAGCTCGCCGCGGCCGCCGGCCACCCCGTCAAGCGCATCGACGTTCCGACGCCGGGGAAGCACCCGCACTCGGACCTCATGGGCGTCCTGCTTCTCGCGATGGCGGCCTTCGGCTTTGGAGTGCTCGCCCTGAGCGGGATCCTGGTGATCAACCTGATGACCGCTCTCATGGGCGCGCAGATCCGGCAGATCGGAGTCATGAAGACGGTCGGCGGAACGCGCGCGCAGATCGCCCGGATCTACTTCAGCCAGGCGCTCTTCCTGGGTCTCGGCGCTTTGGTTCTCGCCGTCCCCGCGGGGATTGCCGGCTGCCGGATGTTCTGCCGCTCTCAGTCTCTGCTGTTGAATTTCGACATCGAGAGCTTCGCGATTCCGCTCTGGGTTTTTCTCCTGGCCGCCGCGGTGGGAATACTCCTGCCCCTCTCGGCCGCGTCGTGGCCGGTGTGGAAGGGCAGCGGCGTCTCGATCCGTGAGGCGCTCTCCGACTTCGGCGTCTCGAGCCGGCATTTCGGAGAGACGCGCTTCGACCGCCTGGTCTCCGGCGCCGGCGGACTGACGCGGCCGGTGCTTCTGGCGATCCGCAACAGTTTGCGCCGGCGCGCCCGATTGCTGCTCACGGTCCTGACTCTCGGGGCGGGAGGGCTGTTTTTCATGTCCGCGTTGAACGTCCGCGCGTCGATGATCCACACGCTCGACCGGCTTTTCGCTGCCCGGCATTTCGACCTGTCCGTGACGCTCGGCGCGCTGTCGCCCTTCGAGAAAGTGCAGCGCGCGGTCTCGAAGACGGCGGGGGTCCGGCAGGTGGAGGGATGGATCGTGACCGAAGGGACTCTGCTGGAAGTGAAGGGTCGTGCACAGCCGGCGGCGATCGAACCGTCGACGTCGAGCGGCGGCCACGGCGCCGGCGGCCACGGCCCGGACCTCGCCGGAGATCGCTTCGCGGTGCTCGCGCTCCCGGCCCCGACTCCGCGGCTTCAGTTCGACGTCCTCGAGGGAAGAGCCCTTCGCGCGGACGACACGAACGCGGTTCTGATCAACACGGCGCTCGCGGCGAAGGGCGGGATGGCGGTGGGGAAAGAGGTGTCCCTGCAGCTCGGCCACCGGCCGATGCCATGGCGGGTGGTCGGCGTCGTGCGCGAGCCTTTTTCACCGCCCGTCGCCTACGTGCGGCGGGGATACCTAGAAGAGCTCGGCGGTTTCTCGGGGATGACCAACAGCCTCCGGCTCGCTCTCGACAGGACAGATCCGACGTCGATCGCGCGTGTGAAGGCGAGCCTCGAGCAAAACCTGGACCGGGAAGGCGTTCGCTCTGTCGGCAGCCTGAGCAACGCCGACGGCCGCTTCGGCTTCGACCAGCACATGGTGATGATCTACGTCGCGCTGATCGTGATGTCCGCGGCGGTCGGCGCGGTCGGCGCGCTCGGTCTGATGACGACGATGAGCCTGAACGTCCTCGAGAGGCGCCGGGAAATGGGCGTCCTTCGGGCGATCGGCGCGACACCCGCGGCGGTCTGGATGATCGTCGTGGGAGAGGGGTGCGCGGTCGGTCTCATCAGCTGGGCGGCTTCGACCCTTCTGGCCTGGCCCGTCAGTCGCGGGATCGGAAATCTGCTGGTCGCCTTCGCTTTTAAGAGTCGCCTCGATTTTTCCTTTGCGCCGCTCGGTCCCGCCGTGTGGCTCGCGGTCTCTCTGCTTCTCGGGGCCGTCGCGAGCTTTTTCCCCGCCTGGCAGGGGTCACGGGCTTCCGTCCGTGAATCGCTCGATTATCAATAGAGGAGCCTTTTCCATGCGCACGAGATCTCGCTGGTTGTACGTCGCCGCCGCAGTCGTGATCGCCGGGGTCGTCCTCTGGGTCGGCGGCGACTGGCTCTGGCACCTCTTCCTGCGGATGCACGGGATGGAAGGAGGACATCGTTGACGGCGTCCGGCTGACGCGCATTCGGGAGGCGGGAGGCGTTTCTCTTCGGCGGGCGAGCTCTTTCGGGCCGCCCTGAGACGTCCGGGTCCCTTGCCTCTCAGGGCGGCGGCCGCGGGCTTCCTGCCGGCGTTTCGAGCCGCTCGCGTGCGCGCCCGCGTAAAATCACGAAGTGCTCAAGATCAAGTCGATCCAGGACGATGGCGCGCTGCGCCTTTTCGAGATTCAGGCGGACGGGTCTCCCGCGGATCGAGCGGCGCTTCAGAGCGTGGCGCGGATCGCGGGACTCCTCGTCGAAGAGAATGAGCTCCCCGGCGCGTTCCAGGTGCTTGCCGCGGGAGTGCTCGCGCTCGATCTGCCGTCGGACCGCCGCTCGTTCTTTCACGACGGCATCGTATTCGCGGCGCTCGACGCGGTGAACGACCCGGTCAAGAGCCCGACGTTGAACCGGCTCGAGCTCGAGATCCCGCCGGAATCCTGAGCCGGAACGCCTAAGCGCCTTTCGGCGGGGGGCTCTTCCGGCGAAGCTCCTCGCCAGAGACCTGGTGCATCTCCCCGACGTCCGGCCGGTGCCCCGTCAGCATTCCCTTCGCGACTTCGAAGAGCACGACCGGTTGCGGTTTGTCGACCGTCATGTAACGGGCGGAGGTCGCGCGGACCCCGATCAGCACGATGCGCGGATCGTCCGGAGTTCCCGCGCGGGGATCGTTTGAGGCGGCGCCGTCAAACCACGCTTTCCAGTCGGGCTTGTAGAGCTGCCGGATCCGCTCTCGATCCCCCGTCACCTCCGCGGTGCCGGCGATCGAGACCCACTCCCGGGTGCGATCCTTGTAGTACGTCAGGTTGACCTGCGGCTCGCGGCGAATTTCCTCCACTTTGTCCGAACCGTCTTCGGCCGCGAACCAGAAGTCGGCGCCCGGAGCGCGGTCCTGGTTGGCCATCGGGCGGGACACGAGGCTTCCGTCAGCGCGCCGCGTGACGAGCATCGCCGTTTCAATCTCGGAAACGAGTTCGTACAGGCGTTCCACGGTGTCCGGATTCTTGTCCGTCATGGGATTCTCCGTATCAGGTTGATCTTTAAATAATTGAGAATTTGGCGTTGAGGGTCAGATCGGTCACTCGGAACACCCGGACCAGGAGCAATAGCCGCACCATCTTTCGTCTTTTCCCTGGCCCCTGGTCCTCTTGCCACGCCTTACTTCCTGCGAATGAGAAACATTCCGTCGCGGACCGTCAGGAGCACTTTCTCGACCCGGGGGTCGGATGCCACCCGGTCGTTGAACGCGACGATCGCCCGGTCGCTCGGTTCTCTGGGGTCGAGCACCTTCCCGCTCCACAGGACGTTGTCCGCGACGATCAGGCCGCCGGACGGGACGAGCGGGACGACGGCGTCGTAGTAGCGGGAGTAGTTCTCCTTGTCCGCGTCGATGAAGACGAAGTCGATGGGCGCCCGCAACGTCGAAATGGTCTCGAGCGCCGGTCCCATGCGGACTTCAATCTTTGAACCGTGCGGGCTCCGGGCGAAGTACCTGCGCGCGATCGCCTCCGCTTTCGGATCCACGTCGCACGTGATGAGCGAGCCGTCGTCCGGGAGACCCGCCGCGATCATGAGCCCGGAGTAACCCGTGAACATCCCGATCTCGAGCGCTCGGCGGGAACGGGAAATCGCGACCAGCGTTTTCAGGAACATCCCTTCGACCCGGCCGACCTGCATGCCGGGGGAAGACATGGACCGATACGTCTCCTCCCTGAGCTCGTCGAAAATCGGGTCGAGCTGTTCGGTGTGCGCTTCCGCATACTGCTCGATCGCCTCGGAGATCAGTTTTTCCATCGCCGGATTATCGCGTGAGTCGGGAGCGACTGGCGCTTACTCGCTTTATCGCTTGTCAGCGCCTGCGCTTTTCCGCGCCCTCCAGGAGCCGGCGGCCGTCGACGATGGCGCGGTGGTGAATGCCTCGGCCGATCTCTCCGGCGTCGTCCGTCGCGACAACGTCGAAGACGTAGAACTTCCCTTCACGGCTGGAGAGAGTTGCGCGCGCCGTGACGCGGGCGCCGGGCGGCGTCGCGGCCGTGTGGGTGACGTTCACGAGCACGCCGACGGACTCCTCCCCGGGCGCGAGCGCCGGAGTCAGGATCCGCGACGCCGCGAGCTCCATCAGGGCGATCATCCGCGCGGTCGAAAAGACTTCCGGGAACGTCTCGCGGCCCGCTTCAGCGAGGACACTGGCGAGGTCGTCCCGCGTAACGACCCGGCTCGCCTCGCCGCCGGCTCCGACCGCGATCTCTCTCGCGTCTGCCATCCGCCTTCCCCCCTAGTGCGAAAGAGCCGATCGTAGCCGATCGATTCCGGCACGGTCGCTTTCGGAAGGCAGCAGAGCATCTCCGCCAGCCGCGCCGCCTGGTCCGCGCCGGCGCCGCCGCTCCCGGACATACAGGAGTCCGGCCACGACGTACGCGAGCGCCTCGACCGCCTGGTGGACCCGCAGGCCACCGGCGGAGGCGAGCGCGTTCATCCGCCGTCGGTTACGAAGTGAACCGGCTGGCGACGAGAAGCGCCGTTCCGAGGAATCCCAGGTAAACGGCGAACGGCCTCAGGGTGTGCGTCCGGAGATAACGAAGGAGGAATTCGACGGCGATGTACCCGACGATGGCTGACGCCAGGAAGCCGGCCACGAGAGGCGCCGCGCCGATCGCGGGCCCGTGCTCCTTCCGCAGGTCGAGAAGCGTCTTGGCTCCAGCGCCGAGAATGATCGGAAGGGCGAGCAGGAAGGAAAAACGCGTCGCGTCTTCCCGCGTCAGGCCCCGAAGACGGCCGGTGCTGATCGTCATGCCGGACCTGGAGAGCCCGGGAAAGAGACCGGCCGCCGCCTGGGCCAGGCCGACGACGAGCGCGTCGAACAGGTTGATCCGCGAAAGATCGCGCGCGGATGTCCGACGCGTCTCGCCGATGCGCTCCGCCACGAGAAAATAGACGCACGCGATCAGCATCGCGATTCCGATCGAGGCGAGAGTGCGAAACGCCTCCATGCGTTTCAGGAGAAAGACTCCCGCGAGCACGCCCGGGAGCGTGCCGACGATGATCGGTACGACGAGCGCCCGGTCGGCCTCGCTGACGGGAGGCCGACCGGTGACGGCGCGCAGCGCCTCGGAGACGATGCCGACGAGCAGCCGCCACGTCGCCACGATCAGCGCGAGCGCGGTTCCGAGGTGCAGGACGAGGTCGAACGAATGCGCAATGTCCGCGTCCCGGATCTTCAGGAAGAACTGCGCGATCGTCAAGTGGGCGGTCGAGGAGATCGGAAGAAACTCGGTCAATCCCTGGATGACGCCGAGCAGGATCGCCTGAAGGACGGACATGGGCCGGGAGAATCTAACATTCCCTCCCTCCGGTCGGGAGATTCCTCTCCGGGCGAGCGCATCCGCCACGGTGGCGATGGCGCCCCACCTCCCTC
>JBBROA010000176.1:0-5922 GCA_038229875.1 Thermoanaerobaculia bacterium | reverse complement strand
GGTGCGACGCTCTCCGTCGGGATCAACCAGGCCGCGGGCAGCTACACGGGCACCTATCAGGTGACGGTGGCCTATAACTGAATCGGGCCGGCCACTCCGGGTGTCGAGGGGCTGCGCGGGCAGTCCCTCGGCGCGACAGGGGTGGCGCGGTGAGGATACCGATCCCTCGCGCGGACAATCGAGAGCGCACTCACCCGGCCCGGTTTGATTTTCAACCCTGGTTCCTGAAGGGTACAAAAGATGACACGGAAGCTCTGGGCGGGAGGTGCGAGCCTGCTAGCGGCGGTTCTCGGCTTTCCGGCCCTCGCTCGGGCTCAGACCTGCAATGCCTCGGATGACCCCAGCATCGCGATCGCGCGTACCGCGGAGCTGCGATTCGGGCAGTTGATCGCCACAGCGTCCGCCGGGACGGCCGTCATCGACGCCTCGACGGGCGCTCGGACGGTGACGGGAGGTGTCGTGGCGGCCGGGGGCGCGTTCAATGCCGGGGCCTTCGCCGTCCTCCTCTGCGGCAACGCAGGCCCGAAGAAATTCGACGTGATCCTGCCCGCGGGCGCCATCACGATCGCGAACTCGGGCGGGGCGACGATGACCGTCGACGCATTCACCGTAAATCCGGCCGGAAGAGTCTCCGGAGACACGGCGACGCCCACGACGATCACGGTCGGCGGCACGCTCCACGTCGGAGCCAACCAGGCGCAGGGCTTCTACTCAGGGGCTTTCGCCGTGACGGTGGCGCGCCAGTGAAGGGTGTTCGCGCGACCCGGGCGTTCGTCGCCCTCGCCTTCGCCGCCCTCGGCGCGGACGCGGCGGCGGCGCAACAGAACTCGTTTGCGGGTCAGGCTTCCGTCGGAGCTTCGATCGTTTCCGCGGTGTCCGTTCAGAAGTCTCAGGATCTGGTGCTCGGCGAGTTTCGACCGAGCTCCGCGGCGGGGACCGTCGAGCTGAACGTTCTCGAATCGGGCTCGGGCGCTTCCCGGACGTCGAGCGGCGGAGTCGCGCTCGCCGGCGCGGCGTTCTCGGCCGCCGAGTTTGCCGTCTCCTCCCACGCGGGCGGCCCCGTGCACTTCACTGTCGTGCTGCCGCCTGCGATCACGATCCAGCGGATCGGGGGCAGCGAAAGTATGAGGGTGGACGGCTTCCGCAGCAACGTCCGGCAGGATTGCGGCGCGGGCGCGTCTGCCTCCGGCTGTACGGGTTCGCCCTACACGCTTCTCGTCGGCGCGACGCTCCACGTCGAGCCGGGCCAGCGGGCGGGAAACTACGTCGGCACCTTCACGGTCACCGTCAACCAGTCTTAGCAGCCCGTGGAAAAAGGGTGTGGGATGGCGTTGCGAGCGCCGCGGGGCCGGCTGGGAGGCGACGCGACGAAGGCGATGTTGTTCGCATCGGGGAGGAGCGGCAACGATGCAGACGGCCCCGCGCCGCCGCAACCCGCAGGGCGGACGGGCTTTTGCCCGGCGTTACGCCACGAAGAGACCTTCCACAAAATGCATGACGAAAGTCTCCCTTGCCCTTGTCGCCGATTGCAAAAGGCCGGACGCGACACCCGCATCCCTTTTTCCACGGGCTGTTTGGCTCTTGCGTTGCCCCGTTTGGCTCGAGCGGCGATAATGAGGAAAACTCCATGAGCTCTTTTGTCTGCTTCCCGGCCGGAGCAACGGCGTCGCGCGCGCGGGCTCGCGCGGTCGCCGGCCTTGTCCTCGTTCTCTGGTCGCTTGCGCCGGGCGGGATGCTCTTTTTCAGCGCCTCGCCCGCGGCGGGGCAGACACAAGCACAAGCACAAGCACAAGCACAAGCACAACCACAAGCGCCGGCGCCGGCCGGCCCCGCTCCCGCCGCCGCCGCGGATCTTCCGGGGCTGGGCGATCTCCTCGTCGCTCCGACCCGTCTCGTCTTCGAAGGACGGACCCGGGCCGCGGAGCTGACGCTCTTGAACATCGGCAAACAGACGGCGACCTATCGGATCTCGTTTACGCACCTGCGCATGACCGAGACCGGCGACCTGAAGGAGATCGAGAAGCCGGAACCCGGCGATCTCTTCGCCGACCCGCTCGTGCGCTATTCGCCCCGCCAGGTCACTCTCGATCCGAACGTCGCGCAGACGATTCGCCTACAGGTCCGCAAGCCGGAAGGCCTTGCCGCCGGAGAATACCGCTCGCACCTGCTCTTTCGCGCCGTGCCGCCCGAGAACTCCCAGCCCGAGACCTCGGTCGAATCATCGGAAGAGAAAACGGGTTACAGCATCCGGTTGACCCCCATCTACGGTGTGTCCATCCCGGTGATCGTCCGCAGCGGCGTCACCTCCGCGAAGGCCTCGCTCGCGGACATCGGGGTGCGCGCACCGGAGAAGCCGGGCGATCCGCCGAGCCTCGAGATGAAGATCCGGCGGGAGGGGAACGAATCCGTCTACGGCAATCTGCGCGTGCTCTTCGCCCCGGCGTCGGGCAAGGAGCAGGTGGTCGCTGTGCTCAACGGAGTCGCGGTCTACACGCCGAACTCCGAGCGTCTCGTGCGGATCCCGCTGCAGGCGCCGCCGGGCCTCGCCCTCGTGCGAGGGCGGCTCAAGATCTCCTACGCTCGCGCGGAACAGAACGGGGATGTCCTCGCCTCGGCGGAGACGACCCTGCCCTAATTGGCCACCGCGGGGCATCGCTCGCTTCGGCTGCCGGCATCCATGCTCTTCGCGGCGCTTCTCCTTTTCTCGATGGGAGCGTCCGTCGCAGCGCAGGAGACCGGCGCCTCTGCCCGGCCCGTATATGCCCAGCGGCCCGAGTCCGACCTCCTTCTCTTCGACGTGCGCCTCGCCCACGCGGTCTTAGTCGAGGCGATGCCCGCATATCCGATCAAAGGGGGCGTCCTGGCGCCCCTGGGAGAGCTGTGCCGCGCGCTCGACTTCGCCGTGACGGTCGACGTCTCCTCCGGGGGAGCTTCGGGATTTTTTGTCGCCGAGAATCGCAGGTTCTCGCTCGATGTGCCCGGTCGCCGTGTCGTGGTTGAGGGCAGACCAGGGGCCTTCGACCCATCCCGCGTCGAGCTGCATCAGGACGACATTTACGTCGATACGCTCCTCTTCGCGCAGTGGTTTCCCGTCGATCTGACGGTCGATTTCTCTTCGCTTCTCATCACCGTGCGGCCGCGGGAGCCCCTGCCGATCCAGAAGCGGCAGGAGCGCGAGCAGAAGGCATTGAAGGAGATGTCGAGCCTGGGCTACGCCGGCCCGCAGTACCCGCCGACCCCGAATCCCTACAACCTCCTGGACGTCCCGTTTCTCGATCAGACGCTTCGCGCCACGATCGCGAACTCCGGGGGCGAGAGCTCGCGGGTCTTCCAGTACTCCACGTTCCTGTCGGGTGACCTCCTCTTCCACGAGGCGAGCGCCTACGTCTTCGGCGACCAGCACGGCCTGACGGACGCGCGTGCCACAATCGGCCGGCGCGACCCGGGGCGAAGCCTTCTCGGACCTCTGCGCGCGACCGAGTACGCGGCGGGGGACATCCTCTTCCCCGGCCTCGAGCTCATCTCGCTGCCGCGCTCCGGACCGGGCGCCGTCCTGTCGAACTACCCGCTCCAGCTCCAGAGCCAGTTCGACCGGCACACGTTCCGGGGTGAACTTCCCCAGGGATGGGAGGTCGAGCTCTACCAGAACCGGGCGTTGATTGGATTCCACCAGTCACGGCCGGACGGCCTCTACGAGTTCGACAACGTGCCTCTCGTCTTCGGATTGAACGAGTTCCGGCTCGTCTTCTACGGGCCGCAGGGGCAGCGCCGGGAAGAGACGGCCCGCTTCAACATCGCCGAGTCGCTGACGCCCGCGGGCGCTCTCTACTACCGCATCGTCGGCAACGACCCGCGCGGATCGACGCGACGCGGCCAGCTCGACTTCGACTTCGGCATATCGCGCCGCTTGAGCGCGTCTCTCGATCTCTCTTCCGTCGAGCTCGAGCGCGAAGTCCGCCACGACTACGGCCGTCTCGCGCTGCGCGGATACTCGGACTTTCTCTTTGCAAACGCGGAGGTGGTCGTCGATCGCACGGGGGGCTTCGCGGCGAGCGGCGCCGTTCAGACCCGCCTGGGACCCGTGGGCGTCACCGCCCGGTATACGGGCCTTGGCAGCGGATTTACGAGCGAGACCTTCCGGCCGATCTACGGAGAGATCCGCAGCCGGGCGAGCCTGCGCCTGGACGGCACGATTCCGGCGGGGCGCTCTTCGGGAGTCCCGGCCGTGATCGACTTCACCGAGGACCGCCTCGCGACAGGCGAGTCCATCGATCACGTGTCGGGCCGTCTCTCCGGCTTCTACCGCGGCTTCGCGATCTCTCACCTGCTCGACTGGACATTCTCCCGGGGCGGCGCGCGGCGTCTCCTGGAAGACTCCGCCATCGGCGATCTCCTCGTGAGCAGGTTCGTCCGCAGCTACGGCGTTCGCGGAGAGCTTATCTACTCCGTGAAGCCTCGAACCGAGATCTCGAGTGTCTCGCTGACCGCCGAAAGAATCTTCCCCGCGTACTACGCCCAGGTCGGTGTGCTCCGAAGCGTCGCCGGGCACCAGACGCACCTGCTCGCGAGCGTGAATCGCTCGGAGGGTCCCTTCGGGTTCGGCGTGAACGTCGACTACGCGAGACCCGGCGGTTGGACGGCCGCGCTCACATTGAATGTGAGCATCGCGCGCGACCCGCGCTCCGGCCGGTGGCGGACTCAGGCGCGAAGCCTCGCCGGGTCGGGCGCCGTCGCGCCTCTCGTGTACCTGGACTCCAACGGCAACGGCGTGCGGGACCCGGGCGAGAAGCCGATCGAAAGCGTCGGGTTCTTCGCGACGCGCGCTTCGTCCGACGTGACGACCGGCCCGGACGGCCTGGCTCTCCTGACGGGTCTTCCCGTGTATCAGCCGATCGACCTCACCGTCGCGGGGGCTTCGCTCGAAGATCCGATGGCGGTGCCGGAAAAACCCGGAGTTCGATTCGTCCCGCGGCCGGGGCACGTGACTCTGGTGGATTTCCCGATCCTGGTGTCCGGGGAGATTACCGGGACAGTGCGCGTGCAGCGCGACGGCGAGACGCGCGAGGTCTCCGGGGTCCTGGTCCAACTGATCAGCGAGGGGGGGTCCGTGGTCTCCGAGGCCCGCACGGCGTACGACGGCTTCTACGATCTGACCCGCATCGTCCCCGGCCGCTATACCCTCCGAATCTCTCCGGCCCAGGCGGAGCGTCTGAAGCTTTCCGCGCCGCCGCCGCGCCCCGTCGTCATCGAGCCCACGGGGACGATCCTGGATGGGATCGACCTGCGCCTCGAGCCCTCGCGCTAAGTAAAGGTTCAAGAGGTTATTCACCCGGGCTCAGCGGTGGGAAGCTGTTGGTGCGAGCCGACAACTCATCGACCTGGAGGCCCGGATGAACCTGCATAGCAGAGCAAAGACGACCCCACAAAGTCGAGAGCTATTGGTGAGACGCCTGAGTGTTCGGCGGGTGGCCTGTTGGCTGAGTCGATATCGGCAGGAGGACCTGGCGGGACTCCAGGACCGTTCTTGCCGACGATCACTCACGCTTGAGCTACGTCGAGCCCCTTCGGGCGGAAGACAAGGAAAGTGCCGCCGCTTTCCTGGAAAGAGCCGTCGCCTGGTATCAGGCCCGAGGCATCCAACCAAAACGCCTTCTGACCGACAACGGCAAGGTCTTCAAGTCCCACCTGATGCGCGCCCTCTGCGCGCGCCTCTCGATCCGCCAGAGCTTCACTCCCTCCTACCGCTCTCAGACCAACGGCAAAGCCGAACGGTTCATTCAGACCATGCTGCGCGAATGGGCCTACAGGCGTCCCTACACTTCCTCCGCTCGCCGACGCTCTGCTCTGCCCCGGTGGCTTCACTACTACAATTTCCATCGTCGACACTCCGCACTCGGTGATAAACCACCCGCGTCAAGGGTG
>JBBROA010000175.1:0-5976 GCA_038229875.1 Thermoanaerobaculia bacterium | reverse complement strand
GGGCTGGCTCGGACTTCCGATGCAGATCAAGCTGAACTTTCTGTGCCGGGATTCGATCCTCGCGGCGCCGCTCGCGCTCGACCTGATCCTGTTCCTCGATCTCGCCTCACGCGCCGGCCTTTCGGGGATCCAGGAATGGCTGTCCTTTTATTTCAAGTCCCCGATGTCGCGTCCGGACTTGAAACCCGAGCACGATCTGTTCATCCAGCATCTGAAGCTCACCAACACACTGCGGATCCTGGTGGGCGAAGAGGTGCTCGACCACTCGGGGCTCGACTATTACGAAGACGAAGCGCCGGCAGAGGACCTCGCTCCGAGACGGCGCGCCGGAGAATGACGCTGACGCTGCGCGCCGGTGGCGGCGGGAGCCGCCGGGAGTGAGCGCCCCCGCTCCGCGCCGCCTCCGGCCCGGCTGGGCCGTGGCCGCGGCCGTCGCCGTCGCAGGGATCCTCGCCGCGGTGGCGTTGCGCCCAGAGCCGGGCGTGACCGTCGAGACCGCGAAGGCGGCGCGGAAGAATCTGATCGTGCCGATTCTCTCGGACGGCGTCCTCGAGCCGCCGGCCGGCGGCGAGCTTCGGTCCGTGGAGGCGGCGATCGTCGGTGCGCTCCTCGTGCGCGACGGCGAGCACGTCCGTCGGGGACAGGAGCTCGTGCGGCTCGACAATCCGGAACTTTCGGTTTCCGCGCGGCAGGCGAGATCCGGAACGCTCGAGCTCTCGGAAGAACGCGCCCGCGCGGAGGCGGACGCGTCGGAGGCGGGCCGGAATGTGGAGCATCAGAGGCGGAAGCTCGAAGCGGACCGGCGGTTGCTCGCTCAGGCCGCCGTTCCGCGGAGCCTCGTCGAGTCAGACGAGCTCGCCGCGGCCGAAGCGGTCGATCGCCGGCGCGCCGCGGAAGCGAGGCTCTCCGCGCTTGCCGGGAAGAGCGGCGCTTCCCGCCTTTCGATCTCGACGGCGGCCGCGCGCGAACTCGAGCATCGCGTCGGTGCGCTGACTCTCCGCGCCCCCTACGACGGGGTCGTGTACGGTCTCCCGCGCCGCGCCGGGGAAACGGTGGCGGCGGGGCAGGTGGTGGCGAGCGTGGCCGATCCCGCGCATCTCAAGGTCCGCGCTCGGATCGACGAGCCGGACCTGCCCCGGGTGGCGGCCGGCCAGCGGCTGACCGTCACGTTCGACGGCCTGCCCGACCGCCGCTGGGAGGGTAGAGTCACCGAGGTCCCTTCGGGCCTGCACGACGCCGGGGGGCGACGCGTGGGGGAAGTCGTCGGCGAGATCGCCGACGCGGCGCGGTCCCTCCCGCCAAACGCCTCCGTCAACGTTCAGGTCGTCGCGGGCGAGAGGGCATCGGCGCTCGTCATTCCGCGCGCTGCGCTTCTGCGGGAAGGAGACGCGCGATTCGTTTACCTCCTCCAGGACGGACGCGCGCGGCGCCGGAGCGTTACCGTCGGGCTCGTGGGGTTGAACGACGTCGAGATCACGCGCGGCATAGGGGAGGCGAGTGTCGTCATCGTGCCCGGCGGGGTAACGCTCAGCGACGGCGCGCGGGTGAGCCCGCGCGGCCGTTCCTGACGAGATGTTCACCCGCGAGACGTTCGAGACGGCGGTTCACCGCTTCCGGACGCACCCGGTCCAGACGGCGCTGACGCTCGCAGGATTGATCGTCGGGACGGCGGCGATCATCCTGATCGTGACGCTCGGTCTGACGGGCCGCTCGTTCGTGATGGCGCAGATCGAAGGCGTGGGCTCGCACCTCGCCTGGGCGAGCTACGAGGGCACCGTCACCGCGGGCGTCTCCCGTTCGCTGGACGACCAGATTACCGACTCCGACACGAAGGCGGTCGAAACCCGCTCCGATCTCTTCTCCGGCGTGACGCCGCTCGTGCAGCTGCACGGGACGGTGCCCGTGCAGTCGCAGGCGGCCGATGTGGCGATTCTCGGGACCACGCCGAACTACGCGACCGTCCGGAAGAATCTGCGCATCCTTCGCGGCCGGTTTCTCGACGAAGACGACGTCACGTCCCGGGCTCGGGTCTGCGTCGTGAGCCAGCCCCTTTACGAAGACCTCTTCGGACAGAACGACGCCCCGGAAAAGACGATCCGAACGCTCGGGATGACCCTGCGCGTCATCGGGGAGTTCGACAAACCGGTCGACACCATGGGCCAGGGAGAAGTGACGCGTTACTCGATCTTCGTCCCGATCACGGTGTCCTGGTTTTTTACGCCCGGCAAGCGCGTCGACACGCTGTTCGCGGAGGTGCGCGAGTTCTCCCGTATTCCAGAGGCGGCCGCGGTGATCGAGGAGATGCTCCGTGACCGGCATCACCGCGGGTCGGTCTTCAAGGTCAAAACGATGACGACCGTCATTCGGGTGGCGCGGACGATCTCTTTCGGCCTCATCGCCGCTTTCATCGTGGCGGCGGCGGTCTCCGTCGTGGTTGGGGGAGTGGGAATCATGAACATCCTTCTCGCCTCCGTCGAGCAGCGAACGCGCGAGATCGGCGTGCGGATGTCGGTCGGCGCGACGCGGCGCGGCATCCTGATGCAGTTTCTCCTGGAGGCCCTGCTTCTCGCGTCCGTCGGCTCGTCCCTCGGCGTCGCCGTCGGGATCGGGCTGCCCCTTCTCGCGCGAGCGTTCGTGCGCGGGCTGGACATCCGAATCTCCGCTCTTTCCGCGGCCTTCGCGTTCCTCTTTTCGTGCGCCGTCACGCTCGTGTTCGCGCTCGTGCCGGCCTACCGTGCCGCCAGGCTTCATCCGACGGAGGCTCTCCGATATGAATGACTTCAGGCCCCTCGCCGCGGGCGTCTTGTTGCTCTCCTGGTCCGCGGGCCTCGCCGGTCAGGCTTCCGCCGATACTCTGACGCTCCGGCGCGCGATCGATCGCGCGATCGCGCGTTCGCCGGAGATCGGCATCGCACGGGCGGAAGCCGACGAGGCCGCCGCGGCGGCAAGGGCCGCAGAAGCCGGGCTGCGGCCTGAAGCGTCCGCTCGCACGACCCCGGGCTACGCGACCGGGCTCCCGGTCCTGGTGGCCGGCCAGGTTCCCGCGCTGTTCGGCGTGGCCGTAAGGACGACCCTGTACGACCCCTCGCTCACGGCCGCGGTGTGGACGGCGCGCGCGGACGCCGCCGGCCGGCAGCCCGGCATCACGCGGGCCCGTGCGGCAACGGTTCGCGCGGTCGCCGCCTCCTACGAGCGGAACGCGGCGGACGCGGCTCTTCTGGAAGCCGCGCGTCGCACGGTCGAGGGACGCGAAGCGATCGAGAGGCGTGCCGCCGCGCTGGTCCGGGAGGGCCGGGCGACCCCCCTCGATCTTCAGCGCGCCTCCCTGGAGGTCGCTCGCGCCAAGCAGAGGGTGCTCGACCGGTCTCTCTCGAAAGACTTCGACGCGCTGGAGCTGCGCCGGCTCATCGGATGGCCGTCAGGCGAGGGTCTGCGGATTGGGGAAGAGGCGCTCTCGGAGGTCCCCGACCCCCCGGCCTCGGGGAACCTCGAGACGGCGCTTCGCGGCGACGCGGAGATCCGGGCCTTAGAGGGTGAGATCGAGTCGCTCGCGCGCGCGGATCGGCTGCAGCGACGCCTGTTTCAGCCCTCGATCGCGGCCGAGGCCCAGTACCTGAGGCTCGCGAGCTACAACCGCTTCGAACAGTACTTCGTTCGGTTCAAGGCCGACGATCTGGCGGCCGCCGTGACCCTTTCGGTTCCGCTCTGGACGGGAGGTCGGAACAAAGAGGCGGCGTCGGGGCGCCGGGCGCGTCTCGAGCGCGCCGAGTCGGCGCGGCGGCTTCGGGAGCGCGACGTGGAGCTCGCCGTCGCGGTCGCTGAGGCGGATCTGGTCCGGGCGCGCGGGGAGCTCGGAATTTCTCAGAGCGCCGAAGCCGCCGCGGCGGAAGGCGTGCGGATCGCCCGCGCCCTGGCGACCGAGGGCCGGGGCGGCGCCGACGACGTCGAGCTTGCGGAGATCGCGCACGGGGCAACCGCCGAACACCGGGCGGCGGCGGCGCAAGGCCTCCTCGCCGCGCGGCTGCGGCTGCTCGACCTGAGAGGGAACCTCGATGCCGCATTCGCGGGCCGCTGAGCGCGGCCACCGTTAACCTCGCGCGCGCCCGGGCAGAGGATGACGCAGCGAGAGGAGTGTCCCGAGCCCGACGGCCAGCGCTGAGCCCAGAAGCGAATACCAGGGCCACGCGATCCGCTTCGCGAGGGGAAAATCGATCCAGCCTCTCGAGCCGAGCCACAAGGACATCATCACGGCCGCCGAGCAACCGATGGCCCAGAGGACATCCGCCTGCCGGGCGCGATGGGCAAAGAGCGCCAGGAGAAACGCACCAAGAAGGCCTCCGGCCGTCACGCTCAGGAGCCCGAGCGCCACCTGCACGGCGGGCTGCGATTGAGCGAGGCGCGAGAAGCCGACGGCGAGAAGAGCGAGGAGCACCGTCCAGAAGAGGGTCAGAAGCCGCCCGAGCTTCAACCCGCGCCGTCCCTCGAGCGACTGAGCCCCCGCGAGGGGTCCGACGATGTCGTTGGCGAGCGCCGACGCGAGGGAGTTCAAGGCAGAGGACTCCGAGCACATCGCCGCCGAGAACATTCCCGCCACCAGGTAGGCCGACAGAAGCGGCGGCAGGTGCCGCACGATGTAGGTCGGGAAGATCTCGTCCGGCGATCCGAAGCCGGAAGCGCCCGAGAGTCCGGGCGCGATCGGGCGGCCGTGGAAAAAGGAAAAGAGCCCGACGCCGATCGCAACGAAGAGGGTCATCTGCACGAGCACCAGAAACCCGCTTCCGATCAAGGCGCGCTGCGCGTCCCTGAGCGTCCGGCAGGCGAGCAGCCGCTGAACGATGAGCTGATCGGCGCCGTGACTCGCCATTGTGAGGAAGGCCCCGCCGAGCAGGCCCGCCCAGAACGTGTACGGTTTCGAAAAGTCGAGGTGGAAGTCGAACAACCGCGCGGGATGGCCCGATGCGGCGGCGAAGGAGAGGATCCCGTGCAGCCCCCCCGGCGAGCGGGCGAGAAGAAAGCCGAGCGCGAGGAGGGCGCCCGAAACGTAAATGAACACCTGGATCAGGTCGATCCAGATGACCGCCTTGATCCCCCCGAGAAAGGTATAGAGCGCCGTCGCGGCGGCAAGCAGGAGAACGGCGGACCACACCGGGATTCCGACGAGAAGCGCGATCGGGATCGCGGGGACGGCCAGCCGCACGGAAGCGGCGAGCACGCGCGTGAACATGAAGAGCGTCGACGTGAAACGCCGCGCGAGGGGGCCGAAGCGCTTTTCGAGAAGCGCGTACGCGGTCGAAAGCTCGCCCTCGAAGTAGCTCGGGAGCAGGATGAACGAAATGGCGATGCGGCCGACGACGTACCCGAACACGAGCTGCAGGAACAGAAAACCCGTGCGGTAGGCGTCCCCCGGAACCGAGAGAAACGTCAGCGCGGAGGTCTCCGTCGCGACGATGGAACCCATGACCGCCCACCAGGGCATGGCGTGGCTGCCCAGAAAATATTCGCGCGCGTCCTTCTGTCCGCGTCCGATCCAGGCGCCCAGCGCATTGATTCCCGCGAGGTAGACGGCAATCAGGAGAAGAGTCGGTAGACCGATCCGCAGCGTGTCCAATCAGCGGTCCCGCTTCACGACGCGAGCTCCGCGTGGAGGACCTCGAACAGGAGCGTGTTGTGCCAGTACTCGACGTGGGCGGCGAGAAGGGTTCCCGCGGCCGGGTCGCGGAGATTTTCGACGCGTCGGGGGTCGGCCGCCCCGGGGAGGTCGTAAAGCTCGAGTGGCCCGCTGACGATGTCCCAGAGGGAATAGAGGTTCACCCAGCGCGCCGGGCGGACGGCGTAGTCGCAGATGAGCGGCTGGACCGAAGCCGCGAGGGCCTCGCGCGCCTCGGTCGTGTTCTTGCCCGCGAAACCGAAGATAAACGCCGTCTTGTCGAGCGGCGATCCGAAGGTCAGGAAAAGGGGAGTCCGGGCCGTCACGTC
>JBBROA010000174.1:0-6010 GCA_038229875.1 Thermoanaerobaculia bacterium | reverse complement strand
TGTTCAGCCCGTAGGCGAGCCAGTACGTCGCGCCATCCGCCCGGGCGCCGTGCATCTCGGCGACCTCTCGAAACGCCTTGATCGCCTCTTCCCAGTCTCCGTCGTCCAACGCCCGAGTCCCCCGGTCGTACCTCTCGGATTCGCGCGCGGTGCGTTCCTCCGGTTCGCGGGCGTCAATCGCGAACAGAGCGTCGAGTGAGAGCGCGGGCGCCAGGGGGGCGGCGCACGCCGAAACCAGAAACAGAAGAGCAACGAGTCGTGGATTCATGCGCGTTTCCTTTCGAGGAGGGAATCGGGGGCGGGGGAGGGCGGCGTCTTTCCGCCCGCGCGAATGCGCGACGAGAGGACGCGGAGGCGGAAGAGCACCCCGTCGGTTTCGATGCGTCGGGCGAGTGCGTCGCGCTCCGCTCGGGTCAGCTGAGAAGGCCCGTGCTCGACGTCGAGAAGAACGCGCTCGAGCTCGTCCAAGACCCCCGTGATCGCGGGCTGGCCCGCCCGGCGCGAGGCCTGGCGGTAGAGGCGGTTCGCCGGCAGGAGCTCGGTCAGGCGCGCCTGCTCCGCGGAGACGTCGACGGTTCCCCGCGGCGCGTTCGCGAGCTCCAAGAGCACCGCTTCCGATCGCTCCAGATGCTCCGAGAGCTCGGCGAAGAGAACTCGTTGCCGCAGCTCAGCCAGCTCCGCCAGCTCCGCCGCCGCGGGCGGGCGCGGAGTGGCGAGCCGGCCTGCCAGGAACCCGGTGGCCACAAGCACGAGGACGAGCACGAGCACGAGCGCCGCCACCGCGGGGGCCGCCGCGAGCGGCCGGAACCCGAAGTCCCACAGTCGCGCCCGGGGAGCGATGTCGGGGAGGGAGGGCGCCAGGCGCGCCCAGACGTCCCGGCCGTACCCTTCCCCGCGCTCGGGGACAGCAGCTCCCTCGGCGGCGCGCACCACCGCGCGAAGCTCCGAGAGCCGCGCGGCGCACGAAGCGCAGCCGGCGACGTGCGCGCCCGTGGCGCGGTCCGCGTCCCAGTGGAAGGTCAGCAGATCCTGGTCCGTCGAGTGCTTCATCGGGCGGCTGTCCGGACGGGGCCCAGGTCTTCTCTCAGCTTCGCTACCGCGCGGAACACGCAGTTCTTTGCGGCCCCGGCGCGAACGCCGAGCACGCCGGCGATCTCCCGGATCGACCGCCCCTCGAAATGCCGCAGCGTGAACGCGGCGCGCTCCATCGCGGACAGCCGGCCGAGCGAGGCCTGGATGCGCCCGTCGATCTCCGATCCCAGGGCCGCGGCTTCCGGGCCCGATCGGGAGTCCGGCAGCAGATCCGTGTCGTCGGAGCCCGCGGATTCGGAGAACCCGCCCTTGCGGCGCCGGAGGAGGTCGACCGCGCAGTTGGCTGCTATCCGATGGAGCCAGGTCGAAACCTCGGAGCTTCCCTCGAATCGCGCCAGCCCCCGGTATGCCTTCAGGAATGTCTCCTGCACCACGTCCTCCGCGTCTTCTTCGTTGCCCGTCATCCGAAACGCCAGCCCGAAAACGTGCCGGCTGTGCGATTCGACGATCTCCCGAAAGGCCTCCCTGTCGCCGGCCTTCGCCCGCAGGACGGCCGCTCGATCGATCCCTTCCATCCGATCAGTTAGACGGGGCTTGCGGCCGATGGTTAGCCGGCGAGGGGACTCTATTCGCGGTGGGGGCGGCGGGGAGCATTCGGATGCCGGAACGTACACCCCGCCGGCGAGGGTTCAGCGTTCAGCTCGAGTGTGCAGAAGAGCCGCGGCAAATGGGCGCCCCTCACGTCGCGCGGTGTGGCGGCCCGGCGGCCCCCCCAGCTGGCGGGCGCCGTTCGGGCTGCGCGCGGGCCGGGGCCCGGCCTCCCCCCGCTCAACGCGGAACTCTCGGTGCTCAACCGGCTCCAATCTCGGGTTCGTCATACGATTTGCCCGTGCACCCCTTGGTCGAGACGGTCCTGCGGTACGGGTTGCCTCTCGTCTTCGTGAACGTCCTCCTCGAACAGATCGGGCTTCCTATTCCCGCCGTCCCGACCCTGATCGTCGCCGGCGCCCTGACGGTCGAGCACGACATACGCGTGACGAGCGTCCTCTTCGTCGCGCTCCTCGCGTGCCTGATCGCGGACTCGATCTGGTACGTGCTCGGCGCCCGCCTCGGGCTGGGGGTGTTGAAGACCCTCTGCCGGGTTTCGCTCTCGCCGGATTCCTGCGTGCGCCAGACTTCGAGCGCCTTCGAGCGTTGGGGAATGCCGTCGCTGCTCGTCGCGAAGTTCATCCCCGGGTTTTCCACCGTCGCCCCGCCGCTCGCGGGCGCGATCGGACGGCGTCCCGCCGCGTTTCTCGTCTACGACGCGGGCGGGTCGCTCCTCTGGGCCGGCGGCGCCGTCCTCCTCGGGCGGCTGTTCCACCGCGCCGTCGATCGGGCCCTGGCGTTCCTCACCAGCATCGGAACGGGCGCGTTCGCCCTTCTGGCGACCGCGCTTGTGCTCTTCATGCTGCTGAAATGGTGGCAGAGGCGCCGGTTCTATCGGGTCCTGCGCATGGCGCGCATCTCGGTCGAGGAGCTGCGGCCGCTTCTCGCCGGCGATCGCGCCCCCGTCGTTCTGGACGTGCGCACGCAGGGAGCGCGGATGGCCGACCCCCGGCGGATCCCCGGGGCCCGGGTGCTCCAGTACGAGGAGATCGAGGCGAAGGCCTCGACACTTCCCGCGGACCGGGAGATCGTTCTGTACTGCACGTGACCCAATGAGGCCTCGGCGGCCCGTGTGGCCCGCGCGCTGATGGAGAGGGGATTCACCCGCGTGCGGCCGCTCGCCGGAGGGCTGGACGCCTGGGTCGCGGCGGGATTTCCCGTAGAAAACTCGGAAGGGCAGCCGCCGAAGCTCGCCTCGGGGACCTGAAGCGCCGTCCTCCCGTTTCCCCGCGCCCGGTGCGCGGCGCGCGGTCGCAGTCGTTCGCTGCCCCTGATCAGGCCCCTCCGATTTCGCAGATGCCATGGTCTTCGCAGATCTGGCGCATCGCGGCGGCGGCTGTGTTGAAGGCGAGGATGATCGATCCCCCCGTCCTTCCGGCCGTGAGGTCTCCGGCGAGGAAGAGCCCGGGGACGCTGGTGCCGAACCGCTCCGTGAGCTTCGGCTGGGGGCCGTCGAACTCGATGCCCGCGGACTTCAGGAAATTCTGTGGCGTCGTGCCGCCGAGCGCGTAAATCACCCGGTCGACGGCCAGAAGCGGCTCTTCCGTCCCGCCGAATCGAACGCAAACCTTCTCCTCGGCCGCTTCGAGCCCCGTCACGTCGGAGGACAGGCGCAACTCGAGCTTTCCCTGCCTCGCGAGCGCGATCACGCTATCGCGGTTGATCGGGTTGGGACGCGAGAGAGTCGCTCCACGATAGGAGAGGACGACGCGGTTACCCTGTTGAACGAGGAACTGGCAATACTCGGTGGCGGTATCTCCGCCTCCGACCACGAGGACGTCCCGGCCCGACAACTCCTCGCTCGTGACGTCGAAGAGAACCCGGCCATTCACTTCGCGGGGAATCGGGTAGGAAGGCTTCGCCGGCCGGCCGAGGATCCCGATCGCGATGACGACGACCCGGGCGAGAAAAACTCCGCCGGTCGATTCGACGCGAAGGCGCTCGTCGGGCTCGCTCCCGATCCGGAACACTTCCTCCTGGTAACGCACCTGCGCGCCCGAATCCAGAATCGCCGCGTCGAGGTAAGTCAGAGTCTGCTCGCGAGTGAGGTCCGGGATGCAGAGTACTCCTTCGCACTTCGCATCGATTCCCTTGTAGCTGGCGAGCACGGGTTTGGACGGCGGATAGTACTTGCGGATGATCCACGAGTGCTCGGGCGCGCGTTCGAGGACGAGAATCCGGCCCGGTCTGACTCCCGCCGCCCGCGCCTCGGCCGCGAGCGCGATGCCGGCCGGCCCGGCGCCGATGATCAGGATGTCGAACTCCTGCGTCCGAGGTCGGTCTTTCACGCGGTCAGTCTCCCTGAAATCCGGTCAGACGCGCGCTCCTTCTCCACCCGGACGAGGCGGGCTATTTAAGCATCCGCGTCAGCTCGTCCGGTAGGCGCCCCGTCAGCTCCCATCGGATCAGGGCCGCGGGAACCAGTCCGGCAGCGTCGAATTCCGCCATGAAGGCCTGCATCGCGAACCCGTCGCCCTGCTGCTGCTTCCGCTCCGCGAGGAGCTTTTCGATCTCGATCTTGCCGATGACGTAGCTGGTCCCGTACCCGGGCTGCTGAAGGTACAGATGCTGTTCGGAACGGACCAGGTCTCCGTCCATTCGAAGCCATCCGCGAGGCGTCTGCCCGGAGGCGAACGCGGCCGCCTGCTCCAGGGTCCAATCGTTGCTGTGCATGCGAAGGTCGCCCAGCGCGCGCGCCGCCCGCTCCCCCAGCAGGATGTAGACGAGCTCGCGCGACCGGGGCCGCGCATCGAACATTCCGGCCTGCATCATCAACTCTTCCCACCCGGTCGCGTGCCCCTCGGTCCGAGTGTTGAAGATGTTGTAGAGAAGCGCCTCCCGGCGAATCGGACTCCGGTGGGGCTGGCGCGCCATGCGGCCCTTGTCGAACCAGTGGTACCCGTGGGTGCGCATCACCTCGGGATCGCGATAGTCGACCTCGGTGAAGAATTCGCGCGCGCCGCCGCGGAAGGCACCTGTCCTCGCACGGAGAGCGGGTTCCATCCAGTCCTCGACCGTCAGGATCTGGTGATCGCGAAGGAACGTCATGTAGTCCGTCACCCCCGAGGCGAAGCGGCGCGTGTGTTCCTCCACGGTCGCGATCGGCGCCTGCGGAGCCAGCTTCGCGTTTTTCTGCTCTTCCATGGCGAGAAGGGCGTGGGAGCGCGCGAGCTCTCGCTGCATGAGCGTCACCTCGTCCTGCCACGTGGAAGGGACGAGCTGGACGTTCTTCAGGTACCAGTTGTAATTTACGGTTCCGACGCCGGAGGAGCCGGTTTTCGATGGCGCCTGCGCGTCGAGCCAGGCCGCGAGGTCGTCGGTCGCCTGTTTCGCGTGCGCGACGCTGGTCTCGAGTTCCCGGACCGCGGAGGTTCTCGCTGGACCGCCCTTCAGCTGCAACGCCAGGGCCGCGAGGTCCGCGCTCTGCTGACGGATGCTTTTCGCGCCGTACGTCCACAAATCCCTGCCATTGCCCGTGAGGTTGGTCCGCGCCTGAGCGAGAAGCCTCGGAATCGCGCGCAACCCTGAATTCATCTGCTCCGCATGTTGGTCGGTGAGCGGGAACCGGTAACTCCAGACCTCCACCGCGCCGAGCGCCGACGGGCCCTCGCGCGCGGGCTGGTCGCTCTCCTCCGTAAAGACCGTCACGTAAAAGGCGGGATTGTTCGCCCAGGGTTTCAACACCCGGTGATCGAAATCGAGGCCGTTCAGCTCGGCGCGGACGACGTGGTAATCGACCTGCTGCGGAATGGGCCAGCCGCTCGGGTCGATCGCGGCGAGGCGGCTTTGCCAGGAAGAGAGCTCGGTCCGTTGCGCCGCCATCGCGCGCGGGGTGTAGTCGGGGACGCCGTCGACGAGCTTCGGTTTGTGGAACGAGCGCCACTCGCGGAAGAAGGAAGCCAGGTCTTCGTACGAGGCGCTTCGTTTCGACGAGGTTGAGGGCTGACCGCCGGGTCCTGCGACGAGGGTGACCGCGGCGAGAAGGCAGGCTGCCGTGATGCCGAGGGAGGAGAAGGGCATCGAAACCTCCGGTTGTGGCGATTTTGTCAGAGTCGGTCGAGCGGCAGGCGGAGGGTGACACCCCTCGCGCGGGCAGGCTCCGCGTAGAACCCGGCAGCCGGAGTTCGAGCGGAGAGGCCCCTAGCTCGACGCGTGACGCGCGGAGACGGCGGAAAGAGCGAGGACGGAGCGAATGAGGTCCGCGAGGTTCGAGACGTCGAGTTGCGTCGAGCGGTCCGACAGGGCCGCGTCCGGGTGGTCGTGGACTTCCAGGAAATAGCCGTCGACGAACCCCGTCGCCGCTGCGGCGCGCGCCAGCACGGGAGCGTAC
>JBBROA010000173.1:0-6062 GCA_038229875.1 Thermoanaerobaculia bacterium | reverse complement strand
GCCGCCGGCGCCGCCCCCCGCGGCCGTCTCGACGACGGGCATGCTGCGGCTGCTCTTCGACTCACCCCTCTCCGAGGGACACGTGATGGTCGCGGTGAACGACCAGATCCTGCTGCGCAAGCAGTTTTCCTTCAAGCGCAAAGACGGACTCTTCAAGACGGTCAAGGAACGCGGCACCGTCGACGAGTCGATCCCCGTCAAAGCGGGCGCGGCTTCGGTGAAGGTGTGGCTCTCCGGGCCGGACATCCCGGCGTCCCTGCTCGCGGTGACGACCGCTCAGGTCGGAGGCGGAGAAACGAGGACGCTGCGGCTCGACTACGCGAACGGGCGGCTGTCGGCTCGGGTCCAGTAACAGTCGCCTCCCGTCGCTACGGGATGTGCCTTCGCTTCGGCGAAGGCACCGGCGAACGGCTCGGCCGGATGCGGCCTCGACCGTTCGCCTCGTCCCTCCGCTCCCTCCGGCTCCCGTCACGAGAGGCTCCTCCTTCCCTCCGGTCAGGAGACTCCTCTCGTGACGAGCATAGTCACCATTTTGAGCGACGCGCCGCTCTGTTCTCCCCGCGCTCGGGGATAGGTAGGGGTGCAGGTAGGCGCTGCGGCACGGCGTCACGTGCCTATGCCGCTTCCGCGATGTGCCGAGTCGTGCGCAGTTTGCCGCCCGCGCTCGGGGAGTCGGCGGAGGGCGCGGAAACAGTCAGCCGTGCCTGCCGGATTCGGAGGGCGTGCGGCGGCGCCGCTCCTTGAACCTGCGGGCGCTAACGGGGTATAACTCCCTCTCTTCTCTCGGGGCGTAGCGCAGCCTGGTAGCGCACCCGGTTCGGGACCGGGTGGTCGGAGGTTCAAATCCTCTCGCCCCGACCACGGTTCGCCTGCCGGCTCTGGGTCGGGCGCCCAGGCGAGGGCATCCTGAGCGCGACGGCCCGGAGGTAGAAGACGATGACTGCTCCCTTTGTTCACCCCACAGCTATCTGCGAAACTAAAAACGTCGGGGACGGGACGCGGATCCTGGCGTTCGCCCACGTTCTCGCCGGAGCGCAGATCGGGCGGGACTGCGTCATCCTGGATCACACGTTCATCGAGAACGACGTGATCGTCGGCGACCGCGTCACGATCAAAGCGGGGGTTCAGCTCTGGGACGGCGTCCGGCTGGAGGACGACGTTTACGTCGGCCAGAACGCCACGTTCACGAACGACCCTTTTCCCCGGAGCGGGGAAAATCCCGGTCCGCGACTCCAGACGGTCATCGCCCGGGGAGCTTCGATCGGGGCTAACGCGACGATCCTTCCCGGACGCCGGATCGGCGAACGCGCGCTCGTCGGCGCGGGCGCCGTCGTCACGCGTTCCGTTCCGCGAAACGCGGTCGTCGTCGGCAATCCCGCCCGGATCACGGGCTACGTCGATGCGGTAAAGGCGCCGACTCCGGGCCGGCGGGAGTCGCGCTCCGTGAGCGTCGGCGCGGCGCCGACCAGCGTCGCGGGGGTCACCTTCCACCTGCTGCCGCTCGTCGAAGACATGAGGGGCGACCTCTCCGTCGGAGAGTTCTCCCGCACCGTTCCGTTCGTGCCCAAGCGGTTCTTCTTCGTGTTCAACGTCCCGAGCCGGGAAGTGCGGGGCGAACACGCCCACATCACGTGCGAGCAGTTTCTCATCTGCGTGAACGGGTCGGTCTTCATCGTCGTCGACGACGGAAAGGCGCGGGAAGAGTTTCTCCTCGATGCAAGGAATCTGGGCCTGCACATCCCCCCGATGACCTGGGGCGTTCAGTACCGGTACTCGGCCGACGCCGTGCTCCTCGTCTTCGCCTCCGAGTTCTACGACGATCGGGACTACATTCGCGACTACGGCGAGTTCGTGGCGCGAAAGGGAACGACGGGCTAACCGGGTGCGGAATGGGGTCGGGCAGCCGGAGCCCCCGCCCGACACGGCCTTCGCCACGGCTGCCGGGGTTTCTTCGCCGGCGGTCGCATCCGCGGTGCGACTGCGGCGCTGGAGCCTCCGGCGAGCCGCGAGCCTGATCTGGCCTTGCCTCGTGTTTCTGCTTCTCGTCCTGCCGTCGGCGAACTACCAGGTCTTCTCCGGCATCCCCTGGAACACCGCCGCGCAGTCGGCGGCGCTGGCGGTGTCCCTCCCGTGGCTGTGCAGCCGGCGGGTGAGGCGCGCCTATCGCGCGGCGACGCCCGGGCGCGGCGGGCTTCTCGGCCGCCGGATGGTCTGGATCGCCTGCGGCGCCGGAATCGTCGGAAAACTTGTCCTCTTCAGTTTCGGCGGCTACGAGGGGTTTCGGGGGAATTACCGCTCTCCGGCGGCGGCGCCCGTATCCGGCGCATGGGAAAAGTCGTACACGAACCCGCTCTTCCGATTCGGCGCGACGAGAATCGACCGGGTGCTCGACTTCGAGCCCGGAAACTGGAATCTCTCGTTCTTCAACTCTCTGCGATTCAACTTCCATCCCTCCGCCAACGGAATCGTCTCCCGGGATCGGCTCCCGGTCGCGGCGCTCTGGACAGGCGTCGCGGAGAACGGCGGCGGCCGCGAGCTGGTGGTTTCGTACGTCGGGGAGGGCGAGATCGAGATCGGCGGGCGGCGCTGGACACTCCCCCGCGAATACGGCCGGCTCGCGCGGGTCCTCATTCCGGCTCCTGCCGGCGAGCAATCGTTCCGGGCCCGCTATCTCTTCGACGACGGATATCGGACAGGAGACCGGAAGCCGCCCGGCCCGTACGCCGCGATTCGCTGCGCGTGGCTGCAGGCTGGCGGTCCGGAGTCGGCGCTCCGCGCCCGCCGGCCGCTCCTCGGCTGGCGCGCGGTCGCCGCCGGAACGGACCTCCTCGTTCTTCTGGTGCTGACGAGCTTCGTCCGCGTTCATGCCCGGCTTCTGCGGCGGAGCTGGCGGGCCCTGGCCCTGATCGCCGCGCTCTGCCCGCTCGTGCTCTGGTTCCCGTTCCGGGATGGCGGCTTCTCGCGAGACTTCGGGTTCGTCATCGCGGCGGCCGCCGTCCTTCTCGCCATGCCGCGGGGGCCGGTGTGGCGCAACGTGTTGCTCGCGTACGTCGCGGTCGTCTCGCTCACCGTCTGCCGGTGGGGGCTTGATCCGGGGCACTTCCGCACCGTGATCTCCCGCACGGCCGGGAACGATTTTCTTTCGTACGAGTCCTTCGCGCGCTCGGTTCTCGACACCGGCTCCCTCGAGGCGGAGGAGTCGATCTTCAGCAACCAGCCACTTTCGCGCTACGTCAACTTCGTTCTTCACGTTCTGTTCGGAGACGGCGACTTTCTGATCGCGGCCGTGTATCTGATCGCGATCAACACGGGCATCCTCTCTCTCTTCCTGCGTTTTCGCGGGGCTAACCCGGCGCGGGTGGCAGTCCGCGTCTGCCAGACGGCGGCTGCGGTTCTCCTGCTCGCGATCGCGGCCTCGGACCCGGTGGTGGTTCTCGTCCGGGAGGGCGCCTCGGAGGCGATCTCCTGGGCCGCGCTGATGTTCTGGTTCCCGTTCCTGTTCGATTCCGTGCGCGCGCGCGACTGGGTTCTTGGAGCGGCGCTCGTCGGCCTCTCGGTCGGCGCGCGCGCAAATCAGCTTCCCGCGCTGCTCGGCGTTTTCGGCCTCTTCGCCCTTCGCGCGGTGCGCACGCGTCCCGCGGCGGCGGTGTCCGCGGGCGCCGCCGCGCTCGGCGTCTCGCTTCTGCCGGCCTTGCACAACTGGCATTACGGGCACCGGTTCGTGCTCTTCACCTACACGTACGCGCTCAACATGGTGGTGGCGCCCTCGGCTCTCCTTCATTTCGGGAGCGACCCCCTCGTCCGCTCGGCGCTCCGGCAGCAACTGAGCGGACTCTTCTTCTTTGCGGGAGGATCGCAGTTCGGCGACTCGATCGCCCTGAGGTTGGTTTTTCACGCGCTGCAGGTCGCATGGCTCGGGACCCTCGCCTGGTCGTTCGCGGGCCCCCGCAAAGTTTCGCGGGAAGCGAGAGCTCTTCTTTTTCTGCCTCTCCTCTATATGATTCCCCACGTCTTTTTTTTCGTCACGATCTACTATCCTCGTCACATCCTCAGCCCTCATCTGGCGATGGGAGTCGTCACGATCTACGCCCTCGGCCAGCTGCGCCGAAGCGCCCGACCGCGAGAGGCGCCAGTGCACCCGGGCGGGGCGAGGAAGGCGGAGGCGGAGGCGAGTCGATGAGAGCAGAGGTCCTGTCCAGGCTGCAGTGCCCGGCGTGCCGGTCCCCCCGGCTCGGCTGGAAGGAGTTCGTCCGCGAGGACGACGAGCTCTTAGACGGTGTCGTCTGGTGTCAGGCGTGTCGCACCTGGTTCGCAATAGAAGACGGGTTTCTCGATTTCCTGACCGGCCCCCTCTCCTATCCTGAGGAAAAAGAGCGCTTCTGGCACGCGCGCGAGACGCAGCTTTCGGCCCTCGGCCTCTCCGCGCCTGCGGCCGGCGGGGCGAACGCAAAGCTCCCGGGCGCCACGGCGTCGGAGGCGCAGGCGCTCCACCAGCGCGAGCATTTCGACTGGTACGCCTCCAACGAGGAGCAGCGGTACTCCGAATACGAGGTGACGCCGTTCTGGCGGGCGGCGGACCGCATCGCCTTCGAGCCGTGGAAGGCGGAGGTCCAGGCAAAAGCGGGGGAGGACCGCTGGCTTCTCGACGTGGGCTGCGCGCAGGGACGGAGCACCTTTCACTTCATGGATCAGGACTTGAACCTGGTCGGGTTCGACGTCTCCAGGAAGTGCATCCAGGAGGCGGCTCGACGGTACCGGGAGGGCACCTTTCGAGCCAGGGCGAGCTTCGTCGTCGCCGATGGTTCCGCTTTTCCGCTGAGAGAGTCCACGGTCGACTACGTCCTCATCTACGGCGTTCTGCACCATCTGGCCGACCCGGCGGGGACGTGCCGGGAGGTGGCGCGCGTCATGAAGCCGGAGGGCGTGTATTTCGGCCAGGAGAACAACGCGACGTCCTTCCGCGCGGTCTTCGACGTCGTGCAGAAGATGTGGCCGATCTGGCACGAGGAGGCCGGTCCGGAGGCGATCATCTCGGCCGACCGTCTCGCGCATTGGCTTCGCCCGGGAGGGTTTCGCCTTTCCTTGCGCACGAGCGTCTTCGTACTTCCCCACATGATCAACCTGACGAGTGAGCATGCCGGTTACCGCATCCTGAGCTTCCTGGACCGGGCCATGGCGAAGGTGCCGTGGGTCTCGCGAAACGGGGGACTCATTATTTTCGAGGCGCGGCGACCTTAGCGGCACGGAAGAGGCGACGGGATCCGCGCCGCGAGCCGAAAAATGCCGGCCTCCTGCGCTGCGGCGTCCCTCCTCGCCCTCGTTCTGCTCGCCAGCGGACCCCTGCTGGGTGAACGGCATCCCCGACTGCTGTGTCGCTTCGGCAGACGGCGCCGCGCCCCCCTGCTCCGCCATGAAGGGCGCGGCATCGGGAGAATGCCAGCTTCAGGGCTGCACTCCGGACACGCGGGTCATGACTCTCGGCGTTGCGTTTCCCGCGATCCTGCCTTCCCGGCCTCCGTCGCCGGTACTCGCCCGATCGGGCGCCAGCGAGGCTCGAGTGCCGCCGTTCCCCTCTCGGAGGGGCCTGGCTCCCTCGACCCCTCCTCCTCGAGCCTGAGTCTCCTCGGTTCCGAGCGGGCGGGAGCGCGGCCGCATCTTGCGGCGGCGTGACTCGCCCCGAATCCACCGTCGGCGATTCCGCGCCTCCGCGGCCGGCGTTCGACCCTCGAGGGAGAATCATGCAGCCCCCTTCCCGAGCTCGTCTCTCGCGATGTTCGACCGGCCGCGTTTCTTCTCGCCGGTATCCTCCCGGCCTGACGGTGAGTTTGATGCAGAGGCCGCTGTCCTGGGGCAGCGTTCGCGCCTCCTAAACCTGCTCGAAGAGTTTCGACACCTCCGTTTTTCAGCACGCCCCAGGACAACTTTTCCCTCTTCGGCGGCGTCGAAGGCGCCGACCGTGCCGTTTCCCTCCTCGAAGCCGAGGATGGCTCCGAAGGACTCGAGCAAGGGGCGGCCTCCTTCGCTCGCCCAGAGGCTGCAGGAGAAAGCCGCTCTTCTCAAAG
>JBBROA010000172.1:0-6153 GCA_038229875.1 Thermoanaerobaculia bacterium | reverse complement strand
CGCTTTTTCCCCCGAGGTGAGGCGCCGCGGCGGTCCGCCTCCGGTGGACACGAGCCAGATCGCGGAAGCGGACCGGTTCGCCAGCACATTCGGAACCGCCACGCCGTACGCGATCCACTGCCCGTCCGGTGAAAGGCTGAAGTTTCCAACCCGCTGCACGCGCGCGAGATCGTCGAACCGAAACGGCCGCGCGGGGACGGAGGACGTACCGATGACGAGGAAGGCGGCGAAGGCAACGGCGTGGTTGCGGAAGCGAACGGTCATGCGTGAACCTCCGCCGGGATTCTATGGGCGCCGCCGGCAGGCCGGCGCACCGAGCAGGCCTGCGCGCCGCGTCGGGGAGGGAACTGTTTGTTATCATCCCGGTTCCCCGAAAAGCGCGGGAATGTCACAAAAGGAGTCCTCCGTGAGCGCTGTCCTCGAAGAAAAGATCCCCTCGGAGGCGCCGCTCGGGCCTTCGGTCGTGAATGACTTCTCGATCCACGTGGCGACGGCGAACGGGTCCGGGAGCCAGTCCTCGAACAGCATCCTCATGCGGGCCATTTTCCAGATGGGAATCCCGGTCTCGGGCAAGAACCTCTTTCCCTCGAACATCCAGGGCCTTCCCACCTGGTTCACGATCCGAGCTTCGAAGGAGGGCTTCATTGCCCGGCGGCGGGACGTCGGCGTCCTGATCTGCATGAACCCGGAGACGGCGCACGAGGACGTGCGCACGGTCCACCCGGGGGCGGCAGTGATCTACGAGGAAAACCTGAAGCTCGACACTCTCCGCAGCGACGTGCACTTCTACCCCGTCCCCTTTTCGAAGCTGGTCCTCGAGCTCGTCCACGACGGAAAGCTCCGCCGGCTCGTCGTCAACATGATCTACGTCGGCGTCGCCGCGTGGCTCCTGAACGTCGATCGTGAGGAGATTCAAAAGGCGCTCTCGAAGCAGTTCCACGGCAAAGAAAAGGCGATCGAGGTCAACTGGACCGCGATCCAGGGCGGCTACGACTGGGCGGAAAAGAACCTCAAGAAGGACGACCCCTACCGCCTGGAGCGGATGGACAAGACCGCGGGAAAGATCATCATCGACGGCAACGCGGCCGCTGCGATCGGCTGCATGCTCGCCGGCGTCAGCGTCGTGGCCTGGTACCCGATCACGCCCTCCTCCTCTCTGGCGGAATCGTTGATCGACTACTGCCGCGAGTACCGCAAGGACCCGATCACCGGAAAACCGACGTTCGCAATCGTGCAGGCGGAGGACGAGCTGGCCGCGGCCGGGATGATCCTGGGAGCTGGGTGGGCGGGCGCGCGGTCGATGACCACGACCTCCGGCCCGGGGATCTCGCTGATGGCGGAATTCGTGGGGCTCGGCTATTACGCCGAGATCCCGGCCGTGATCTTCGACGTCCAGCGCGTCGGCCCCTCGACGGGGCTTCCGACCCGCACGATGCAGGGCGACATCCTTTCGACGTACTGCCTGTCCCAGGGCGACGCGTTCCACATCCTGGTGATCCCGGCGTCGGTCGAGGAGTGCTACTCGCTCTCGATGGAGGCGTTCGATCTCGCCGAACGGTTTCAGACGCCCGTGTTCGTGATGATGGATCTGGACCTCGGGATGAACAACTGGATGGCGGACCCGTTCCCGTACCCGGAAAAGGGCGTGGATCGGGGCAAGGTGATCCGGACCGCGGAGGAGTTCGCCGCGCATATGCAGAAGTACAAGGAGTTCGCCCGTTACCGCGACGTGGACGGAGACGGAATTCCCTGGCGCACGCTCCCGGGAACGATCGACAACCCGGCGGCCGCTTATTTCACCCGGGGCTCGGGCCACACCGAGCGCGCGACGTATTCCGAGCGCCCCGACGACTACAAGAACAACATGGACCGGCTCTCCCGGAAGTTCGAGACCGCTCGCCTGCACGTCCCGAAGCCGGTCATCGAAGGAGCGGGCTCACGGATCGGAATCGTCCAATACGGGTCCTCGGACTTCGCGGTGCAGGAAGCCCGGACGATTCTGGCGCGCAAGGGGCTCGCGACGGATTGCCTGCGGATCCGGGCGCTGCCGCTGACGCCCGAAACGAAACTGTTCATTTCGCAGCACGAGCGCATTTATGTCGTCGACCAGAACCGGGACGGGCAGATGTTTTCGCTGCTGACTCTCGAAGTCGGGCCCGAAGCGGCGCGATTGCGATCCATTCGGCATTACGACGGCTTCCCCCTCGACGCCGAGACGGTGATCGAGGGTATCGAGGCCGGGGAGAAGAGCTGATGTCCTCGACCGTCGAGCCCAAAGCGACCCCCGCGAATCGTCTCGGCCTTTCGGTCAAGGAGTACGGCGGCGGAAAATCCACTCTGTGCGTCGGCTGCGGCCACGACGTCATCACGCGCCAGATCACCCAGGCGTTCTTCGAGATGGGGGTCACTCCGCACAACGTCGCCAAGATGTCGGGAATCGGCTGTTCGTCGAAGACCACCGCCTATTTCGTCGACCGGGGCCACGGCTTCAACGCCGTCCACGGGCGGATGCCCGCGGTCGCGACGGGCGCGATGCTCGCCAATCACAACCTCCTGACGATCGGCGTCTCCGGAGACGGCGATACCGCTTCGATCGGGGCCGGACAGTTCGTCCACCTCCTGCGCCGCAATCTGCCGATGATTTACATCGTCGAAAACAACGGCGTGTACGGGCTGACGAAGGGGCAGTTCTCCGCCACCGCCGATTTCGGGTCGAAGTTGAAGAGCGGTGTCGTCAACGACCTGCCGGCGATCGACCTGTGCGCGATGGCGATCGAGCTTGGCTGCGGCTACGTCGCCCGCTCGTTCTCGGGAGACATGAAGCAGCTGCTGGGGCTTTTGAAGGGGGCGATCGCCCACCGCGGCACTGCGCTGCTGGACGTGATCTCGCCCTGCGTGACGTTCAACAATCACGAGAGCTCGACGAAGTCGTACAAGTGGGCCAAGGACCACGAGATCCCGATTCAGGAGATCGGGTTCGTCCCTTACTTCGAAGACATTCACGTCGACTACGACCCGGGCACGACCCAGGACGTCGCGCTGCACGACGGTTCCCACATCCGGCTGAAAAAGCTGCGCGCCGACTATGACGCCATGAACAAGACCTCCGCCTACGAGCTGCTGCACGACGCGAAGGAAAAGGGCGAGTTCCTGACCGGGCTGATCTACGTCGAGCCCGAAAAGAAGGACTTTCTCTCGCTGCTCGGGCTCCCGGACCAGGCGCTCGCCTCGATGTCCCTCGAACAGACCCGGCCCGGCCCCGAGGCTCTGGCGCAGATCATGGAAGGACTGCGCTGAGACCTTCCCCGGGCGCGGCGGGAACAACCCGATACAAACCGAGGTTCTAAACCTCCGGAGGATCCATGCGCCGAATTCACACCGGATCGACTTCCCGTGCGGGTCTTTTTCTCGCGGCTGCCATGGTCTCGTTCCTGGCGTTTTCGACGTTCGCCGACGCCCAGCACCAGCATGGCGCGCCCGCGAAGCCGGCCGCCGGGGCGAAGCCTGCGGCCGCCCAGCAGAACTCCTGCTCGTCCTGCGTCGAGCGGGGCGCGGTTCTCGATCCCGCGAAGTTCTCGAGCTGGGACAATCCGGACGTCAAGAAATCCTACGAAGCGGCGAAGAAATACCCCGACACGATGGACCGGATCCATTGCTTCTGCGAATGCAAGGAGAGCCCCAGGGAGCATCACAAGACGCTCCTGACCTGCTTCACCAACGAGCACGCCGCCGGCTGCGGGATCTGCCAGCATGAGGCACTGATGGCGGCGAAGCTGAAGGAACAGGGCGCCTCGGACGAGGAAGTCGAGATCACGGTCGAGTCGCTGCACAAGACGGATGGGCACGCGCCGACGACGGGACGCGGTAACTAGCCGTCGCCTCCGCTCACTGCGGGACGTGCCTTCGCCGTGCGCGGCGAAGGCACCGGCCGGCGGGTCGGCCGGATGCGGCCTCCACCGCCGGCCTCGTCCCTCCGTTCGCTACGGCTCCCGCCCCGAGAGGCTCCTCCTTCCCTTCGGTCAGGAGACTCCTCTCGGGGCGAGCTTAGCCACCAGGTTGGTCGAAGCGCAGCTTTGCCCCCTTTCGCCGCATTCGAGCAGAGGGTGGGTGAGGGGGCCCGCAGGCAGGCCGTCCGTATTGCCGTCGAGTGGACTGCGCCGACTTCGCGACGATGGTCATCCTGGCCGATGGCGCCAGGCGCGCCGTCCCCCGAACCCCCTACGGCGCTGTCGGCTCTCTCGCTACTTGCGGCGCTGAGGGGCGGTAGGCTGGCAGCGTGCCGTGGATCCGCATCCCCGCGCGTTCGCCGTCTCCCGGGTTGATCCGCTCGGACGACGCGTCCGGCGGAGGAACTGTGCCGTCTCCGGGGTAATACGGGCGGTAGCCGTAGCCGTCCTTGACTTCCGACCCCGGCGCTTCGCGCAGCTTGTCGATGCCGAAGATCGCTTCCTGGCGGTTGAAGAACGCCATCTCGTAGTTGCGGGTCATCCAGATGGCATCCTTCGGGCACGCGTCGACGCAGAAGCCGCAATAGACACAGCGGAGCATGTCGATGTCGAACACGACCGGATACTTCTCGTAGGAGATCTTCGGGTGCTCCCCCGCCACGATCGTGATGCAGTCCGCCGGGCAGGCCTGCGCACACATGTAGCAGGCCACGCATTTCAGGGTCCCGTCGTCTCTCGTCTTTAAAATGTGCTTGCCGCGGAAGCGCCCGGAATAGTTGCGCTTGACCTCGGGATACAGGATGGTCGGGAGATTCCGGATCCGGATGAGGTTCTTCAGAAGATGCCGCATCGTGACGGCCATCCCACCGAGGATTTCCGGAAAATACAGGCGTTGAGAGAGGGTCAGCTTCTTCGGGACCCGCACCGAGACGTCGATCACGCCGCTCATCGTTCGAGCTCCCCGGCGATGATGTTCAGGCTCCCGAGCGTCGCCACCGCGTCGGAAATCGAGCTGCCCTCGATGATCCTTTCGAAACACGCCATCGCGGGGAAGCAGGGAGCGCGATGCTTGAGGCGGTACGGTCCGCCGCCGCCCTCCGCGATCGCGTAGAAGCCGAGCTCACCGTTGCCGCCTTCGATCCACTCGTACCTCTCGCCCTTCGGGACGCGGATGCCTTCCATGATGATTTTGAAGTGGTAGATCAGCGATTCCATGTCGTGGTACACGGCGTCTTTCGGCGGCAGCACGACGTGCCAGTCGTCGGAATTGACGGGCCCCGAGGCAGGGAAGATGTCGAGCGCCTGCCGGATGATCTTGAGCGACTGCTTCATCTCCTCGATGCGGACCAGGTACCGCGAGAAGTTGTCGCCATCGGGCGCGATCGCGACATCCCAGTCGAACTCCCCGTAAAAATCGTAAGGCCGGGTTCGACGCACGTCGTAAGGAACGCCGGATGACCGCAGCATCGGTCCCGTCAGGCCCCACGCGATCGCCTGCTCCTTCGTGACCACACCGGTCCCCTGGAAGCGGTTCCGGATGATGCGGTTGTTCGTCACGAGCTTCTCGACGTCGGCGACGAACGTCGGGATGGTCTCCAGAAGCGAGCGGCACCGCGAGACGAAATCCTCGGGCACGTCGATGGCAAGTCCACCCACGCGCACGTATGAAACGGTGAGCCGCGCGCCGGAGCAGGCCTCGAGCAGGCTGTAGATGTTCTCGCGGTTCTGAAACAGGTACCAGAAGTTCGTGAGCGCGCCCATGTCGACGAGATTTGCGCCGATGTTCACACAATGATCCATGATCCGCGAAAATTCGGACAGGATCGTCCGGATGAGAACGCCGCGCTTCGGGACTTCGATGCCCAGCATCTTCTCGACCGTGCGCACGTACCCGACGCCGTTGATCATCGCCGAGACGTAGTTCAGCCGGTCGGTGTAAGGGATCACCTGGTTCCAGGTGTGGGTCTCGGACATCTTCTCGAAGCAGCGGTGCATGTATCCGATCTGCGTCTCGGCGCGTGCGATGCGCTCGCCGTCCATCCGCGCAATCAGGTGCACGATGCCGTGCGTCGCCGGGTGAGACGGGCCGATCGAGAGCGTCTGGGTCTCGAAGTGGCCGGCGCGCTCCTCGGTGTTCTTCGCCCAGTCGGGCCAACGGAGGTCCTCCTCGGCGAAGAACCACCGCTGCCCGGGCGCGTAGTCCTTG
>JBBROA010000171.1:0-6390 GCA_038229875.1 Thermoanaerobaculia bacterium | reverse complement strand
CGTCCGGGGTCGCCGCTTCGCCTTCGACACTTGCCGCGATCGGTCGGCTGGCCGAGAAGGCGCGCTTTCACGTCTTAGTCGACGAGGTCTACGCCGACACCGTGGAGGGACCGGCGGCCCCTCCGGCCGCGACGATCTCTCCCGCGCTGATTTCCACGAACAGCCTGACAAAGGCCTACGGTCTCTCGGCGCTGCGCTGCGGGGGGTCAATCGCCGCTCCCGCTCTCACTGAGGCGATACGTCGCGCGCGCGACGTCATCGACGTTTCGGGCGCGATCCCGGCGGAGCGGCTCTCGGCGCTGGCTTTCCGCCACCTTCCCGCGCTCGCCCGACGCGCGGCCGCCATCCTCGCCGAAAACCGGCTCGCGTGGTCGGCATTCTCCGGCGGGCGGCCGAAGCTCGCCTCCGTTACCGCGGACGCGAGCGTCGTCTTTCCGCGATTTGCGGACGGCCGCGACGCGTCATTATTTGCCCGGCGACTCTTCGAGCGCGCCGGCGTCGCGGTGGCGCCGGGCGACTTCTTCGGAGCGCCGGAGCACTTCCGCGTCGCGCTCGGGGGGGCCCCGGAAAAGCTGGCGCGCGGGCTCGAGGCGATCGCGCGGGAGATCTCAGACGGTTCCTGACCCTCCGACCGTTCGCTCTCCCCGCTTCTTCGCGGCGACGACGACGTAATCGGACGGGAGATCGCCCGAGGCCATCAGCGACCGCTCTCGCTCGCACAGCGTCCGGAGAATCTCGTCGTCCGCGGCATTTCCCGCCTCGAAGTTCAGAATCAGCTCGAAGAGAAGCGGCGCGAGAAGCCCGCCGCCGTACGGGATCTCCTCCTGAACGTCCATCGACTCGCGCAGCACGGGAAGGATCTCGTCGGACCGCACCGCCTCCGACGGGTCCCGGATCGCGAGCTCGACGGGATCCGTCCGGTGCCCTCGGGTCGCGAGTCCCTTCCGGCCCTGCAGGCGCCGGTATTTTTCCGGGAGCGACCGGAGAGCGTCGTCGAGAAGGGCCTGCCGGCGCGCGTCGAAGTCGAACCGCCGCGGGCCCACGTACTCGCAGAACAGCAGCGTCCCGTCCGGGGCAAGCGCCCCGCCGATGCGGTCGAAGAGGCCTTCCAGGTCGCGCACGTGGTGGATGGCGTCGTGGGCGAGCACCAGGTCGTAAGGCCCTCCCGGGACCGGATCACGATCGAGGTCGATGACGGCGTGGAGAATCCGGCCGGAGAGTCCCTCCTGTCTCGCGAGCCGGTCCGCCTCTTCGATGGCCTCGGGCGCGATGTCGACTCCCATCACCTTTCCGATCCGCGGGTCCCGCGCCAGCACTCGCTCGAGCCACCCCTCTCCACCGCCGAGCACGAGCGCGGAGAGGCCGGCGCCGCGGGCGTAACGGGAGAGCATCCAGGTGACCCAGTCGCACCCCGGGTGGCCAGACACGCGTTCGTGCAGGTATTCGCGCACGACCCGGGCGTTCGTCCACACGAGCGGGGCGAGGGCGGACGCCGCGGCGGGGCTCCACCGGAGCCTCACCCGGGACTTCGCGGGGCGGAGAGCCGCGCGAGCCCGTCCGAGCGCCTGCCTCAGGCGGACCGCCGGCGTGATCAGGAACCAGCCGAGCCGGAACAGGAAAGGATCGCGTGCCCGCCCCGCGCCGGTACCCGCCGTTTTCGCGATGCCGCGCGGCGCTACTCCCACTCGATGGTCGCGGGCGGCTTCGACGTGATGTCGTACACCACGCGGTTGACGCCGCGCACCTGCCTCACGACGCGGGAGGCGATCGCATCGAGGACGTCGTGGGGCATCCGGAACCAGTCGGCCGTCATGAAGTCGGTCGTCTGGACGGCGCGGACTGCGAGCACGAACTCGTGCGTCCGATTGTCGCCCATCACGCCGACCGACCGCACGGGCAGCAGCACCGCGAACGCCTGCGAGATCGCGTCGTAGAGCCCCGCTCTCCGGATCTCATCCAGGACGATCTCGTCGGCCTGTTGGAGGATCGCCACCTTGTCCCGGGTGACCTCTCCTGGAATGCGGACGGCGAGCCCGGGACCCGGAAACGGATGGCGCGCCAGGAATTCTCGCGGCAGTCCCATCTCGGCGCCGAGCAGTCGCACCTCGTCCTTGAAGAGCTCGCGCACCGGCTCGATCAGCTGGAACCCGAGCTTCTCGGGAAGACCGCCGACGTTGTGGTGCGTCTTGATCACCGCGGAGGGACCCTTGATCGAGATCGACTCGATCACGTCCGGGTAGAGGGTTCCCTGCGCGAGGTACCGCGCACCGGGGATGCTCTTCGCCTCTCGTTCGAACACCTCGATGAAGGTGCGACCGATGATCTTCCGTTTCTCCTCGGGGTCCGTCACGCCCGCGAGCCGCGCCAGAAACAGCTCCGCGGCGTCGACCGCGTGCACCGCGATTCCGAGCCGTCCGAACGCCTCTACCACCTGGGCGGTTTCGTTCGCCCGCATGAGGCCGTGATCGACCAGGATCGGGTGCACCCGATCGTCGAGGGCCTCCCGGAGCAGGAGCGCCGTGACCGACGAGTCCACCCCGCCCGACAGCGCGCAGATGACGGCGCCGTCGGGCGCCTGCCGCCGGATCTCCTCGATTTTTTCCTGACGAAACGACGCCACGCTCCAGTCGGGCTGTACCCGGCAGACGCGAAAGAGAAAATTCTGAAGGATCTCGGTGCCGTGCTCGGTGTGACGCACCTCCGGGTGGAACTGAAGGCCGTACAGACGGCGTGAGGGGCTCTCGAATCCGGCAATCGCGGTCTCGGGCGTCGAGGCGATGATCCGGGCTCCCTCGGGCGCCCGAATAACCGAGTCGCCGTGGCTCATCCACACGGTCTGCGCTTCCTCGAGCCCGTGGAACAGCTCGGAATCGGGAATCACCTTCGCGGACGTGCGGCCGTACTCGCGCCCGTGGCCGCCCTCGACTTCCCCGCCGGAGGTGTGCGCCATCCACTGCATGCCGTAACAGAGTCCGAGCACGGGAACACCGTGATCGAGCAGCCCGGATGCGGGAACGGGGGCGCCGTCTTCATAGACGCTCTGGGGCCCGCCGGAGAGGATCACGCCCGCGGGATTCCAGCGCGCGATCTCTTCCGAGGACGCGTTCGGAGGGAGGACGACCGAGAAGACGCGGGCGTCGCGAATCCTCCGCGCGATCAGCTGGGTGTACTGCCCCCCGAAGTCGAGAACGACGATCGCCTTGGACGGCTTCACGTCGGGTCCGTGCGTTTCAAGAGGACGAGCGGCGCCGCGAGAACCGCTGCCGGAAGGACCGCGAGCGCGGCGGCGCCGTAGGGCGCGAAGGCGACGAGGAGAGGCGCGACCAGGGCTCCGGGCGCCAGTCGCGAGGCGACCCGGTCCCCCTGCCACACGAGGAACCCGGTCAAAAGCAGGAATATCCCGGCGAAAACCGGTTCGAAGGCGCCGCGGAAAGCCGACCGGACGCGCGGCTCCGGCCGCCCGAGCAGCCCGCGCTCGGCGAGGACCACGAACAGGATGAAGAGGAGCGCGATCAGGTAGACCGGAACGAAGAACAGGAGCGCCTGCTCGACAAATCGGCCTTCGGGCGTGGCGGCGACGAGCGAGCCGCCGCCCCACTGCTCGAAGAACGGATAAGTTCCGAAACCGGGGTCCTGATGGCCGTGTGTCAGCAGAAAGATCAGGACTCCGAGCAGAAACGAGGATGGGAGAAGAAGTGCGGCCTGACGGAAGAAGCTCACGGGCGTCTTCATCTTAGCGGAAACAACGGATCGAGAAGCCGAGAAGCGGCTCTCGGCCCTCCCCTCGTACAATCCCCTCGCCGTGGCCTTCCGAAAATCGACGCGTAACTGGCTGATCCTTTTCGCCGTGTCGCTCGCGGCGGCGATTGTGCTGGGGCAGCTCGGGGAATCCGGGTCGGGCTGTGCGCGGATCGTCGCGATCAACCTGGCGTGCGCGGCCGGACTCGTTCTCCTCTTCCGATTCGTCGTGCTGGCGTTCCGGGCAATCGTTCGGAAGCTCACGCTTCGCCTGGCATTTTCGTATTTCCTGATCGGGATCGTGCCGATTCCGCTGCTCGGAGCTCTTCTGTTCGCCGGGGCCTACCTGGTCGCGCACCAGATCGTCGCGACGCGCGTGCACGGAGAAGCGCTCGCCGCCAGCCGCGAGGCCGTCGCGTCGGGAGAGAAGTTTCCGTCGTTCTCGATCGACGCGAACGGGCGCGTCTCCCGATCGGATGTGCCGTGGCTCTCTCCCGGAGCGGACGCGCCATGGGCGCGCAACTTGACGGAGCCCCGGTCGCTGATTGCCGGCGACCAGGGCTGGCTCGCGCTCCCCACCCATGAAAAGGAAGGGAATCGCACCGCGTTGATTCTTCTGACCGATCCCCGGAAGAGATGGGCGAGGCGGATCTCGGAGTCCACGGGCTATCGCGTGAACATCGAGGTCGGAACGTCCCGCAGCGGGCGGGGCTTCAACGTCGACTTCTCCAGAAAAGAGAGAGAGGAGAAGAAGGAACCGCGCGTGCCTGCCGCCCCCGAGACAAAGGCGCCCCCGCCAACGCCGGCGACGGGGGAAACGGCGGAGGAACCGAGCACGGCGTCAACCTCGAAACAAGCCGGGACTCCGCGTAGCCTTTTCGACCGTCAGTGGGTGGCGGGCGTTTACGTCGACCGCGCGGCGGCGACGTTCTCGGCCGAGCCGAACAGCCGCAACGTGGTCCTCTTCATCGGGCAGACCTCGCCCCGCGCGCTGGCAAACCAGCTCTTCGCCCAGGGCGTGCCCGAGATCGGGCGGGTGTTCTGGGGCATCTTCGGGGGCCTCGCGGCGCTCCTTCTGCTCGTGTACCTCGCAGCGCTCACCGTCGCATTCGTTCTCGTGGGGACGATCACGCGCAACGTCAACCGGCTCACCCGCGCTTCGCAGGCGATTTCCCGCGGCGAGTTCTCAGTTCGGGTTCACTCTCGTTCGAAGAACCAGATCGGGGACCTCGCGCGCTCCTTCGACGGTATGGCGGAATCGATCGAGGGGCTTCTGGTCGAGACGGCGAAGAAAGAGCGGCTCGAGTCGGAGATCGCGATCGCCCGCACGCTGCAGCAGAAGCTCCTTCCAGCACCCGGTGCCACGCTCCCGGGTCTGGCGCTTCTCGCACGCTTCGAGCCGCTGGCCGAGATCGGCGGCGACTATTACGACTACGCGCAGATGCCGGACGGCCGGAGCGCGGTCGCGATCGGCGACGTCTCCGGCCACGGGCTCTCGACGGGACTCCTCGTGGCGATGGCAAAGGCGGGGCTCTCGACACTCCTCGAGTCCGGCCTCGAGGGCACGCCGCTCTTCAACAAGTTAAACGAGCTCATCCACCGCTCGACGGACTCGCGCAACTACATGACGCTCGCCCTGCTTGCCTTCGATTCCTCGACCGGAGCGGCGACTCTGACAAACGCGGGACAGCTGGCGCCCTACCTTCTTTCGGGCGGCTCGGTCGAGAGCATCTCGCTTCCCTCGTTCCCTCTCGGGATCTCGCCGCGCTCCGATTTTCCAACGAGCCGGTTCGCGCTCGCGGGGGGAGACCGCCTCGTGTTCTTGACCGACGGTATCGTCGAGGCCTCGAACCCGTCCGGAGAGCCGTTCGGGTTCGAGCGCCTCGAAGCGCTCCTGCGCGCCGAAGCAGACTCAGACCCCGCGCGGCTGCATGAGGCCATCCTCTCCGCCGTCGACGGTCATGCGGCGGGCCACCCCGCCGAAGACGACCGCACGCTGCTCGTCGTGAAGGTGCTGGACCCGCTCTGAGTCCGTTCCCTTTCCCCTGCCGCCCGCCGGCTACCCCGGGAAAAGTGGACAGCTAAATCCCTTCCCTTCTACCGCCAGTGTCCGGATACCCAGAACCAGCCGCGCCGGTTGTGCCGCCAGCGTCCGTCCACCCACTTCGCGCCGGCCCGCGGGCGCCGCTCGAAATGGCCGGCGACCCAGACATAGCTGACTCCATCCCACTGGTAATAGCCACGGACCCACGAGTGGTCCGGGCCCGGCGCGACGCCGACGTACTCGGTCCGAAACGCGGGCGGCCCGGCCGCGACGTAGACGGCGCCGCCCGGAGGGGGCGGACAGCCGACGAGCAACGGCAGGGCGGCGGCGAAGAATCCCGCGGCGATCCAGCGTTCTGTTTTCATGCGGGTTCCTTTTAAGCCCGGCCGTAATCAGCGCCAGTGCCCCTCGCGCCAGTACCAGCCGCGCCGCGAATGCACCCAGCGGCCCGAGACCCAGCCGCCTCTTCCTCGGGGGGTCGCGCGCCAGGTCCCGGGAACCCAGACGTAGCTCCGGCCGTCCCAACGGTGATATCCGCCCACCCACGCGTGACGCCGGCCGGGCGCGGTGGGCCGGGCCTCGACCACGGGCGGGGGCGGGGGCGCCGG
>JBBROA010000170.1:0-6441 GCA_038229875.1 Thermoanaerobaculia bacterium | reverse complement strand
GAAGTTGGCAAGCGAGGTGTGAGCTTCGGCGGATTGGTCATCCAGCTCGATGGCCTTCTCGGCCGCGCTTTTTGCCTTGGGCCTCGCCTCCGAGCCGGTCCAGACTCCCTCGTTGTAGCCCGCCCAGAGATAGGCGTCAGACAGGCCCGAGAACGCGGGTGCGTATTTCGGATCGAGCTTGACCGTCTCTTCGAAAAAGTTGATCGCTTTCGTCAAGTTCTCGTCGCTCGGGCGGTTGAAGAAGTATCGGCCCTTGAGGTATGCGTCGTAAGCCGCGGGATTCACGCTTCGAGCGCTGGTAAGCCGTGTTTGCTCCGCCGGAGTCAGCTGAACGTGGATCTCGCGGGCGATCGCCGACGCCAGCTCGTCCTGGAGCGCCAGGACGTCACGCGAACTGCGCTCGAAACTCTTGGCCCAAAGGTGCCGGTCCGCCCGCGCGTCGATCAACTGGGCCGTGATTCGAACCTTGTCGCCGGACCGAATCACCGAACCCTCCACCAGCGCATCGACGTTGAGCGCCCGGGCGATCTCGGGAGTCGGCGGCCGGCTCTTCCCTTTGAACTGCATCACCGATCCGCGTGAGATCACGCGAAGCTGGCTGATGGTCGCGAGATCCGAAGTCAGCTCGTCGGTCATTCCCTCCGCGAAATAGTCCTGGTTGGGATCGCCCGAGTAATTGTCGAGGGGAAGAACGGCGATCGATCGGATCGCATGCGGCTCGGTGCCGGTGTCCCCCGGCCGAGATGGCCAGTGCAGGACCCCGGCTCGCATGGCCGCGTACAGCGCCAGGCCCAGGACGATGGCGGCGATGCCGGCCGTCCATGCCCGCCGCCTCCATGACGCGGGCGCGCGGGGTGCGTCCGCAACCTCGACGACCCCCGAAGTGACGGCTCCGGACGGAGTGCGGTTCCTTCCCCCTGTCGCGCTCTCGAACTCTGGCGTCGAGGGCGAGGGGGCCGGGGATGTCTCCGCTCGCAGATCCTTCAGCTCGTTGTACACATCGCGCGAGGTCTGGTAACGGTCACGCGGCTCCTTCTCGAGGCAGCGGCGCAGGATCCGCCCGAGATGCGGGGGAAGGTCCGAGCGCACCTCGGTGACCGGAGAGGGCTGGTCTCGCAGGATGGACGAAATCATGTCCGCCGGCGACGCCCCCGCAAACGGCCGCTCGCCGGTCAGCATCTGATAGAGGACGACTCCGAGCGAGAAGACGTCGGATCTCGCGTCGATCTTCCCGCCGCGCGCCTGCTCCGGTGACATGTAGGCCACCGTGCCGAACACCTCGCCCTCCCCCGTCATGTCGACCCGGCTCTCGGTGGGCATGTACGTCGCGTTCGCGTCGGAGTCCGGCGCTTCGAGCTTGGCCAGGCCGAAATCGAGCACCTTGACCCTTCCCTCGCGCGTGATCATGACGTTGGCGGGCTTCAAGTCCCGGTGGACGATGCCGCGCTCGTGGGCCGCAGACAGCGCATCGGCGAGCGGAACGGCGATCTCGAAGAAGCGGGCGAGAGAGAGTCCTCCCGTCCCAATGACCGTGTCGAGGGTGTCGCCCTCGACGAGCTCCATGGCGAGGAATCGCGTCTGCCCCGATTGCTCGACCGCGTAGATCGTGACGATGCCCGGGTGGTTGAGCGCGGCCAGCGAGCGCGCCTCCCGCTCGAAACGAGCCAGACGATCCGAGTCCTGCGCCACGCCTTCCGGAAGCACCTTGATCGCCACGTCCCGCCCGAGCTTCGTGTCCTTCGCCCGGTACACCTCCCCCATCCCGCCGGCGCCGAGCGCCGACAGGATCTCGTAGGGCCCGAGCCAGGCACCGGGTGAAAGGGGCAACGTGCGCGGATTCTATTTCAGGGGTCAGACCTGAAATCCTGAATTGAGATCCGCTCGTCCGGCGACCAGCGAAGCCGGCCCGGCACATCTCAAAGAGCTGCACTCGATCTCATCCCCGAACGAGGGACCGGGTCGACCTCAGAGAATCAGGAAATCAGAACTGACCCCTCGGGGACCTCCTCAGGCGCTCTTCTCATATTCGCCGTGCGGCCGAAGGGAGCGACGGCGCGCGTCACGACGAGCGTCTCTTCTGGAAGAAAACCTCCCAGCCGCCGACGAGGCCCCAGGAGCTGCCGAGCAGGTGCCACGGCGCCTTCAGCAGCCGGGCCGCGACCGTTCGAAGCGGATGATTTCGCAGAGTCGTCTCGACAGGAGACGGCCGGGCGTCCAGGACGTCGATCGTGCCTTCGAGGGAGAGACGGCCCAGAATTGTGCTCCAGAACTTCTGGCCAAGATCGTGGACGTGGCCGGGAAAAGTGAAATCCCAGCGCATGCCGAAACGCTCGCAGAGGCGGAGCAGTGGCACGACCGAGGGAGTGCGGGCGTAGAAGACCCCGCCGGGCCGGAGCGCGTCGAAGAGCGAGACGAGGTCCCGCCGCGGACGGGGGATGTGCTCGAGGATCGCGCTCGCCACCACCAGATCGAATGCGCCCTTCTCCACGCGTTCCAGGGTCTCGACCCGCTCGAGAGAGACTCGCGAGGAGTCCGAAGGGCGGACCTCGGCGTTGTAGTCCACGAGCTGAATGCGGACGGAGGGCGCACCGGCCTCGAGCAGCCGGCTCGCGATGCGCCTCGCGATCTCCGCGTCTCCGCCGCCGAAATCCAGAAGGTCGATGCGCCGGTTCGGAGGCGCGTCCGGAAACGCGCGCTGGAAGATGTGGAGCGCCAGCCGCCCCGGCAGATCGAAAGTGATCCGCTGATCGGCGTCCTCGTAGTAGTCCGAGTAGTAGTCGTGGAGCGCTTGCGGCGTCGGCATCCGGGACGCCGAGTACCCGCCGCAGGTTTCGCAGGCGAGCAGCTCTACGTCGGGGCCGCTCTGCAGACGCAGAACGGACGGTCTCGGCTTCTCGGAAAGACAGAGCGGGCAGGCGTTGTCTGCGGCCTCCAGGTGCCTCTCCTCGAGGTGCGCGCCCGAGTGGAACGCGGTCGCCGGAAGGCCCCCGTCCGGGCTCTTCTTCTTCACGTGACGATCAACCGGCGCTCCCGGCGCCCCCGCCTGGACGCCGTTTTTCCGTTCCGATGGGACGTGAAATCGGATTGCAGAGACCGCCCTCCTGGATCATTTTCGCCCATGCGATGCACTCGATACCATTCCCGAACAAACCGAGTCGATTCGGAGAACCAGAAAATCAATCGCTATGTTCGGAGCGTGATGGAAGGAGCGACTAAAGGGAAGAGGGCGCGTGGCACTCTGAGGGGAAGGAGGGACGCCATGCGAGAGGGTTTGCGGTTGGCGGAGGGTTCGGAGGTTTTCCTGGGGCTGGATATTTCCAAGACGTCGTGGCAGGTGACGGCGCGATCGGGTGGAGAGACGCTTTTGAGCGTGAGTTGTCCACCCAAGCGTGAGGCGCTCAACGGCCTGCTGCAACAGTTGGACGGATGCCGGGTTCACAGCGTGTACGAGACGGGGCCGTTTGGATACGGGCTGCACGACTGGCTTCGATCTCATCAGGTGGACTCGATGGTGGTGTCGGCGGCGCACGTGCCGGGAGAGATCGGCGATCGGGTGAAAACGGATCGGCGTGACGGCTTTAAGCTGGCTCGGACTCTGGAGGCAGGATTGCTTCGGCCGATCTTCGTTCCGGAAGCCCGTCAGCGGGCGGATCGCGAGCTGGTGCGGCAACGGCAGCGGGTGCAGAGGGACCGCTGCGCCGCGATGTTGCGCATCAAGTCGTTCTTCCTGACGTACGACGTGGAAGTTCCGGAAGAAGCGGGAGCCCACTGGAGTGGTGACTTCGAGGCCTGGCTGCGATGATCGCCGAGACCAGGGTGATGGCGAAGCCGGCGTACGCCCACTCCTTGAGCCGCGCCGGCACCGGCGCAAGCAACAGCACCACTCCCAGGAGCTTGGCCCACGCGAGCTCCACCCGGAAGTGTTCGGGGAACCCGAGGCGGGTGAAGGTCTCCGCCACCTGCGGCAGACGCAGTTGCGCATAGGCGGTGAAGCTCATCTGCAGACAGAAGATCGCGGTGGCGATCCAGTAGACGATCGTCTTCGCTCTGGAGCTGGGCTTTGTGGATCTGGTTTTCGAGGCGACGAGAGCCGGATTCTGCAGGGTCGATTCCATGGTTCTCCCTCCTTCAATTCTTCGAGACGTTCGGCGGCAAACCGGGGGACTCGACGCCGAACTGCTCTGCGTATTCAGCATTCAGCCGAGGCCACCCGAACTTCATCGCCTCACCGGCGACGATGCGGCCGACGGGAGCTCCGCGGAGGAAGCGATCGAGAACATCGAGGCAGATGTGCCACCCGGCAGCACCCATCGAAATGAAGCGGCGTTCGATGTTGTGCCACAGCGTGAGGCGCGTGCCGCCGCCAGCGGCTTCGAGTCTCCACCGAACATCGTTGCCCCCCCAGCTGTATTCAAGAAGCTCGGGAGGATCGGCTCGAGTCACTCGTGTTTCGGAAACCTGCGGCGTGGGCACTCCGACCGTGGTGAGCTTCACCGTGGCTCCGACCGTACCCAGGCTCCGATCGGCCTCGAAGGGAGCCCACTCGCGCAGATGCGCGGGGTCGGTGAGCGCCTGCCAGACTTTCTCCGGCGGGTGGAGTAGTTCTCTGACGAGAACGAGCGTCCACTTTTCTCCGTCTTTCCGAACGTCCGCTCCGCTGGCCGCACCCGGTGTGTATCGTTCGCGATCGGTCATTTTCTTCTCCTCGTTTTCTTCGCTGGCGTCGATCGATCCATCCGGTCGAGGTGCCGTTCGAGAGCATCCACGTGAGCCGACCAGAACCGGCGGAAAGGAGCCAGCCACGCGTCGAGCTCCTGGAGTGATTCAGGTCTGAGCCGGTAGAGACGGCGCTGCGCGTCGACCGTGAATTCCACGAAGCCCGCCTCTCGCAGCACTCGCAGATGCTTGGACACCGTCGGCTGCGGTAGACGAAGTCGAGACTCGATCTCTCCAACCGATTGTTCGGACGAGACCAGAAGGCTCAGGATCGCGCGCCGGTTCGGCTCCGCGATGATGTCGAACGCTGATACCATAAGGAACTTATATACTTCGTGATGCATATGTATATCAAGGTATATAGCAGCCCTGCCAGAGAAGTCTCGGCCGCCAACCTGACCTGATCTGACCCACCCGACCGACGACAGCGTCGGCTGAGCACCGTGCCCGTTCACGCTGACCCCTCGCGGTCGTCGGAGTCGTCGGTGGTATCCTCGAATCTCTACCAGGCAAAAGTGATCAGGAATCAGGCGGTGAGACTCCGCGCGCGGTGTCTGCTCTTTACTCTGGGAGCGGTCGCGGCGGCGAGCTGCGAGGCGGCGACGCACTTCGTGGCTCCGGGCAGCGCGTGGTGCGGTGTCGTGAACGCCGCGGCGCCTGGAGACACGGTCCTCTTCTCGGCGGGGTCCTACCCGCAGACGTGCGCGGTCACGGCTTCCGGCACCGCCGGCGCTCCGATCACGCTGCGCTCTCAGAGCGGAGCTCCCGCCGACCGCGCGCTCTTTACCTATGCCGGGACGAGCAGCAACATCGTGGACGTCTACGGTTCCTATCTCGTCTTCCGCTGGCTGACGTTCGGGCCCACCCTGGCGGGGGCCGGCGTGAACCCGTTGAAGCTGCGCAGCAGCCTCCAGGGAATCGTGATCGACCAGAACGTCTTCGACCGGACCGACATCGCCGTCGCCGCCAACTCGGCCGGCAGCATCTATCAGGACATCTCGGTCACGAATAACGTCCTGAGCAATTTGCAGTCGACCGGGCTCTACTTCGGCTGCCACGACGGAGTCTCCTGCCATGCCCTGAACGTTTTGATTCAGGGCAACGTGATCCGAACGGTCCAGCCGGGCGACGGGGTCGGCTATGGGCTCGAGATCAAGTTGAACTCGTGGGCGACGATCCTCGAGAACACAATTTGCGATCCTCAAGGGCCCGGGATCGATGTCTACGGCTCCAACCGCGGCGACCCCGCGAGCGTCGTCGAGCGCAACTACGTCGAGGGCTCGAAGACGGACGCGGGCATCAATATCGGTGGCGGACCCGCGATCGTCCGAAACAACATCGTCGTCGCGAATCGATATAACGGGATATGGGCGCAGGACTACGGCGGCCGCGGTCTCCAGCAGAACGTGTGGATCGTTCAGAACACGGCGCTCGCGAACCAGACAGGCGGAATCCAGGTGAGCGGCTGGGTGTCGGGCACCGGCAATGTCCTGGCATTCAACGCCATCGCGCCTCTGAGCGGCACGCCGGCTCTGACGCCGGCTTCTCCTCTGGCCGATCCGGTCGCCGGGAATCGGACCTGCAGCCCGGCAACGAGCTGCTTCGCGCAGCCGCAGACGGCTCCGTACGACCTCTGGCCCGTCTCGGGAGGCGTCCTGATTGGTGCCGCGGGCGCGGGCTCAGAGCCCTGGCGGCCCGGCGACGACTTCATGTGCGTCTCGCGAT
>JBBROA010000169.1:0-6888 GCA_038229875.1 Thermoanaerobaculia bacterium | reverse complement strand
GCACGCCCGCGGCCACGGCGATGAAAAGAGCGCCGGCAGCGAGGCCTCCGACCAGGAGCGAGGTCCCATGCTGGAGGACGAAGGCCGATGCCGACGGAGCACCGTCCCGCGAAGCAGCCGCCTGCCATACCGTGAGACCCGCGATCACCCGTAAAACGAAGCGAAACGCCACGAGAGCGACGACCACGGTTCCCAGGGTCAGGAAGACCCGGCTGGAGACCGCGGAGCCGCCGACGCCCTTCACGGCAGACCCGCGCGCCGGCTGCGCCGCTCGAGAATGACGGTGTCGCGCCAGACTCCTCGATGACAGGCAATTCTTTCTCGCACGCCCACGTCTCGAAACCCGAGCTTACGGTGGAGACCGAGAGACGCGCCATTTTCCTGAAAAATACTCGCCTGAAGGGTCCAGATGCCCGCCGCCTCGGAGAAATGGATCAGCGCCCGGAGGAGCGTTTCTCCGAGCCCGCGCCCGCGCGCCTCGGAGCTGACGTAGACGCTCACCTCCGCGACGCTCGCGTACACATCGCGGGAGGACACCGGGGAGAGCGCAGCCCAACCGAGGAGGCGTTCGTCTTCCCACGCCGCCAGGCGGCAATCCTTCCGATGTCCGAAATCCCATCGGGGCCAGTCGGGTGCCTCGGTCTCGAAGGTGGCCTGTCCCGTCTCAGTCCCCTCGACGTAAATCTTCCGGACGGCGTCCCAGTCCGAGGGAAGCAGCGGGCGAACGGCCGCCCTCACCGGCGGAGGATTCCGCAGATCCTGGACATCGTGCTCCAGCTGCGCGTCGTGCCCGGGATCCCCACGACGTTTTCCGCGACGACGGCATTCGGATACAGGAGTCGTTTCGGGTCAGGCCGCCAGAACGTCAAAGCGAACCGGCCGTCGATCCGGAACAGGTTCACCTGCCAGTTGTCGCCGTCGGGCGACCGGAGAGGAAGTTCTGGAAACGTCTTCGGCGTCTTTGCCAGGACCGTGACCAGCTCTCTCACGTCCTTGCCGGGGGGCGGATCCCGGAAGGGCCGGCTCTCCTCGAGGTCGAGAATCTCCCGGGCCGAGCAGATCACGATCTCCGTCTCGAAGGGAAGCCGGCGGGAGATTTCCGCTCGCAGCGCGGAAGCCCGGATCGGCCGGAGAACCACAAATGTTCCCACGGAGCCGACGTTGATCACCCCGAGCTCCGCCAGGTCTCTCGCGAGCGCCGCCGGCTGGAACCGCCGGTGCTTGCCGACGTTGGCCCCTCTGACGAAAACGACCTGAGCCATCGCAAACAGTCTAGTGCGCTCTCGACCCTCCACGGTCTGCCTCGGCGCGAGGACATGGTCCGGCCGGGAAGTATCAAAGACGCCGAAGGGCAGTGGCAGCCAGAGGAAGAGACAAGGACCGCGTCGATCCTCTCGAACCGCGGCTCCTGTGACAAGCGCGGCCGATCAATCCCTCCGAGCACTCGGCGAACGGTAACTAGTCGCGGAGCTTCTCCCCTTCGGATCTGGCGGGCTTCCAGGTCGCGTCCCGATTGAGCCCGAGTCGCTGCTGGCTCTCCGGAGAAGAACCGGCGGGGGCGTGGCCGGAGGAAAGCTGCACCTCCCGCCACTTGAGCTTCCAGTCCGCGACGCGGTGTCCCGGCGCCTCGTATCCGAAGGCGCGGTGCTCGCCCGGTTCGACCTTGCCCTTGGCCGCGACGTGCTGGATGAACCGGTCGGTCCAGGCATCGAAGGGGTCGTAGACGTTTTCGCGGTCCATGTTCTCGGCCTGATTGTCGCTGTATTTCTTTCCGTGGCCGAAGAGTTGGTAAGCCCAGAGCGCGTCGGGGACTTCGATTCCGCTGTAGCGGCACTGCCATACGAGGGGAGCGTAGAGGTCGCGGTCGTCGCCTGGCTCTCCCGAGGGATCGAACCACTCCGGGTGCCGCAACTTCCGGGGCCGGCCGTCGCTGTCGAGCTCGTCGCCCCCGCCGTCGCCATAACAGAAGAATGCGGCGGTGCGGCCCTCGAGGTGCCGCTGCGAGAGCTTCTCCCACTCCGGCGAGTGCTCCAGCTTCATGGCGAGCTCCGGGTTCTTGTGCTCGATCAGGTCTTCGCGAGGGTTTCCCCCGTCCATGCACACGAGCCGGTCGAACATCAGCTTCAGGTTGCTCGTGGGCCCGTACCAGTTGGCGGGTCCAATCACCGCCCAGGCATCCGCGAGGTCGAGCCGGGCGTAGAGGTCGAGGTCCCACATCAGGTCGGGTTCCTTCGAGTTGTTCTTCTCGTAGCAGTTGCAGGGCCAGACACAGAGCGCCATGGACGTAGAGACGCACGCGTTGCAGCCCTGGATCCTGGAGCGTCCGTAGACGTTGCCCAGGTCCTCGTAGTCGATCTCCCACTCCGGGGGAAGCCGGTCCGCCATCCGAAGCATGAGGGCTCTCGACTTGGAATCGACGCCGGGGCAGTTGTACTCGCGGCGTCCGGAGCCCGAGAGGACGAGGACCCGGAACGGGCGTTCCGCAGTCGGTAGATTTCCGTTCTGGTCGTCGGGCTTCATCTCAGCGCAACCGATCGCGCAAAGCGTCTATGCCCTGACGAATCCGGGAGTAATGGCGTCCCTCGCCGCCCTGATCGTTCAAACCCCAGTCGTAGGTTTTGTAGGAGATCTGGTAGTCCTTTCCTTTCAGAAACTCGCGATACCTCTGCGGCGCGTGGCGGGCGAGGACCGTCTGGGCTCCTCCGGCCTTGTCGAAGTCCCCCGCGGCCCACTCGAAGACCCGGGAAATCTCGACCTTCTTTTCGTCGGCCTTGAACGTGTTGAGATCCTCGCGGGCCAGCCACGCGGCCATGCGGTGGTTCATCTGGTCCTCGATCTTCGCGGCGCCGAAGGCTTCGCGCGCGAGCGGGGGGCAGGAGCGGGACGCGCACGAGATGAGCGCGTGGATGCGATATCCCCCGATCGAGGCCAGGCTGTTTTTCTCGATGTCGTCGAGGGAAACCTTCTCGCCGCCCACGGTGAACCTCTTCTCGGTGAACGCATGCTTCGTCCCGCGGATGCTCGAGGTCGGATAATTCTCGAGCATCCATGAGACCGTCAGCGCGTTGTACGCGTTTGCGAGCGCGGAGATCCTCTCGACGCCTCCGGCTGCGGGGTTTGGCTTGCGGCCGATCGCTTCGACGTATCGCCGAAGGGCGTCCCGGTCGGTGGAATCGTTTTTCCAGCGCCCATAGTCGATCATTCCCTTCTCATCGACGTATTTCTCGAGAAGCCTCGCCCAGGGAGCGCTGCTGATCTCGGCGTTGATCGATACGGCATGCGCCTTCTGATCTTTGCCTTTGTCCTTGTCCTTGTCCTTGTCGGCGTCCTGCTTCTTGTTCGCGCAGCCGGCGAGGAACGCCGCGAGAAGAACGATCGCGATCGCGCCATGCCGCCCCGAGGACTTCATGGGTGACTTCTGGAAGGTCATCGATTCGGCCTCACTTTCTTCTTCTTGAGTTCCTTGCGGGCGATCCGCGCGAGCCACACGGTGACAGCCGCCGTCGCGAGCACGCCCGCGCCGAGGAACACCCACTGGACGGGACTCTTTCCCTGGCTCGAGCCGTGCCCCGCCGCCCCAATCGCGACGTAAAGAATCGTCCCCGGGAGCATTCCGATCCAGCTCGCGACGATATAAGGCAGAAAACGCACGGCGGTCAGGCCGTAGAGATAGTTGGAGAGGCTGAAGGGCACAATCGGCGAGAGGCGCAGCAGCCCGACGACTTTCCAGCCGTTCTCCCCGATCGCCTGGTCGATGGCCGCGAACCGCGCGTTGCCGCTGGCGAGCTTCTGCGCGCGCTCCCGAGCCGCGTACCGGGCGATCAGGAACGCGAGCGCGGCCGCCGCGGTAGAGGCGACGGAGACGATGACGGTGCCCCAGACGATGCCAAACGTCAGCCCTGCCGCCAGTGTAAGAGCCGCTCCGGGCACAAAGAGCAGCGCCGCGACCACGTAGGCGGCTCCGAACACCACCCCTCCCATGACGCCCATGCCGTCGATCCAACCTTGAAACGCGCGGATCCACTCGGCGATGGGCAGAATCCGCCAGGCCGCGAAGAGAGCCGCGATGGCCACACCCGCGCCGACCCATTTCCACACGGGGGACCATCCGCTCTTGCGGGTCCGGGTCGCCTGGACCGAACCTTTGCGTTTCGCGCCCGAACGGCCGCTCACGCGGGGCTCCGGGACGAGAGGGGCGAACACAACATCTCCCCTGTTACGAGCGCGCGGTGTGTGTTGGATCCATCTTCCTCCCTCGGGCTCGTGACAGGCCCACGGTATGGCGATTGCACTGGGTCGTTTCATGTTGAAACACACCGCTCGATTCTTCGTCCTCGCGTGCCTTCTCGTGCCGGCGTGCGCGACGCATATCCCGCCGCCTTCGTCCGCCGTCCGGGAGAATGCCGAGTCGCCCGATAAAGCCTGGGCGCGCGTACTCTCGAAACACGTCAACGACAAGGGACAGATCGACTTCGCCGCCATCGCGAAAGACCCTTCCGACCTCGGAACGTATCTCGCCTGGGTCGCTCGGATGAGCCCCGACTCCAGTCCGGACTCCTTTCGGACAAACGAATCCAAGCTCGCTTACTACGTCAATGCTTACAACGCGATTGCGATCTACAACGTGATCCATTCGAACTTTCCGGGCGACATCGACAAAGTGAAGAAGACGTTCTTCTACACGACTCGATTCGAAATGGGCGGGCGGTACGTCTCCCTCTACGGCCTCGAGAACTCGACGATCCGTCCGATCGGCGATCCCCGAGTCCACTTCGCGCTCAACTGCATGGCGAAGAGCTGTCCGCGCCTGCCCCGGGAGCCGTTTCAGGGCGACACCCTGGATGCGACGTTCGCTCGCGACGCGAGGTATTTCTTCGCGGAAGAGCGCAACGTCTCTCTCGAGCCCGCAAAGAAGACCGTGCGGCTCTCGTCGATTCTCCAGTTCTATGAGAAGGACTTCCTGAAGAAGGCGCCGTCGCTCATCGCATACGCCAACCAGTATCGTAACGAGAAGATCCCGGGCGATTGGAAAGTCGAGTTCATCCCTTACGACTGGAAACTCAACAAGGCATCGAAGTAGCCTCCGGCGGACGGTTGTGAGGTGGTCAGGCGCCGTCCTCACCTGTCCCGGGCCGGAAATAGCGGGATCGCCAACGCACTCTTCGTCCAGGACCGAGGTCTACTATTTACAATGTCGTTGTCATCGGAGCGGGAACCGCAGGGCTCGTCACGGCCGCGGGTACCCGGGGCCTCGGTGGCCGAGTCGCTCTGATCGAGCGTGGCGAAATGGGCGGCGAATGCCTGAACACCGGGTGCGTGCCTTCGAAGGCGTTGATTTCTTCCACCCGGCTGATCGACCACATTCGGCGGGCGGAGGAGTGGGGGCTCGACACCACCACGCCGGCTTTCCGATTCGAGGGGGTCATGGCGCGCATGCGCGAGCGTCGCGCCGCTCTCGCGCCGAACGATTCCCAGGAGCGGTTCGAAAAGTTGGGGATCGACGTGTTTCGCGGCCCGGCGAAATTTCTCTCGCCCCAGGAGGTGCGCGTCGGAACGGCGACGCTGAAGGCCCGCAACTTTGTGATCGCCACGGGAAGCCGGCCGACGGTTCCTCCGATCGAGGGTCTGGAGGACGTCGGCTATTTCACGAACGAGACGGTGTTCGACAAGCTGGTCGAGAAGCCGGACCGGCTGGCGATCCTGGGAGGGGGACCGATCGGCTGCGAGCTCGGACAGGCATTCGCCCGCCTCGGGATTCGCGTGACGCTTGTCCAGCGGTCACCTCAGATCCTGGAGAAGGAAGACCCGGATGCCGCTGGAGTCATTCGACGGCAACTCGAAGCCGACGGAGCCACCATTCTGGCGGGGGCGAGCGTTCGAGCGGCCACTTCGAAAAACGGCTCAATCGTTCTCTCGATCGACGGCGGTGACGGGGGAGAGGATCGGTCGATCACATGCGACGCCGTGCTCGTGGCCGCCGGCCGCGCGCCGAACGTGGAGGGTCTCGACCTGGAATCCGCCGGAGTTCGTTCCTCGAAAGACGGAGTGACCGTCAACCGACACCTGCAAACTTCACAGCCGCACATCTACGCGGCCGGAGACGTAGTGGGGCCTTATCGTTTCACTCATGTCGCGGACCTTCACGCCCGCACCGTGGTCCGGAACATTCTCTTTCCGTGGCTCCAGGCGAAATGCGACGACGCGATCGTCCCCTGGTGCACGTACACCTCGCCGGAGGTGGCGCGCGTCGGATGGAACGAAACCGACGCGCGCGCGAAAGGGATCGAGTACGACGTCTTCACTCAGCCTGTGGCGGAAATCGACCGGGCCGTGCTCGAAAGCGAAGAAATCGGCTTCGCGAAAGTGCTGACGCGGAAGGGGACAGACCGCATCATCGGAGTCACGATCGTCAGCGAGCGCGCTGGTGACCTGCTCGCCGAGTTCGTGCTGGCGATGAAGACCGGCACCGGGCTGAGCGGGATCGGTCGTACCATCCATTCCTACCCGACGTTCTCCGAGATCGCCCGCAAAGTCGCGGACCAACGGCAGAAGACCCGCCTGACACCCATCGCAAAGAAGATCTTCGGATTCCTCTACGCCTTCAACCGCCGGTGATCGACCGGAACACCTACCCTCGATCAGGATCGGATCGTCCGCGATCGCCAGGGGATCGCCGGGTTTTTACTTACCGGTTCTCGAGCGGGACCCAGGGCTGCGGGTACGCGGGGCCGGTGTAATCCGCGCGGGGTCGGATGAGCCGGTTGTGGGCGTACTGCTCTAGGACGTGGGCGGTCCAGCCGGAAATCCGCGAGACGGCGAAGATGGGCGTGAAGAGGTCCGCCGGAATGCCGAGCATCGCGTAAACGGAAGCGGAGTAGAAATCCACGT
>JBBROA010000168.1:0-6965 GCA_038229875.1 Thermoanaerobaculia bacterium | reverse complement strand
CTCCTGGCGGTCCAGGGGCCGGTCGCCGGATCGATTCTCGCGCGCGCCGCCGGAGAGGACCCGACGGACCTTCCCTACTACGGCTTTCGCACCATGCGGGTCGAGGGCTTTCCCGCCCTCGTCTCGCGCACCGGGTACACCGGGGAGGACGGGTTCGAGATCTACCTGGCTCCCGAGGCCGCCGAGCCCGTGATGCGCGCCCTGCTCGAGCTCGGCCGCCCCGAGGGCGTCCTGCCGTGCGGCCTCGGCGCCCGCGACACGCTGCGTCTCGAAGCGAAGATGGCCCTCTACGGAAATGACATCGACGACACGGTCACTCCTTGGGAGGCGGACCTCGGCTGGATCGTGAAGATGCAGAAGGGCGACTTCGTCGGCCGCGACGCGCTCGCGCGGCAAAAGGAGTCCGGAGTGACGCGGAAGCTCGTGGGATTCGAGATGGTGGACCGGGGAATCGCCCGGCACGGGTATGCCGCCGCGGCGCCGCACGGCGCGGGCCTCGTCACCTCCGGCACTCATTCCCCGACACTCGGCAAGCCGATTGGTCTCGCCCTTCTGCCCGTCGCGGACACGGCGGTCGGAACGGAGTTCGAAACAGACATCCGGGGCCGCGCGGCGAAAGCGCGCGTGGCGCCCACCCCGTTCTACAGACGCGAGCGCAAGAAGGAGGCGACCCCGTGAACCCCGAGGAACTTCATTACACACAGAGCCACGAGTGGGTGCGTATCGACGGCGACATCGGGACGATCGGGATCACCGAGCACGCGCAGAAGGAGCTCGGCGAGATCGTGTATCTCGAGCTTCCGGAGGTCGGGCACCTCTACAACGCGGACGACGAGTTCGGCACCGTGGAATCGGTCAAGGCGGTTTCGGAGCTCTTCATCCCGATCTCGGGCGAGATCGTCGAGATCAACCGCGCCGCGGTGGCGGAGCCGGGAATCGTGAACGACGACCCGTTCGGGGACGGCTGGCTCATCAAGCTGAAGGTGACGACGGACGACGAGATCCGCAAGCTGATGACGGCCGACCAGTACGCCGAATACGTCGAGGCGGAAGAAAAAGAGAAGTGAAGTTTCTTCCCACGTCGGACGCCGACCGCGAGGCCATGCTCGCGGCGATCGGGGTGTCGTCCGTGGACGACCTCTTCGCCTCGATCCCCGCTTCGGTGCGGCAGGCGCCGGACCTGCCGCCGCCGATGTCTGAGATCGAGATCCGCCGTTTTTTCGGCGGGCTTTCCGCGAAGAACGCGCACGCGAAGGACTGCGCCTTCTTTCTGGGCGCGGGGCTCTACAACCACTACGTCTCCGCGGTCGCCGACCAGATGCTCTACCGGGCCGAGTGGCTCACGTCCTACACGCCCTACCAGCCGGAAGTCTCCCAGGGCACGCTGCAGTCGATCTTCGAGTTCCAGACGCACATCTGCCTGCTCACGGGAATGGACGTCGCGAACGCGTCTCTCTACGAAGGCGCGTCCGCGCTCGTGGAAGCGCTTTTGATGGCGGACCGCCTCGTCCGGGGCCGCCGCCGCGCCGTGCTCTCCCGGGGCATTCATCCCGAGTACCGGGAGACCGTGCTCACCTATTTCCAGAACCTCGGGCTGGAAGTCGTCGAGGCGCCGCTCGCCGCCGACGGCCGGACGGACGTCTCCGCGCTCGCCGGCCTGGTGGACGAGACGACGTTCGCCGTCGCGGTGCAGTCCCCGAATTTCCGCGGCGCGATCGAGGACTGGGCCGCGATCTCGGAAGCGGCGCACTCCCGCGGAGCTCTTTTCGTGGGCGTGGTCGCGGAGGCCGCGTCGCTGGCGCTTCTCATGCCGCCGGGGGAAGCGGGCGCGGACATCGTCTGCGGCGAGGCCCAGTCGCTCGGCGTTCCCATGCACAACGGCGGGCCGCTCCTCGGATTTCTGTCGTGCCGGACCGCGCACCAGCGGCAGATCCCGGGCCGGCTGGTGGGCCAGACGTCGGATGCGGAGGGACGCCGCGCCTTCTCGCTCACGCTGTCGACGCGCGAGCAGCACATCCGCCGCGAGAAGGCGACATCCAACATCTGCACGAACCAGGGCCTCATGGCGCTCGCGAGCAACATCCACATGTCCCTGCTCGGGAAGAAGGGCCTACGCGAGGTGGCGTCGCAGTCGCACGCGAAAGCCGAGTACCTGAAGCAACGGATCGCGGCCGTCCCCGGTTACCGGCTGCCGGATTCGGCTCCGACGTTCAACGAGTTCGTCGTCGAGGCGCCGGGGCCGGCGGCGTCCCTGCTGTCGCGTCTCGCCCGCCGGCGCATCCTCGGGGGAGTCGCGCTGTCGCGGTGGAGCCGGGAGCCGGCGGACGCTCGGCGTTTTCTCGTCGCGGTGACCGAGATGAACACGCGCGAGGAGATGGACTCTCTCGCGCAAGCCCTGGGGGAGGCGTCGTGAGCGTCGAGATCGACGACCCCACGGCCGGCGCGGCGGCCCCGGCGCTCGGTGACCGCCTGCATCCCGAGCCCCGCCACGAGCCGCTCGTCTTCGAGCGATCGGGGGCGGGGAAGGTGGGCTACTCCCTGCCGCCGCTGGACGTCCCGGACGTTTCCGCGATTCCGGCCGGGCTCTTGCGCGGGGAGATCGAGGGGGAGACCGAGATCACTGAGGTCGAGGTGGCCCGCCACTTCACGCGCCTGTCGCGGCTCAATTTCTCGATCGACGAGAACACGTATCCGCTCGGGTCGTGCACCATGAAACACAACCCGCGCATCAACGAGGAGATGGCGCGGCTTCCGGGCTTCGCGGCGTCCCACCCGCTCGCGCCGGAAGAAGTTTCCGCCGGCACCCTGGAGCTCGCGTGGCGCCTCGAGCAAACCTTGAAGGAGCTCACCGGGCTGGCTCGCGTCACCCTGCAGCCCGCGGCCGGAGCGCAGGGCGAGCTCGCCGGCATCCTGATGGTGCGTGCGGCGCTCGCGAAGACCGGAAATCCCCGCACCACCGTCCTGATCCCGGACTCGGCGCACGGCACGAACCCGGCGTCCGCGCACTTCGCGGGATACAAGGTCAAGGAGCTGAAGTCGAACGCGCGCGGGACGCTCGACCTGGACGTGCTCGAAGCGGCGATGACCGAGGACGTGGCCGCCCTCATGCTGACGGTGCCGAACACGCTCGGCATCTTCGAGGACCGGATACTCGAGATCGCGCAGATCGTGCATGCAAAGGGCGGCTATCTCTACTGCGACGGCGCGAACTTCAACTCCTTCGTGGGAATCGCGCGGCCCGGGGCGATGGGCATCGACGTCATGCACATGAACCTCCACAAGACCTTCTCGACGCCTCACGGCGGGGGAGGGCCGGGGTCGGGACCGGTCGCGGTGGCGGAGAGCCTCGTTCCTCACCTGCCGCGGCCGACGATCGAGCGGCGGGACGACGGGACGTTCTTCCTCGATTTCGACCGTCCCGAGTCGATCGGGCGGCTCCGGACTTTCCTCGGCAACTACGGGATGTTCGTGCGCGCCCTCGCCTACATCTCTTCGTACGGGAATCGGATCGGCGAGGTGGCGCGGGGCGCCGTATTGAACGCGAATTACATCCGCGCAGGGCTGACCGGCGTCTATCACCTGAAGTACGACGCTCCGTCGATGCACGAGGTCGTCTTCTCGGACAAGCGGCAGGCGGAGAAGGGCGTGCACAACGGCGACATCGGGAAGCGTCTGATGGATTACGGCTTCCATCCGCCGACCATCTCCTTCCCGCTGAGCGTCCACGGCGCTCTCATGATCGAGCCGACCGACACCGAAGGACGGTCCGGGCTGGACGCGTTCGTCGCCGCGATGCGGGCGAGTGCCCGGGAAGTCGAAGAAGACCCCGAGATCGTGCTGAAAGCCCCCCACACGACGCCGGTCAAACGGGTGGACGAGGTCGGCGCGGCGCGGAATCTGATTCTCCGGTGGAAGCCTGAGGGGAGCGGATCGGGAACCGGGGATCGGAAATCGTAAAGCCGGCATTCCCCAACCGAAAAACCTTTCCCGATTCCCGGCTTCCAGCCTCGGATATATCCTTGCGATCCGCCATGACGGACTTCCAGCGGAAATGTCCCCTCTGCAACGGGGGAATGCTCGTGCGGTCCCGGAGCAACAAATCCGGGGACACGGCTTACTTCTGGAAGAAGCCGTGGAAGCGCAAGTTTTTCGACTTCGGGATCGAACGTGTGTATCCCTGGGCGTGCATGGGATGCGGCGTCGTCCTGCTTTACCTGGAACGCCTTCCGGCGATCGCGGAGGAGTACCGGACCGCCGCCGAGCCATCGACCGTCGCGCGCGGCGCGCCCGCTCCGATCCAGCCGTGATGGCGATCCGCTACCTCGACGGCCGCCGCCTTTCGCGAGCGGTGATCGCGGGAGCGCGCTTCGTGGCAGACCGGGCGGAGCCCTTGAACAAGATCAACGTCTTTCCGGTGCCCGACGGGGACACCGGGACGAACGTCGCCTCGACGCTTCAGAAGATTGCCGCCGGAATTTCCCGCGTCCGGCAGCGGCACATCCGCGACATGTCCCGCGCGCTGGCGGACGAGGCGGTCGGCGGCGCGCGCGGAAACTCGGGAGCGATCCTCGCCCAGTTCTTCTGCGGTTTTTCGGAAGGGCTGCCCGACACGCCGCGGATCTCCGCCGACGACTTCGGGGCGGCCGTCGTTCGAGCTTCGGATTCGGCGTACGGGGCGATCGCGCGGCCGGTCGAAGGCACGATCCTGACCGTGATCCGGGACTGGTCCTCCTACGTCGCGCGCCACGCGCGCGAGGTGCGGGATTTCGGAGAGCTCCTGCCCGACTCGCTCGCCGAGGCGAAACGGTCCCTCGAAAACACGCCGAAGCAGATGAAGGCCCTCGCGAAAGCGGGCGTCGTCGACGCTGGTGGGCAGGCCTTCGTGTATCTGATCGAGGGCATCGTGCGTTACCTGCGGGAAGCAGCGCGCCGGGGGATCGTGGAGGCGCCCGCCGAAGAGGTGAAGGCCGCCGTGTTCGACAGGACGTCGGAATCGATCCTCTTCCGGTACTGCACCGAGGTGCTTCTCGAGGGAGACCGCATCGACCGGGACACGCTCCGGCGCGAGGCCGCTCTTCTCGGCGATTCGATCGTGGTGGCCGGAGGCGCCACCCGGGTGCGTCTTCACGTCCACACGAACGAGCCCGAGCGTCTGTTCGAGCTGATGGCGCACCTCGGGGAGGTCGCGCAGACGAAGATCGAGGACATGCACGCACAGCACGAAACGCGATTCGACCAGAACCGCGCCTCCCGCGTCGGCGTCGTCACCGACTCCACCTGCGACCTGCCCCCGACGCTGATCGAGGAGCTCGGCATCGGCGTAGTTCCCGTGCGCGTCTATTTCGGCTCGGAGAACTATCTGGACAAGGTGACGATCACTCCCTCGGAGTTCTATGCCCGGTTCTCCGTGACGAACGTCGCGCCGAAGACCTCGCAGCCCCCTCCCGCCGACTTCACGCAGGTGTTCGAGAACGTCGCGACGCACGCCGCCGCTCTCGTGTCCGTGAACCTTTCCTCCGCCGTGTCCGGCACGTACCAGGCGGGCGTCGTCGGAGGACGCGTCCTGAAGAACACGTCGATCGACCACGTGGACAGCCGCAACGTCTCGGTCGGGCTCGGCCTGATCGTGCGGGCGGCGGCGGAGGCCGCCAACGCGGGCAAGCCCGCGGCCGAAGTGGGCCGCATTGCGCGTGACGCGGCGGACCGGACGCGCCTCTACATCGCGGTCCCGACGCTCGAGCACCTCGTGCGCGGAGGCCGCGTGTCGCCCGTCCGGGGATTCATCGGCAAGCTCCTCGGTCTGCTCCCGATCCTCACGATCACGCCGGAAGGCAAGGCGGAGCCGGCGGCGAAGGCGCGCGGGTTCGCGGCGGCGCGGGTGCGGATGATGAAGCTCCTCTTCGACGCCGCCGATTCCGGAACGTCCGCCCGCCGGTTCGGGGTGGCGCACTGCGACGCGCCCACGCTGGCCGACGCGATCGCGCGGGAGATCCGGGAGCGGTATCCCGAGTCCGACGTGATGATCGTCGAGTGCGGTCCGGCCCTGGGCGCCCACGGCGGTCCCGGGGCCCTCGCGGTCGCGGTGCTGCCCTAGCGGGAAGCGTGCGCCTCTGATCGAGCCCTCGCCCGCACCGCCGGCGAGGATCGCCACCGTCGGCCACTCCAACCGTTCTCTCGAGGCGTTTCTCGCGCTTCTCTCGGCGCATGCGGTCCGGCAGGTCGTGGACGTCCGGAGATTCCCGGCGTCGCGCAGGTGGCCTCACTTCAACGCCGCCGCGCTCGCGGAGAGCGTGCCGGCGTCCGGGATCGCGTACCGGGGGATGCCGGCGCTCGGCGGGCGCCGCAAGGCGCGCCCGGATTCGCCGCACACGGCGTGGCGCGTGGAGGCGTTCCGTGGGTATGCGGATTACATGGATACACCCGAGTTCCAGGCGGCGCTGCGCACGCTCGAGGATTTCGCCCGCGTCCCGTATACCGGGATTCTCTGCGCCGAGGCGCTGCCCTGGCGGTGCCACCGCTCGCTGATCGCGGACGGCCTGCTCGTCCGAGGGTGGGAGGTCTTCGAGATCCTCTCGGAACGCGACGCCCGCCGCCGCGAGCTTCCCGATTTCGCGCGGAGGGACGGAGACCGGGTCGTCTACGACGGCGGGCAGGCGGCGCTCCCGCTCTCCGCTGACCGAGAGGCCTAGCAGCCCGTGGAAAAATGGATGCGGGTGTCGCGTCCGGGCTTTTGCAATGGGCGACAGGCGCCAGCGAGACTTTCGTCCTGCATATCGGCCAGGGTCTCTTCCTGGCGTAACGTCGAGCAAAAGCCCGTCCGCCCTGCGGGTTGCGGCGGCGCGGGGCCGTCTGCATCGTTGCCGCTCCTCCCCGATGCGAACAGCATCGCCTTCGTCGCGTCGCCTCCCAGCCGGCCCCGCGGCGCTCGCAACGCCATCCCACACCCTTTTTCCACGGGCTGCTAG
>JBBROA010000167.1:0-7183 GCA_038229875.1 Thermoanaerobaculia bacterium | reverse complement strand
CGATGGATCGGACTCCGGGTTCTCCGCGCGGCCAGTCGTTTGAGGAGTTGTCGCTGCCGCTGTTCGGGCCGCTCTACACCTACGCGTGCTGGCTGACGCGCGACAAAGTGGAGGCCGAGGACTTGGTTCAGGAGACGTATCTGAAGGCCTTGCGAGGATTCGCATCGTTTGCCACCGGGACAAATTTTCGTGCGTGGATGTATCGCATTCTTCGGAACACCTTTTTGACCTCGCGCAGCGGGCTGCAAGCCGTGGTGTCGATCGACGAAGAGCGGGAGCAATTCGAGCGGTGCTCGCGAGAGACGCCGGAGTCTCTCTTGTTCCATCGTGTGAACGGGGACGTGTTGCGCCAAGCGATCGAGGCGCTACCGTTGCCGTTTCGCGAAGTGCTTCTGCTGTCGGACGTTGAAAACATGAGCTACAAGGAAATAGCAGAGTGTTTGGCGATTCCTGTCGGAACAGTGACTTCGCGTCTGCAGCGCGCGCGACGAAAAATCCGCGAGGCCGTCGGCGAGGCAATCGTGCGAGAACCGCGATGACGGAGCATTCGAGCGTCGACGAGATAGAGCGCTATGTGGACGCGGAGCTGTCCGGTGAAGAAACGGTGGCGATCGGGCAGCACCTCGCCGGGTGTTCTCCGTGCGCCATAGCCGTTGTGGCGCAGTTCCAGCTGAAGAGCGCGATCCGCGGCGCTATGCCGCGTTATGCGCCTTCCAACCCCTCGTGGAGACCCAACGCCTCGAAATGGCGCGCCAAGCGAGCTTCGCCGAAATCGGTCGCCGCGCGTGTGACACCGTGGCTTGTCACGGCGGCGATAGCCCTCGCCATCGGCACCGGGCTGCTCGTCCGTGGCCGCGCAGGGTCGACCGCGCGTGAGCTTGCCGACTTCCACGCGACGATTCTCGCGGGTTCGAATCCTGTCGATGTCGTCTCGAGCGATCGCCACACGGTCAAGCCCTGGTTCGAAGGCAAACTTCCGTTCGCGGTCCCGGTCCCGGATCTCGCCTCGACACCGTTCCGACTCATCGGCGGCCGCGTCGTTTACTGGCGCGGGCGCGGCGGCGCGTGCCTGCTCGTCGCCAGGGCCGCGCATCGCATCTCGATTTTCATCTTCGCGGCGGATGCACCGGTGGTGGCTGCCCTCGAAGGCGGGTTCACGATCCGAAGCTGGCAGGCGAATGGACTGCAGTACTTTGCCGTGGGGGCCGCTTCGGCCGAGGACGTCGCTGGATTGCGCGCCGCGTTTGGATCTGGGCTGTAAGCCCTCTGTTGCCGCGTGTGCTCCCAACGGGGCGAGTTTGCACTCTATCGGGAACTTGACGCCTAACCCCGCAACGGGATGCTCTATCGCCAAGCTCCGCCGGCATCCAGGACCTTTGGAACGTTAGGCGTCGGAGGTCAGGAAGCAGCAGAAGGAGGTTGCGGATGCTCCAGTCGTTCCACGGCGATAGAGAGTTCGACCTCGGACCGGGAGTCTGGGCTACCCTGCTCGCCTTGGCGTTCCTGTCCCGGACCGCCTTGGACTGGCTAGTCCCGACTGCAAATTTCCACGCCCGCGCGGGGATTTCAACCGCTCTCGGCGGAGGGCTGTTCGTTTTTGCGGGGTTCTGTGCTGCCCTCAAATTAACCGCGTCGGGGACGGGACAATAGCCAGCCTCCAAACGGCGGCGATCGCTCTTCCGCTTTTCGCTCGCGGGTGCGGCAACGATGCTCATCCGGTTTCATGACTCGAGGACAATGGCGGCAATCAGCGCAAGCGGAGGTCTGCAGGAGGTCTTTTTCTTCCCGGCGGCAATGCTCGTGCCAGGTGTGGTGCTCGGTACTTTTGGCGGTTTGCTCGGAGCGGCAGCACGCCGGTCTCGGCTGTCCGGCAGACCGGAAGCCTGAAACGCACCGGAGTTGATCGAGGCGCACTCCTTGGCGGCGCGACGAGAATAGGCCACCCTCCATTGAGTCCCTTGTCTCCCCAGCGAGGTACAGAACATCGGCAGACGTTCGGTGGTCCCGGCTCCGGAGGCGACGCTATGGGCTCTCGAAGTGTACCGCGAGGCCGTATCCCCCGCTCGATACTCGCATGGAGGTAACGGGTACTAGGTTCCAAGATCTCGGAGTGCCATCCGGGGCGTGACGATTGACCACGGCGTGTCCAATGGCGGTCCCAATGACCGCGCCCGCCACCACGTCGGATGCGAAGTGCGCCCGATCGTTCACGCGAGCGAGGGCGACGCCGCTCGCGAGCGTGTAGGCGACGACCGGTACGACCCATCCTTTTGACCTTGCCGCAAAGACGGAGGCAACGGCGAACGCTTCGGTCGCATGGCCCGACGGGAAGGACTGCGCATTGGAGAACGGCCGGTACTCGTCAGCGTCGCTTCCCTGCGATGGCCGGAGACGGCCAAACGCCGTCTTGAGAACCGGGGTCACGATTCCGGCGGCGAAGATCTCCGCCTCGATCGCGTCCCGGCCCGTGTCGCGAAGCGCCGCATTCTTCAGCAGCCAGCCCGCTCCCAACGGGGCGACCGAGAGCGCGACGGCGGCGTAGGACCCGAAGGGAGTCACGACCCGGGCCACCGCGTTCGTTCTTGACGATCGGTTCCGGGATATCGCCCTATCTATACGCGCATCCTCCTGAGTGAGCACGGCGACGGTCGCAGCTGCGATCGCGGCCTGAGTCCAGCTCGCCCTGTTCCAATGGAAGGGTGCGAGGAGCATCGCATGACCGTCTCCGAAGTAACGATTCAGCTCCGATTTGACCGTTTCGCCGACGGCAACTGGGCTACGTTGGGCCGTCGAAGGCCGAGCGGCACCGGTTTCGTCCGGGGAACCGGGCAAGCAGGCCTGTGCTTCCGTTGAGGTCGGACGCTCCTGAGCAGAAGCTTGCCCGAGCGTTCCGGAGCCGAGGAGGAGAACTCCGATGAGGGCCATCGAACTCCCCGCGTTTCTGAATCGGCACCTCGCTCCCATACGTCTCGGCCCACGCAGGTGCATCCCTCTTGCCAGCCGAAAATTCCGGGAGCGCAGCCCCGGCGGGCTGAGGTGTGCGAGAACGTGACCTCTGATCGGCTGCGAACCGTGACGTCCGGAGATCTGGGTACGGCATATTCCTATCGCTACGCAAATCATCGACGTAAACTTGGTTCCGCCGCGCAACATCTTCTCGGATCCTAAAACGCGGAGGTAGCTCGTGACCAAAAATACCCGTTGTCCCGCTGTGATCGGGTTCGCCCTTCTATTCGGCTTCGCCCTCGGTTCGAGGGCGCAGGTTCTCGAAACCGAGACCGCCCGTCTCCTTCCCGAGGGGGCGTATAAGTTCGGCACAGCGTTTGAATTCCAGAGATCCAGCGAGGGGATCGAACGGGCGGTTCCGTTTCTCCTGGAATACGGATTCACGGACTACCTCGAGATCGCCGTCGAGCCGGTTGTCTACACTGCGATTCGGCCGAAGGCTGGGCAATCTGCGACCGGGGTAGGCGACATCGAAGCTACGTTGAGCTACCGGTTCCTACCGGAAATGAACGGCAGACCGGCTCTCGCCGCAGCGGTAGAGGTGAAGGTCCCGACAGCCAAGAACAGCCTTATCGGGACGGGCCGCAGCGATTACGCAGGATATTTGATTGCCAGCAAGAAGCTCGGAGCGTTCGATCTTCACGCCCACGTCGGGTACGGAGTTCTGGGCAGCCCCCGCGGGCAGCAGCTCTCAAATGTCTTTCAGGGCGCAATCGCTGCCGTTTACCGACCCGACGAAAGATACGAAATCTTCTCTGAGGTCTTGGGAACCACAGCGTCCACATCGACTGAAGGCGATACCCCACCGAGTACTCAGAAGCCCGGCGTCACGACGCCGGAAGCGCCTAGCGGAGAACTCTTCGGGACGATTGGCGGGGGGTACTTCCTGACCCCGCGCACCCTGGTGTTCGTGTCAGGAACCTACGACAACCGAAGTGCATTTTTAGCCCGAGTAGGATTTACCGTAGCGTTTTAAAAGCTGCCGAGGAACCGAAGGATTGGACGCTACCTCTTGCTCTTCGCCTTCTTGGCGTCGGCTTTCGCCTCAGCCTTTTCAGCCTTGGCACTTTCGTGTTTGTTTTCGACGATCTTTCCGCTCACGGCATCGACTCCGACCTCCTGGATGCCGGGTTTTTTCCCGACCTTGATGTCGAACGAGTAGATGAGCTTTCCCTTTTCCCTCTCGAGCTCCTCAGACTGAAGAGTTCCGCCAGGAACAGCGGCGAGGGCCGTCTTCCGTGCCTCTTCGAGAGTGACCTTCGCTTCCTTCGCCAGCTCGGCCGGAATGTCGCTCTTCGATGCGGTTGCCTGAGGGCCAGCGAACGCGCTGGTTGAAAGAATGAATCCGAGCGCCAGCGCCCCCGAAAATCCGTGCTTCTTCATCCAAATGCCTCTCTTTCAAAAAGTAGGAAGGATCATAATAGTAGTCGCCGATTCATTCGCCCCGTCATCTGCCCGCTTCCTCAGCGTCGTGTCGGTTGGGCTTGCCGTTACCGCGATGCTGAACCTAACGGTGGCCACGGTACGTAGCGGATTGGCTTTCTTCGCCAGGACTTGGACGGGGTCTTCGCGGGATGATAGGCCCAGCCGTATGGCCTGTGGTTCGAGCATTTTCGCGCAGCCCCCGCCCTCCCGCATAATGCTTCGATCCGTGAGGCGGCGAACTGGCAATTGTGCCAGTCCGGGCACGGGAGGGGAAAATGCGAAAACTCGTTCTGAGCACCGCCTTGATCTTCTGATTCGGGGTCGGTCGCTTGGGTGCCATCGGACAAGCCTTAAGGAGGGACTAGAATCCGACCACCGCACTGATCCGGACAACCGTGAGCGTGCGGCCCGGTCTCAAAGCCGCCGGGGGCTAACGCGCCGACGTCCCACACTTCGTCGGCGTTTTTGCCGTCTTAGCGGGCGAATGCGCCGATCACCTAGTGAGGCCCTGCCCGGTTTCGTGGACATTGACGGCCAGCGAAGGGGTGAACGAAAGGTCGCCTCTCCGGAGGTCAACACGACGTCAACTGACGCGCGACGGCCCTGCGGATTCCGACCGTCGCCCTATCTGCCAGGTGTCGGTCCGAAAGGTCTTTGAGGTGAGCGGCGTCGTGCTGTAGCGCTCGGTGTACTGCAGGGCGAAGGTATTTGGCCGCGAGCCTGATCGGACCCGTTGCGCGTAACCGTTCGCGGAAAAAAAAGCCGAAAGCGGGATGAAAGACGAATCTCCCCGCCTTCGGCGGCCCTGAAGCCTTTTATCTGCGGGCAGGCGGGACGGGATCGACGGGAGGTGAGGGGGGGCGCGGCATCGTTCGATCGACAACCGTGACTTCCCCTTCTCGGCGACGCAAACCCGCGAGACCCAAGAGTCCCAGCAACCCGAGAAGTCCCCACTTTCCCCAGTCGTCATGATCGGCGACGACGGTACGTTCGACCGTCGAGGCGGTTTGGGAAAGGGCCGTCGGCACGGGCTCAACGGTAGTCTGGGCCATCGCTGGCGCGGCGCTGGTCTGCGCGTACGTGGGCGCCGAGACGACTAACAGAGCGGTAGCAACAGCGAATCCGATTGCGGTTGAACGTCGCATCGTGCTTTCCTTTCAATTTTCAAGGGAGAGTCAGTCCCGGCTCAGAAGAATCCCGAGAATCGCGCCCGTCACGAGGCCTACGACGAAGACGGTCAACGAGGCCGCCAACGGATTGTTGCGAATCGCTTCGCCGGCTAGATCTCCGAACTTCTCCGCCGAAGCAGAGATAGAGTCCGCGCCTTCGGCCGCGCCAACACCGCTTCCCGCGTTGCTCGCTTGGCCTGCTGGACTTTGTTTCCCTGCGTTTGGCATCTGAGGCGAATCGACATGGTCCATGGAAGGCTCCAAAGAAATCCCTCGACAACGGGGGTCAGATCAAAAAGCCTTTTCGGCTCAGCTAAACGCGACGGCCCCGGAACAGATGCACGATGAACGAGATGACTGCGAGAACGATGAGGATGTGGATAAGCCCTCCGCCGACATGGAAAGCGAACAGACCCAAAGCCCAACAGATCAGAAGAATGATCCCGAGGGTAATCAGCAAGTTGCCTCCTTGTTTGGGCTCAGCTTATTTTAGGGATGTCACGACTCAGCAGCCGTCGCGAACGCCGTCGCGCTAATCGACGAGACGGAATTTCCGAGCGACTAGGAAGTCCGGCCCCCCGAACAACTCCGGAGGGCCGGACAGGATAAATCAGAGTTCAGCGGCCGCCCTGGCTTCCACCTTTGCCGCCTTGTCCGCCGCCCTGCTGCCCGCCCTGCTTGTTCTTGTCATTTTGCTCACCTTGCTTCCCACCCTGTTGCCCATCCTGCTTGTTTTTGTCGTCCTGGCCGCCTTGCCCGCCCTTCTGTCCGCCCTGCCCGCCGCTTCCACCCTGCTCGCCACCTTGACCGCTTTTGCTCGACATTCGAAAACTCCTATTCGGAGCGAAATGCTCTCTGGGAGTCAAGGCGGTGCAAGAGTTATGCAGCTCGAATTCACCCTCCCAACGCGGGACCGGGCGCGGGGTAGGACCGCGACCGGGTAGGGGTTCCGTCACGCCGGCGGTGGAAACTCGGTAGCGCGCACGAGCCGGAGGCCGCCAGCGCCCGCGGCTGACCTCCTTCTTTCTCACTGCCGTCTCGATCCGCGCACTACGATCGTCCGCTATTCGCTCTTGCATGAGTCGGTATTCGGCGGAAAGCTCAGGGACCAGCTCGCCCATTCGGTCTACCTCTCGGAGTCCAGCCTCCACGACGAGGTGCAAAACGCCGGCAGGCGTGGCCGACGCACGGGTTCGTCCCGTTGGGATGGTTCTCTCTGCCGCACGCTTCTGCGCCGTGTCCCCCCGCCGCCCGGCCGACACGGCTGGCTGTCATGAGCGGGGGGGCCGTGTGGCCCCCCGAGCCCCCCGGAGGCCGACATACGGGTTCGAATCCCGGTGGGGCCGCCATCATGATTCTCTCTGCGCTCGTTCCTGCTCCGGGGCCGGACACGCGTCTCGACGCTCAGCGCAGCGGCGCCGAATCGGAGGATGTCGCTCCTAAGTGTCGCGGCTAAGGAGGTTGTTCACCCTTGACGCGGGTGGTTTATCACCGAGTGCGGAGTGTCGACGATGGAAATTGTAGTAGTGAAGCCACCGGGGCAGAGCAGAGCGTCGGCGAGCGGAGGAAGTGTAGGGACGCCT